>JBKWEB010000021.1:0-18393 GCA_046976245.1 Collinsella sp. | reverse complement strand
ATCAGAACCACCCTTAAAAAGGGTGGTTTGCTCTTAGGGTATAACCCACGGGCCCCGGGCTCGCGTCTAAAGGCGCGGGCCCGGACTTCGTCCAGGCCTAGTGCATCTTGACCCGTGGCGCGCCGGTCGAACCGGCGGGATCACCTCCTCTTGAAGGGGTCCTCGTACTCCTTCACGCTCAGCTTGTCCAGCGCGATGTCGTGGGACTCCTGCTCCCTGATGTACTTGGCGATCGTCGCCTCGTTCAGGCCGACGGTGGACACGTAGTAGCCCTCCGCCCAGAACTTCCTGTTGCCGAACTTGTACTTGAGGTTGGCGTGCCTGTCGAATATCATCAGCGAGCTCTTCCCCTTCAGGTAGCCCATGACGCTCGCGACGCTGTACTTCGGCGGGATCGCCAGCAGCACGTGCACGTGGTCGGGCATCAGGTGCCCCTCGATTATCTCGATCCCCTTGTACTCGCACAGCTTCCTGAGGATCTCCCCTATGTCGCTCCTGATTTGGTTGTAGATCACTTTGCGCCTATACTTCGGCGTGAACACGACGTGGTACTTGCACATCCACTTCGTGTGGGAAAGGCTGTAGGCCTTCTGGGCCATGGCGACCACCCCTTCGACTCGAATTCTTGACGGCCTGAACAATCGTCAATATCGGTCGGAGGGGTGGCTTTGTAAAGCCGTTTGTCTCCACCCGCGTAGCGGGTGGTTTAAAGCTGGCCGCTGCGCGGCCAGCAGACTAAAGTCTTGAATAAAAATGACGCGGCGCACCAACGCCGCGTCATCAAAACATCCCGTCTTAAGTTGAATATCCATGGCTGCCCTTTCATTCAATGCGAACGTTAGGGACAGATATTAGCGAAAATGAGCTCCGCGCACGCTAAACTTCGCGCGAGCCTTCGCCAGGCAGTCGTAATGACCCACGTTATGGGCATCGCTCGCGATGAAGCTGTACAGGTTCTGATCGAACAGGCGCTGTGCCGGCTTTTTCTCGCGACCAAAGCGACCGCCGGCAATAAAGTCCGCCGAAGCCTGCAGCTTGCAGCCCATATCGACCAGACGCTCCGCCACGCTTACATCCTTTTGAACCGCACGATAGCGCTCAGGATGAGCGATGATCACCTGGTAGCCACGACACTGCAAATCGTAAATCGTGTTCTCGTACTCTCTAAACGCATACGCATCGGCATGCGTCGAAAGCTCGAGCAGAAACTCGTTGGTCCCATCGAAATGCAAGTGCTCCGCGGCATCGATACCAAGCTCAACGAGCTTTCGATGGTTGACCTCGAAGCCCATCTGGAGCGGAAAACCGTCAGCGTTATCACGCAGCAGCTCAAAGGCATCCCACATCTTGTCGTAATCAAAATAGGGATCACGGCAGTGAGGAGTGCAAACGATTCTGGTTACACCGGCCCGCTTGGCAGCCTCGAGCATCGCCAAGCTCTCATCGAGATCGGCGGCGCCGTCGTCTACACCCGGCAAGATATGGCAATGAATGTCACGCATAGGTCAGCCTTAATCAACTAAACGTTTGCTCGGTTGGTGAAGATGCCCTTTTTGGAAGTCCCCTGATCGTCGGAGCCCTTCTTAACCTTCTTACCGTCCTTGGTGTAGTAGGAGTAGTAGTACTCGCTGGTCTCGGTCTCGCAGTAGTTCATGACGGTACCGATGAGCTTGACCTTCTCGGACTTCTTAAGCTGGCCGATAGCGTTGAGCGCCTCCTCGCGCTTGGTGAAGTCCTCGCGCACCACGAACAGCGTACCGTCGGTCAGGCTGGCAATCTCGGCAGCATCGATGAAGGTGCCGACCGGGGGAGCATCAAAGATGACGTACTGGAACTTGGCAGACAGTGCCTTTACCAGCTTGGCAAAGCGGTGAGAGACGATGATGTCGGCAGGATTGGGAATATGCGGCTCGGCATCGAGGAAGTAGAAGTTCTTCTGACCCGTCTCGACAATCGCCTGGTCAATGGAGATCTGCTCGGAAAGAACCGCATAGAGTCCGCCGCGCGAACGAACGCCGAGCATATCGGAAAGGGACCTGCGGCGCATATCGGCCTCGACCAGGAGCACGGACTTGCCGCTCGTAGCGATAGCCTGGGCAAGGTTGATGGAAACCGTAGACTTGCCCTCGTTGGGAATCGAGGACGTAACGGTGATGGTGCGAATGGGGTCGTCCACGCTCGCAAAGCGGATGTTGGCCAGAAGGGTCTTGGCGGCATTCTGTACAACGAGCTTATCGGTGTTCTTTGCCTTAGCCATGCCTATTTACCACCTTTCATAGCCGGAATTCGGCCAACAACGGGAATGCCCAGGAGCTCTTCTGCCTCTTCGGCACCGCGGATGCGGGTGTTGAGCATGTCTGCCAAAACGACATAGGCAACTACGATAAAGATGCCCGCGAGGAACGCGACAGCAACGTACAGCATACGCTTGGGGCCGCTGGGGACTTCGGGAGTCTTAGCCTCGTCGATAACGTTGATGCTCTGGGCAGCGCCGACGTTCTGAGCGACCGTACTCACCGAGCTGGCCATGGCCTTTGCGACCTTAGCCGTCTCCTTGGCATCGGTGCCGGTAACTGAAAGCGTAATGACACGCGTGGTGGTCTCGGAGGAAACAGACACCTTGTAGTCATCCAGGTCAGCAAGGCCCAGCTCATTGGCAGCACCGCTCTTAACGCTATCGCTATCCAGCAGCGTGGCGATATCGTTGGAAAGCATCTGGCTCGCCGAGAGATCGTTGTAGCTCATCTGACCGCTATCGTCGGTTTTGGCGAGAATGTACATGCTCGTCGTCGCGGTGTAGGTGTTGTCCATCGCAACGAAGGACACGATGCCCATGGCGATCGCGCAGACCACCGGAAGGGTGATGACCAGCTTAAGGTGCTTCTTCAGCAGCTGGAACAGTTCGAGAAGGGTCATGCAGCTTGCCTTTCATTTCCCCAGTTCGGATTGACAAAACTGTCCGTATGTTATCGCATCTTTTTACCGAGACCAAACTCTATACATAAGAAACAGGCTCTCCTGTAAAAATGTCGGAAGCAATCGTAAAATTGCACAACAACGCCGCACCCGAAAGTCAAATGCGGCGTCTACATCAATACCTATGTTGTATCGCTATGCGAATGGCTCGTCCTGCTGTATGGGAAACGTCACCGTAATGGTGGTTCCCACGCCCAACTCGCTCGACAGATCGAGCGTGGCGTGATGATACAGGGCCGCATGCTTGACAATGGCAAGCCCCAGACCGGTTCCGCCGCGCGCCTTGGACCTACTCTTGTCCACGCGATAGAACCGCTCAAATACCTTGCCCTGTTCTTCAGGCGCGATACCGATTCCCGTGTCGGCGACCGCAAGGAACGGATGGCCTTCGTCGTTGGTGCCGCACTGCAGCGTAACCGTACCGCCGGGTCGATTGTAGCGGATGGCGTTGCTCGCCAGATTATAGATGAGCTCGTCAATCAAGCGCGACACGCCCTCGATGACCACAGGCTTGGTCTCATGACTTATCGTCACATTCGCCTGACGGGCGACCTGTTCAAGACGCTGCTCGACCGCGTAGATGGCACGCGAGAGCTCAATAGGCTCCGTGGACCCAATGGGCACCGCCTCGCCCTCAGCTGCACGCTCGGCCTCGTCCAAGTTAGACAGCGTAAGGATATCGTTGACAAGCGCTGCCAAGCGGCCCGCCTCACGATAGATGCGACCGCCAAAGTTGCGCAGGTCGCCCTCGCCCTCGACCATGCCGTTTGCGATGAGCTCGGCATAGCCCGAAATCGCCGTAAGCGGCGTCTTGAGCTCATGGGTGATATTCGCCGTGAACTCGCGGCGCATACGGTCGTTGTCCGCTAGCACCGCCATTTGGCGCTTGAGTTCCTGGCGCTGCGACTCGATACGCTCAAGCATGGGGACCATCTCGGCATAGGCGTGCTCATAGCTACGGCGTGGGTGGTCCAAATCCACCTCTTGCAACGGCGCGATGATGGCACGGGACTCGCGGCGCGCCATAAAAAACGAGAGTACCGCACCCGCTGCTGCGATAAGCAGCATCGGCGCCACCATCGACAGCAAAATCGCCGCAACGCCAGGCTGGGCCTGCGCCAAGCGGACAACCTGGCCGTTATCAAGGGCGACGGCGCGATACAGCATAATCTCGTCGAGCGTAGAGCTTGCGCGCTCCGCGGAACCCAAACCACTCTCAAAGGCCTCGATGACCTCGGGGCGATCGCCATGGTTGGGCAGTGTGGAAGGCGACGCCTCGTTGTCGTAGGCAACCGATCCATCCTTGTTAATCAGCGTGATGCGCAAGTCCTCGCGATCGAGACTACGCAAGAACGGGATGGGCTCCTGCTGTTCGTCGAGAGCGGCAGCAATGAGCTCGGTTTCCTGC
The DNA here is from genome assembly GCA_046976245.1 of Collinsella sp. Taxonomy (GTDB): domain Bacteria; phylum Actinomycetota; class Coriobacteriia; order Coriobacteriales; family Coriobacteriaceae; genus Collinsella. The sequence goes on along the minus strand of JBKWEB010000021.1, from coordinate 14,009 downwards.
GCCAGATTGGCACTCGTGGCATCCGCCAAGGTGTTTTGCACAAAGAACGCACCCAGCACCGTAAACGCCACGATAACCGCCATGGCGCAGACAAAGATCGTCACAAAAACGCGGTGCGACAGCGTATGTTTTCCCTGGGGGGCGAAGACCACGGGTTACTCCTCCGATGCGGTGGCCGCGGTGTCGTCGCCTTTGGCACCATCGCCGGCAGAAGGCTCGGCCAAGCGGTAGCCCACGCCGCGCACGGTCTCGATGGCGCTGGCATGCTCGCCCAGTTTTTGGCGAAGCGTCTGCACGTGCACGTCAACGGTGCGCGAACCGCCGTCGAAGTCCCAGCCCCACACGCTCTGCAGCAACGACTCGCGGGTAAAAACCACGCCGGGCTTGCGCATGAGGTACTCGAGCAGGTCGAACTCGCGCAGGGTGAGCTTAAGCGGCTCGCCGGCAACGGTCACCTCGCGATGGCTGGGCGAGAGCACGATGTCGCCCACGCTGAGCACATCGCTCGCCTGCTTGACCATGCCGCCGCGACGCAGCAGTGCGCGGCAGCGGCTCGCAAGCTCCATGAGCGAAAACGGCTTAGTCAGGTAATCGTCGGCACCGCCATCGAGCGCCATCACCTTGTCGAGCTCGGTATCCTTGGCGGTAAGCATCATGATGGGCACCGTCGCCGTCAGGCGATCGGCACGCAGTCGACGCATAATCGCCAAGCCATCGGTATCGGGCAGCATGATGTCGAGCAGGACGGCATCGGGTACCCGTCGCGCCACGGCAGCCTTAAACTCACCGTCGCACGAAAAGCCTTCGGCCTCAATCCCCTGCTTGCGCAGCGCATAGACCGTCAAATCCCTGATGTTGTCATCGTCCTCGACGTAATAGATCATGTTGAACCCCTTTGCGGCCGGCATGACCGCATCTTAACCCTAAAGGTACCTTTACTAGATGGTATCAGCCAAAACGCCCCGTCAAATAATCCGCCGTGCGCGGATCGGTCGGATTCTTGAAGAGTTGCGCGGTGGGCGCGTGCTCCACCAGCTCACCCAGCAAAAAGAATGCGACCGAATCGGAGATACGCGCCGCCTGCTGCATATTGTGCGTAACGACCACGAGCGTGCAGGTCTCTTTGAGCTCACAGGCCAGCTGCTCCACCACGAGCGTCGACACAGGGTCGAGTGCCGAGGTCGGCTCGTCCATCAGCAGAATGTCGGGCTGCACGGCCAGCGCGCGGGCGATGCACAGACGCTGCTGCTGGCCGCCCGAAAGACCCAGACCCGACTCTTTGAGCTTGTCCTTGACCTCATCCCATAGCGCAGCGCGACGAAGGGAGTCCTCGACCAGCTCGTCGAGCACGACGCGGTCGCGCACACCCATACCGCGCGGCCCATAGGCGACGTTGTCGTAGATGCTCATGGGAAACGGGTTGGGGCGCTGGAACACCATGCCCACGCGCTGGCGCAAACGGCAGATGTCGTAATCGCCCAGGATATCTTGACCATCGAGCGCAATCTTGCCCTCGATGCGGCAATCCTTGATGCCGTCGTTCATGCGGTTAAAGCAGCGCAGCAACGTGGACTTTCCGCAGCCCGAAGGCCCGATGAACGAGGTGATCTGCTTGTCGCGGATCTTGATATTCACGTCCTTGAGCGCATGGTGGTCGCCATAGAACAGGTCGAGGCCCTCGACATCGATACGCGTCGGCGAGGCGGCAAGATCCTCTGCCGTGGGGCGAGTCGCATCCCCAACCTCGCGCTCGCGCGCGGCCTCGGCCTGCGCTTTCATGAGTTCTTCAAGCTCCGTGGGCTCCACAGCCGCAGCAGCCGTCATACCGCATACCTCCACATCGATATCAATTCAGCAGTATCGATAGTAGGAATCGCGGCTCATATGCACGTGAGCGCATTGTCAAGTGTTTGTAAGGGCACACTGGCTATGCGGCGGGCAGCTCGATGGTGAATATCGTGTGTTCGGGCGTCGATTCACATGCAACGGTACCGCCGTGCGCGCATACGATCTCCTTGGCGATGGCAAGCCCCAGTCCAGCGCCGCCGCGATTGGTCGCACGCGCCGCATCCAGGCGATAGAACTTCTCAAAGATCACCTTGAGCTTTGCCTCAGGGATGGGATCGCCCTGATTGATAAAGCGCACGCGCACGCCACCGCCGTCCCGGCGTCTGGCCTCGATCGTGATGGTCGAGCCCTCATAGCTATAGGCAATAGCGTTTTTCATGATGTTGTTGAACACGCGAGCCATTTTGTCGCCATCCACGAGCACCGTCAGGTCCTCGCGAATATCAACTTGGACTTCCTTATGCTGCTCGTTGAGGATGGGATAGAACTCGTCAGCCACCTGAGCCAGCAGCAACCCCAGATCAACATAGCCGCGCGTGAGCACGATATCGTGGAAGTCAAAGCGCGTGATATCGAAGAACTCTTCGATGAGCGCATCGAGCCGGTGCGCCTTGTCGAGAGCCACGCCCGTAAAGTGCGCACGTTGCTCAACCGGCAGCTCGGGAGCCTCTTGCAGCAGCGAAAGATAGCCCACCACACTGGCAAGCGGGGTGCGTAGGTCATGTGCCAAGTACGTGACCAAATCGTCCTTGCGATGCGACTCGTCACGCAGGGCTTGCTGCACCTTGCGCTCACGGTCACGCACGCGGTTAAGGGCGCCCTCGACCTCCAAGAAGTCGCCGTCGATGTTATCCCAGGTGTCGGGGTGATCGATCAGGCGATCTTGAATACGAGCGGCCAGCACACAATCGGCATGCTGCTCGCCCTGCTCGTAGCCCTGGTAGTACAGGGCGCGGCCACACAAGAACAGCACGCACGCGGCAAGCGCCAGCACAAAGCCAAGCATGTTGAATACAAAGCCGGCATCGAACAGCACCGGTCCCTCAATGCCACCGAGTGCCATGGCGCTGATCGCCAGCGTCATGACCCACGCGGCACCGCCGATCACCACGCAGCGACGCACGATTTCAAAGCGATCGATCAGCAAGAAGCCGATGAGTAGCACCGCTAAGATACCGGCGATGTTATCAATGCCGATCAGCAGCAGACTCAGCAAAAAGAGCAGCACCGTCGCAAGCGCGCGATTATCGACGACCGCCCTCACGTATTCAAAGAGCCGATCGGGCACCTCGAACGCTTGCCTATCGTCTTTTGTCATATCAAGATCCTCACAAGCGAAAAGCGTTATTCGATGATGTAGCCGACGCCCCAGACGTTTTTGATAAAGCGTGGCTTTTGTGCGTCGTCGCCGATCTTTTCACGCAAGTGGCGAATATGCACCATCACCGTATTGTTGGAGCCGGGCATAAAGTCCTCGTTCCACACCGCGCGGAACAGGTCCTCCACGGGCACCACGCTGCCGCGATGCTCGGCCAGATACAGCAAGATGGAATACTCGATGGGCGTGAGGCGCACCGGCGCACCGTCCACCGTCACGGAGCGAGCGTCACGGTTGATCTCGAGGCCATCGAGCTGGAGGGTCGGCGACTCGGTCGCCCGCGCGCGGCTACCGTAGCTGGTGTAGCGGCGCAACTGAGCATGAACGCGCGCGATGAGCTCCAGCGGGCGGAACGGCTTGACCACGTAATCGTCCGCGCCAAGAGAAAGGCCTTCGATCTTATCCTGCTGGGCATCGCGGGCCGTCAACATAATTACGGGATAGGTATGGCTGGCACGGATGGTACGCAGCAGCTCAAAGCCGTCGATATCGGGCAGCATGACATCGAGCAGTGCCAGGTCAAACTCTTGCTCCAGGATTGCCTTGGCCGCATCGGCCCCGCTGTAGGCGATCTGGACGTCAAAGCCCTCCTTTGTAAGGTAGATACCAACCAGGTCGGCGATGGCCTTCTCGTCATCAACTACCAGTATGCGCTCGTTCATGCGTGCTCCTCTCGCGCTCCATTATGCCCGAGGCGGCGCCCGCCACACACAACAAGCGCGGACGATTAAGTCGACCTTAAGCACCCTTGTGCCCGTTCGAGCACGAATGCGGGCCATGCGCGCACGCAACGATCGTCGTCGCCGGCAAACGATATACTCTAGTGCCAGAAGAGACCATTCCGTCGAAAGCGAAATCTGTGATGTCCCTCACCTCTTTTGCAAAGCGCTCCGCCCAGCTTGCCGCCGGCTTTGTCTGCGCTATCGCTCTTGCTGCCGGCATGCCCACCGTCGCCGGCGCCCAAGTGCTCACGACCGACGACGTCTGCGGCAAGACCGCCGACGTCCGCGGCATCACGACAGAAAACCTGCCCGATATCGAGGCAACGAATGCCCTTGTTATGGGCAAGGACGGCACCGTCTACTATGGACGCGGCGCCGACGAACAGGTCAAGATCGCCTCGATCACCAAGGTCATGACCGCAATCCTGACCGTCGAAAACTGCAAGATGGACGAGAAGGTCACGGTGAGCAACGCTGCCGCCACCGTAGGCAACTCGACTGCCGGCCTGCTCGAAGGCGACGAGCTCACCGTGGAGCAGGCACTACGCGGCCTGTTGATCCCCTCGGGCAACGACGCCGCCACCGTGCTTGCCGAGTACGTAGGCAAAAAGATCGACCCCAAGACCAAAGACGCCGAGGCAACCTTTGTGAAGGCCATGAACGAGCGCGCCAAAAAGCTCGGCTGCACCGGCACGGTCTTTGAGAACCCACACGGCCTGGACTTTGATGAGTGGGCCGGCGACATGCACTCAACCGCACATGACGTGGCACTGATGATGCGGGAGGCCATGAAAAACGATACGATTCGCGAAGTCGTCGCGAGCGAGGATTCTTGGATTGAGGTCACGGGCGCCGATGACTCAGACCATTCGCATTCCATGGACACGCACAACGTTTTGCTCGGTCAGGACGGAAACATTGGCGGCAAGACCGGCACCACCGACGACGCGGGCTATTGCTTTACGAGCGCCTACAACCGCGACGGCGACGAGGTCTACACCGTTATTTTGAACTCCACAACCAACGATCAGCGCTTTACCGATACGGCGACCCTTGCCAACTGGTACTACGGTCACAAGGTGACGGTCGCAATTGCCAATACACAGGAGAAGACCGCCAACGGCAACCCGCTTATGGCGCGCATTGGCCAAACCGACTGGACGGATAAGACGATCGATGCCACGCTCGCCGACCCCGCCGCACAGGCAACAGTGTTCTCACTCGCCGGCGAAGTGACCGAAAAGGTTAGCTACGATGACCTTTCGGGCACGGTGCATGTTGGCGATAAGGTGGGCAGCGTTACGCTTAAGCAGGACGGCACCAAGATTGCCGTCATGGACCTGGTTGCCGACGAGGAAGGAACGGGGCCCAATCCCATCGAGTGGCTGCTCGTGAAGCTCGACCGCCTGGGCCGCCGCATCGACAACCGCCCGCTCACAGCCGAGAGCGAAACCGTAGCCAAGGCTCCTGAGGTGTAGAGCGCAAGAATAATCAGCCCACTGAAAGGAGGCGTCCGAAAGGATGCCTCTTTTTTGAGGGTTCGAATCCCCAGCCTCCTTTCTCCACACAAAAAAGGGCCCCAAATGGGACCCTTCTTCAAATTCGTACTGGCGGAGAGCTGGGGATTCGAACCCCAGATGCCCTTTTGGGGCATACTCGCTTAGCAGGCGAGCACCTTCGGCCTCTCGGTCAGCTCTCCGTAACAGCCGTTCTATAGTAACCAAACAGCCAAGGATGGGCAAGAGGAAATTTTCTAATTGCCTAGCATCCTTTCCTCCTTGGAAGCTTCGCCTACCCCAGCGAGCGGTTGAGGGAGCCGAGCTCGTCGTTACCCATGGTGCGCCACATTTGGAAGATGCAACCGCGTGCAAGGAAAAAGAAGCCGTTGTCGACCAGTTGCACGGCGGCATCCGCCAGCTGATTCGTCACGGCGGACACTGGCGGCAGCTCAAGTCCAGCCGTGCGGATGGTCTCGACCGCTTCCTCGAACGTCGGCGGCTCGCTGACGCCCATCTCGTTCATGAGGCCCTGCATTTCTTCCAGCGCGCTGCTGCCCGATTCCTCACCGCGCGGCACTAGACGGTAACAAGCCAGCGCCAGGTCGAGCTGATCGCAATTCCAATAGGCAAACGCCAAGCGGTAGAACAGGTAGCCAATTGCAGAACGATCGCTGGCAATACGTAGGCCGTGGCGCGCCACCTCGATAATCTCGTCAAAGCGCTCCAGACGCGCAAGCACGTTGATGAGCGCAAAGTGCGATTGCATGGACGAGCGCGCCAGATCGTAAAGATGGCGCACCTCGGGCAGTGCTCGTTCAAAGTCCTCTTGCTCGGCGTAAAAGCTGCAAATCTCGTGCTGGGCAAAGTACAGCGCATCGGGCGCACGAAGGATCCGCACAGAGTCGTCTTCTTCCAACACCGGTAGCACCATGCGCACCAGCTGGTTATCGCAAAACTGCGTTTGAACCGGACCTGTCGCCAAAAGCTCGGCGACGGCGCACTTAGCCTCCAACTCCTCGACAAGACGGGAAAAGCCTTCAAAAGCACCTGTACGGTCGACTTTTGCCTGCTCGCGCAATTCAACAACACGGGCCACGTATGGGTCGTCGTCCTCTTCCATGACCTCCAACTCGTCAGCCGTATCGGCAAGTAGCAGATCGCGCAGCGCCGGCGGCAGCGTGCGATGGTCATCACGCGGACGAGCATGAACCTCCGCAGGCTCAATCGTCTCCGGAGCGGTTGACTCATACGCCTCAAGCACACGCTTGCACGGCATATCGTCCATGTCCATGCTCTCAAGATCCTTGGCGACAGACACGCAATCGGCCAGATAGGCCGCGCGCCCAAAGAAATACGTTGTGACAACGCGCTCGCCCTGCTCGCCGTCGGGAGCCGCAATCTGCACGTAGCAGCGCGTGATGCGAGCACCCGAAGCAAAGCAAGCTGCCGCAAGCGTGAGTGCCACGCGCGCATCGTGCTCCGCGGCCCAGATCGCGCGCGTGTCCTCGTCCAGCTCGCGCCAGGCGTCATCCTGAGCGTCGTATTCACGTTGCGGCATGGCATCAACGACAGACTGCCCAAACCGAACGAGCATAATCCCCTCGGCAACGTTTGCCCGATAGGTATAGTCGAGCCGCGTGACCACGTTGAGCGCCTCAACGATTCGCGCAAAACGGGTGCGCACGTCCCACTCGCCGCCCGGCTGGCAAGCCACCGTACCCGGCTTGCCCCACGGGTTATCGCTCGAAGCCGTATCGAGCAGTCGGGGAACATCGTTGGTCGTCTTGGCGATATGCCACGCATCAAAGAGCGCGCAGCCCTCAAGGCTCGGCGAGGATGCCGTAGGGACCAATCCGGCCCCGATGCGCTCAAGGATGCCGGAGAGGCGGTTGAGACGGCACTCGACGGCAAGCAGCATGTCAATCTCGTCCTGGTCCAGCAGGCTACGATCAAAATTGAGATAGAAAATCTTTGAGCGATCAATGCGAGCCAGGCTCATCTCGGACTTGGCAGCGATGGTGCGCAGGCGGGGCAAGTCAATTTCGCTCATAAGGGCGGCGGCATAGCGCTCGATACCGCTCGGATTCTCGGCATGGTCAACGCGGTAAAGCAGCGTCTCGATAGCATCGGGGAGCGGTGCCGTGTTAAAGCCCAAAAACACCTCGACCGGCTCGGGCAACTTTACGAGCTTGATCTTGTCGACTACGTTTTGCATACCCTCGTCGAGTCCGCCGGCGTCCGCCGTGTTCACAATAGCGCTTTCGGAGTTGGCAAATATCACGTAGCGCAAGAACATCGAGGCCATGAACTCGCCGTAAGGAAGGGCGCGGGTCGAATTCCATGTCTCGTGGTCGGACTGCTCGCGCATGGGGCCTTCGGGAGAGCCGGCAGTTTGCGCACACGCGCGCATTGCACCGTTGGCTTCCCTTACCATAATCTCACCAATACTGGAATCCGACTCGTCAAGGACCAGTTCCATGTCGGGATCGTTGGGCAGCGGAGCCTCGCAGACGGGGCGGTCCACCTTGTACACCTCACCCGAAACGCTTACGTAGCCCAAAAGCGACACATGACTTTTGCCAACGAATTCGACGACATAACAAGATTCATGCTGGTCCTCGCCAAAGAGTTTCCAGACCACGCCATATGAGCGCCCCGCAGGCTGCTCGGGCATCGCCGGAAAGCGCTTTTTGGGATCGAGAAACCTGAGCCTGTATGTCGGACGCTCTGCCACGAAATATCACCCTGATCGGTCGTTGAGAGAAGGAGTGGTCGCGGATGGGCCGCGACACCTACTCGGAATCTTACACGAGTCGACAGGAAATCGTCCCTTTGGACGAAAGCACTCAAGCTGGCGTAAAAGAAAAGCCCCCGTTGCCGGGAGCTTTAATCTCAAATGGTGCGGCGTATAGGATTCCGCGCATCCGCTGCGCGGATCCGCACCGGCTTCGCCCGCCTGCCGGCGCGCTCGCCCGCGGGCTAAAAACGCTCCGCGTTTTCTTTACGCTCGCGCCTCGACCAAGGTTCGAATCCATGCAGTGGCGGCATAAAAGAAAAGCCCCCGTCGCCGGAGGCTTTCAATTTCAATTGGTGCGGCGTATAGGATTCGAACCTATGACGTTCTGATTCGTAGTCAGACCCTCTATCCAGCTGAGGTAACGCCGCGACTTGTTGATTATTATGCACATAGACTGAATAATGGTCAAGCGTTTTTTCAAAAAAAGTTATCGAATTTGATTTTTACTCATTTGGAGGGCTTGGCACGATCTTCGGTGCATCGCGATATAAGAAAAGCCCCTGTTTCCGGAGGCTTAAAACTCAATTGGTGCGGCGTATAGGATTCGAACCTATGACGTTCTGATTCGTAGTCAGACCCTCTATCCAGCTGAGGTAACGCCGCAACGCACGGATTATTATGCACGTGACCCCTCGATGGGTCAAGCGACAATTTGGAAAAATTTTACGAAGTGATGATTAAGACGCTCGCGTCTCGACCGAGGTTCGAATCCATGCAGTGTTGCCATAAAAGAAAAAGCCCCCGTTGCCGGAGGCTTTCGATTTCAATTGGTGCGGCGTATAGGATTCCGCGTATCCGCTGCGCGGATCCGCACCGGCTTCGCCCGCCTGCCGGCGCGCTCGCCCGCGGGCTAAAAACGCTCCGCGTTTTCTTTACGCTCGCGCCTCGACCAAGGTTCGAATCCATGCAGTGGCGGCATAAAAGAAAAGCCCCCGTCGCCGGAGGCTTTCAATTTCAATTGGTGCGGCGTATAGGATTCGAACCTATGACGTTCTGATTCGTAGTCAGACCCTCTATCCAGCTGAGGTAACGCCGCAGCGCAAGACATATAAAACCACTTTAGCTTATTGGAGTCAAGCACAATCTCAAACTTTTTTGTGGAACGCAGTTTTGTCATGCTGCTCCGCATATACCGCCGTTCCCCGTACGATCGATTGGCTTTTCGATCACGTCAAACTTAGCATCAAGTTCCCTCAGGAGCGATCTCACCCGCTGGGCACAATCATAATCGGCAAACGAGATGCTCAGCATGCGCGCGACCTGGTTGGAAGTCCCAACTCCATAGAAGTGCTCCAGCGCCACAAGCCCCACGTGCGTCACAAAGGTCTCGACCACATGCGGCGACTCCTCAAAACACCATTGTGTCAACGGACCCTCACTCGTCTGTCGAACCACCAGGCCACCCATGCCAGACGGCTCACACGTTACAAGCAGGTACTCCCCACCCTCGTCGCTCTCAAACAAAACCACCCGATCATCAAACAGCTCCATCGCGTCCCCTTTCTCTCGCTCTTATTTAGCAAAAGCATAGCAGGTAGATGGCTGTATACAGAACAGCTGTTCGTGTGTTTTCTATTGAGCTGTCCGCACGGCATGGTATGGACCTGCGCACGAAATAGGGCGCCCCCGAAGGAGCGCCCTTGCATATCCCCTATGCAGCCAACTTACGCGACCGGCTCGATCTTCTCGAGACCACCCATGTAAGGACGCAGAACCTCGGGGATCGTGATGGTGCCGTCGGCGTTCTGGTAGTTCTCCAGAATGGCGGCCATGGTGCGGCCGGCCGGCAGGCCGGAACCATTGAGGGTGTGCAGGTAGCGCGAACCCTTGAAGTTCTCGGGGTCGCGATACTTGATGTTGGCGCGGCGAGCCTGGAAGTCACCGCAGTTGGAGCAGGAGCTGATCTCCTTGTAGGCGTTGTAGCTCGGCAGCCAGACCTCGACGTCGTAGGTCTGACGGGCAGAGAAGCCCAAGTCGCCGGTGCACAGGCTAATCACGCGATACGGAAGGCCCAGCTGCTGCAGCAGGTACTCGGCCTCGGCGGTCATGCTCTCGAGCTCCTCGTCGGACTCCTCCGGCTTAGCAAACTTGACCATCTCGACCTTGTCAAACTCGTGCTGGCGGATGATGCCGCGGGTGTCGCGACCAGCGGAGCCGGCCTCCTCGCGGAAGCAGGGGGTGAAGGCGGTGTAGCGACGCGGCAGGGTGTCGGCGTCGAGGACCTCGCCGGCGTGCAGGTTGGTAAGCACGACCTCGGCGGTGGGAATCAGGAAGTTATCGCCCGAGACGTGATAGGCGTCGTCCTCAAACTTGGGCAGCTGGCCCGTGCCAAACATGGTCTGACGCTTGACGACGATAGGCGGCCACCACTCCTTAAAGCCACGGCTCGTATGCGTGTCCAGAAAGAAGTTGATAAGGGCGCGCTCCAAGCGGGCGCCGGCGCCACCGAGAACGGTGAAGCGGCTGCCGGAGAGCTTGTTGCCGCGCTCGAAGTCGAGGATGTCCAGATCGGTGCCCAGGTCCCAGTGCGGCTTAAAGTCGAAGTCGAACTCGCGCGGGGTGCCCCAGCGGCGACGCTCGATGTTCTCGTCCTCGTCCTTGCCGTACGGCGTGGCCTCGCACGGAATGTTGGGCAGGTGAGCCATGAAGTCGTACTGCTCCTGCTCGAGGGCGGCGCGGCGCTCGGCCAGACCGTCAATCTTCTCGTTGACGGCGCGCACGGCCTCCTTGGCGGCCTCGGCCTCGTCCTTCTTGCCCTCCTTCATCAGGGCGCCGATCTTCTTGGACTCGGCGTTGCGCGTGGCCTGGAGCTCCTCGACCTCGGTGATGACGGCACGACGCTCGTCGTCGAGCTCAAAGAACTTCTCGCGATCCCAAGACGTCTGGCGGTTAGCCATGGCGACATCGATGGCATCGGGGTTCTCGCGAACAAACTTGATATCAAGCATTAGATCCTCCGGCGATATACATTCCATTTAGGTTGCAACCTTGTACATGTATGGGCAAGTATATACTTATGAGCGTTTACGACCCAACTCAACTACGCAAGAAGGCACCCAATGGACGCAGTTTTTTCCTTTTTGTTTGGCACCCGCACCGGTTTTGCCATCCTTTTCGCCGGCGGCATCCTGCTGTTTGCGATTCTTGCCTTTGTAATGGAGAAGCGCACCCATAAGATGTATGTCGACCGCGGCCCCAAGTCCGAGGATGAGGAAAACAGCTTCTGGGACTAACTCGCCAAAAAGGGACAGGTTTATTTTGGTCGGTTTTATCTGGGCAAACGCAAGCGCCCCGCAACTGGAATTGAACCAGTTGCGGGGCGCTTTTCGCTAAAAGGACAAAACAGCAGGAAAAACCTGCCAAAATAAACCTGTCCCTAAATAGCAGGTTTTACTGGAGGGTTGCGTCGATTGCCTTGACCAGGGCGCTGCGCATGCCGGCGTCCTCGAGCGCGACGACGCCCTTGATGGTGGCACCGCCGGGCGAGCACACGGCATCCTTCATCGCTGCGGGATGCTGACCGGTTGCGAGCTGCAGCTTTGCCGTACCCAGCACCATCTGGCTCACAATGCGATAGGCATCGGCGCGCGGGATACCGTGCTTGACCGCCGCATCGCTCAGGGCCTCGATCGCCATGGCGACGAATGCCGGAGCGCAACCACCCACCGTGCCGCCCACAAACAGCAGGCTCGTATCGAGCTCAACCACCGCACCGAGCTTGCCAAGCAGATCAAGCACCACTGCGCTCTGTTCATCACTAAGCGTGGAAGCCTTCTCGCAAGCGATGACGCCCTCGCCCACCGAAACCGGTGTGTTGGGCACCGTCGAGATATGCGCGACGCCCGGCAGGACCTGCTCCCACTTGGCACTGTCCCAGGTCCAGGCAACCGACAGAACGACCTTTTTGGCAAGAGCATCCTTGAGCGGGGCGAATACCTTCTCGATCATGTACGGCTTGACCGCAGCGACCACGATATCGGATGCGGAGACAACCTCGGCGGCATCGTGGCAAGCGGCCATGCCGCGCGCCTCGCAGCGCTCAACCAGTGCGTCGTAGCGACCCGCGCAAGCGCACATGTCGCTCGCAGCTACACCGGCAGCGATCCAGCCATCGGCCATAGCGCTCGCCATATTGCCAAAACCGACAAATCCAATCTTCATATCTCATAGTCCTCTCAGACACGCTCTTCAAAACGAAAGCTATTGTCCCACGCCATTGTTTCGTATTGCCGACCTATTTGTGATACGGCTCGCCACGGCTGATCTTGCAGGCGCGGTAGATTTGCTCCAGCAGCACCACGCGCGCCAAGTTATGCGGCAAGGTAATGCGTCCAAAGCTGAGCATCTCGTCGGCGCGGGCGCGCACCTCATCGCTCACGCCGTCCGAACCGCCAATCACAAAGGCGATGTCGCTGCTGCCTCGCAGCATAAGATCGTCGAGCCTCGCCGAGAGCTCCTCACTCGAACGCTCCTTGCCCTCGATAGCCAGCAGGATCACATGCGCTCGAGACGGCAATGCAGCAAGAATTGCCGCCCCCTCCTTGTCGCGCGCGGCATCCACGCCGCCCGCCTTAGCCGGGTCGATATCGGCCACCTCGCGGATATCCACCTTGGCATAGGCGCCTAGGCGCTTGGTGTACTCAGCGCACGCGTCCTTCCAAAAGCGCTCTTTGAGCTTGCCAACACAAACGACGGTGTATTTCACGCGTGCCTACTCCTTTGACTCGTTCTGAACCTTACCGGCAGCCAGCATCTGCTCGAACATAGAGGCCGACTGCGAAAAGTCGCTCGGCAGCACGACCGTCGAGGTTTTACCCGTGCGAGCGAACTCCGTCATCATCTCGGACCACTGCGTAAACATGAACAGTTGGTTGGCCTCGTCATTGCCGACACCCGTCTCCTGGATGATCTCGAGCGAATCTTTGATACCCAGTGCAATGGCCTTGCGCTGGTTGGCGATGCCCTCGCCCGCCTTTTCCATAGCCTCGGCCTCGGCGGTCGCCTCGGTGACGCGCTTGATGCGGTCGGCCTCGGCGAGCTCCTGTGCCGCAGCGCGCTTGCGCTGGGCGGCGTTGATGTCGTTCATGGAGTTCTCGACCTCGGTCGGCAGTGCGATTTTGGTGATGAGCGTCGACACGAGGGTGAAGCCGTAGGCGGCCATCTGCTCGGAAACGGTAGCGTTGACATCCTTGGCGATGTCATCCTTCTTGGCAAAGACCTCATCGAGTGTGTAGACGGGAATCGAAGAGCGTAGGGCGTCGGTGATGAAGTCACGCATCTGGTCGACGGGCTCCTGCAGCATGTAGTAGCTCTTGTAGATACCCGAATCTGCCGGGCCGGCGCCCATGTCATAGCTCACGTGGTACTGAGCAGAGACCTCAAGGCCGATGGTCACGTTGTCCTGGGTCTTAACGTCGATGCCAAAACCGTTTTTCATGGTGCGCAGGCTCACCGTGGCGGCCTTGCGGTCGATCACGGGCACCTTCATGTGGAAGCCCGCGTTGACGATGCGGTTAAACTTGCCCAGGCGCTCGATGATCACGGCATGCTGTTGTTCAACGACATAGCAGGCGTTGGGAAGCAGTAGCAACAGAATGATGATGGGAATCAAAAGGCTGGTAAGGGCGGCGATGATACCGGACAACAGCATGGTCTCTCCTCTGATAGGCACACGTTGGCATTAGGATACCCGTACAAGGAGATCGTACATAACAAAAGGCTCTGTTAGACCAGGATTGACATGCCGACCTGCCGGCTAACTCGCC
>JBKWEB010000020.1:0-34597 GCA_046976245.1 Collinsella sp. | reverse complement strand
GTCGTCCCCCAATAAGACGTCCCTGATGTAGCTCTGCGGCAGGAACTCGACGGGCGGCACTGGGTCGTCGACGTGGCCGGGTACTGGGAGTAGGCGTGGCCTTTGGACATAGCGTAGCCGCCTGCCGGCGGTCGGACTGCCACTGAAGCCAAAAGCTCAGGCGCGCGCATTAAAATCATGGATATATCGCTTGATGGACTTTTGACCAAGCATGAACATCGCAGGTAAATCCATGTACCAATAATTGGTACATGGATTTACCTGCGGTTTGTTGAAAACTCTGACATGCGCTGCCGACTTCATTAAAATCGATTGCCAATCAAGTCTTCCTATATATGCGAGCCCTGAGAAACTGCGCTGTGAACCTGAGACCGCTATCGATCGGCCCGGTGCACCGGGCCGCTGTCCTCGAGCCGGCATCAGCTTGCCGGTCTCAAAACGTATGCGGGAACCGCGATACCGTCAGAAAACGCAGGAGGAAATTTGACGGTCCCGTTAATAGATTTTGTGACAAGGGCATGACAGGGGGACAGGTCATTCGCCAGGTTTCTGGCAGACGATATGAGCGGGACATGGAAAATGGAAGCCCCTCCTGTATGCATATCCGCTGGTAAGGCCTGGCCCGGTTTTCACCATCGCACGCGGTGACCGAGCACCCATCCAACGCCCAAGTCAAAATACTCAGTACACTGAGTGATTTCACTCACTATACTGAGTATTTTCTCAATTTGCTCAGGCTAGTTAAACAGCGGCACCTTATCGAGCAGAAAATCCTCCACGGTGCACGCCCCGGCCGCCGCTCCTCCCACGACGATCCGCTTGGCTCGCGGATACTTTTTTAGGAGCGTCGACATGCCGCTCTGGCCGGACTCTCCACCGCTTTTGACCTCGATGGCGCTCAGTGCATCATCCCTTCGCAGCACAAAGTCGACCTCTTTGACGCCTTCACGCCACCACATAACCTCAAAACCCTCTTCCGGCGCGCGCGCAAGCAGTCGTGCACCCACTGCCGATTCCACCAAATGACCCCGCCGCGCCGAATCCTCCAGCCATTCTGCACGGCCCTTATCGCCGAGCGCCGTCATAAACGCCGTGTCATAAACCATGAGCCGCGGGGTGCTTCGGCGCTTTGCGAGCTCCTTGTCACTGAACTTGGGGATCGCCGTAACCAAACCGGCCTTGCCCAGCAGGTCCAAATACCCGGCGACCGTGACCGTGTTACCGGCATCCTGCAGCTGGCCTACCATTTTTGAATACGAAAGCTCCTGTCCCGAATAGCTCGCCGCGAGCCAAAAGAGCGCGCGCATCAGCGCCGGTTTGCGGATATTCTCCAACGAGAGAACATCGCGCGAGATCGCCGGCTCGACGATCGCATCTCGGATATAGTTTCGCCAACGGGCGTCATCGGAAACCAGCGGCGCCGCACCCGGATATCCGCCGTGATAGAGATAGTCTTCAAAAGAAAAGTCAAAGGCCTCGCTGCACTCGCGATAGGACCAATGCGGCGACCGAATGAGCTCGTAACGGCCCATAAGGGATTCTTCCAAGCCCTTATGCAGCAGCAGCGACGACGATCCGGTCAACATGACCTTGAGCGGCGTCCCCTCCCGGCGATCCCGGTCGTACAATCCCTTGACGACCGTGGACCAACTCTGCACCTTTTGAATCTCATCAACAACGAAAACGGCCGGGGCCTTACCTCCAGACGTGAGGTTTCTTGCCTGTTGCCACTCGATTTGCAGCCAGCTGGCATCGGGATTCACAACATCGTCCGCATTGACCACGTGACAGGGCATGTCTACATGGTGCAACGCCTGCACGAACATGGTCGACTTTCCCGTTTGGCGGGGCCCGATTATAAATTGCATCAACGGATTATTCGTTTCCCGCATCCTCTGGGCTATCACGGCAACTTGATGGCGCTCAAACATGTCAATCTACCTCCTTGTTTCTTAAATACTCAGTATACTGAGTAAAATCACTCAGTATGCTGAGTATTTTTTGAACCGGGAGATCGAACCCGCCAACTTAACTCCCTTCACCAGCGGGTTGCCGCCGCCCCTCCGCGAGTCGAGTTTCTGGCCCTTCGTGCTCACTCGATATATAAAAACTGCCATAGCCATATCGAAAAACCGGTATGGCCGGTCCCATCATCGAACCATCGCGAACTGATACGCATCTTATTGCTCATATTCAAGGCCCTGACGTCTCAAAAGGTATGCCTCTGGGCACTCGAAAATCGAACCCTCGATGCCGTGAACGTCGAGTGCCAAAACCCAGTGTCAAAACCTCCGCGTCAATTCCCATGGGAAAATCAAATACGAGGCAGGAGGATGAAATGACACGTTACGGATATGCTCGCGTGAGCACGAAAGACCAGAGGTTGGACCGCCAGATCGAGGCTCTGGTGAACGCTGGCGTGGCCTATGGCCATATCTACAAGGACAAGGTCACGGGTGCCCAGGACGGCGACCGGACGCAGCAGAAGCGCCTGTTCAAGAAGATGCGGGCGGGCGACGAGGTGGTGGTCGAATCCTGGGAGCGCTTGACCAGATCGACCAGGCAGCTGCTCAACTATGACCTTATGTTTCGAAACCTCGGCGTGAAGCTCACGTCCCTGAAACAGCCCGTGGATCTAGATACCGCATTCGGGCGCTTCGTGCTTGGCACCCATGCTTGCACCGCGGAACTTGAGCGAGATCTGATCAGGCAACGCCAGGCCGAGGGTATCGCCGTCAAACGGAGCCACGGCGGCAACGTGGGTGGCAGGCCTCGCACAGCCGGCGTCAAAGCCGATGCCGCAGTAAGGCTCTATCTTGGAGGAGAGACTCCTATTCCCGATATTTGCGCTGCGACTGGCGTCTCCAAATCAACGCTGTACCGCATCCTTCGTGAACGTGGATTGGTGGGCGTCAGGAAATAAGTCCGTCTGTCGTTTCGCGATTTGCCTAATAGGCCCGAGTGCGGCGGCGTTACTATATAAGAGTGCGGTATTTCTCTAACCGAAAACCTGCGTGAACGCATGACTTGAGACGCCTTTTAGAACTCACCGATCGCAGGACGAACACAACTCAACAGCGGCCGCGTATTTGTTCCCAGCCGTACGGCGTGGCGGAGCCATGCCCATTGTTGATTGGAGTGTCGCACGATGACAGACGAGAGAAAAATCAGGGAGATCTACGGCGTAAAGTCCGTCCACGAGGAGGCCGCCGAACGGGCCGAGGCGACGTGGCGGGAGAAGCTACTGCGCGAGACGGCCGACCTCAGGACCGAGAATGCACTGCTCAGTGCCCAGCTTGACGAATTCAACCGTAAGCTCGTCGAGGCGACGGATCGGAATGAAAAGATTGAGGCTGACTGCAATGAGCGGATTGCCTTTATAGAGGAGAAGTTCGAACTCGATACCGCGAGACTCGAACTTGAGAACAACGAGCTCCACGCCGCGAGCGTCAGGTACCTCTCCCGTGCTAAGGGCCTCGGCAGACAGATTGTCCAACTCCATGCCGAGGCTGAGGCCATGGTCGATGAGATCGAGCGGCTGCGCGGCGAGCGTGACGCCGCACTGAAAGCCCAAGCCGACACATTCCTGGCTCAGCGCGACCTGATGGCCGAGGTCGCCGCCCTCAAGGACCGCCTTGCTGTAGCCGAACAGCGGGCGGCCGAGGCCGAGGCCAAGGTCGAGGTCATGACCCAGATGGGCTGACGGCATACGTGTTCAACGAACAAAAGCAATAGCTCAATCAAGTATTCAGTTTGGAGCAAATCATGAAAAAGCGCGTTAGCAAAAATAGCATCAGCCTGGCTCGAACTCTCGGCGTCGCCGGTCTTTTGGCGGTTGCCCTGGTTACGACCTCCGGATGCATTCGTACAGACAATCGCCAGTCGGAAGGCCAGGTTTCCAATTCCGATAGCTCGCAGGAAGACGGCGCAGTTTACGGCAAGATGGAGTATTCGGTCACTGCCGTCGAGGTGCATGATTCCTCGTTTGGCGATGGCGGGAAGGTCGCCGTTGTTCGATGGCGTGCCACCAACAATCGAACTGCAGATTCCTTTGCCGATGGAAGCTACATTACGGCCTATCAGAATAAGCAGATGCTTTCTCGCGGTTTTGCCGCCGATTTGCAGGAAGACCACTTCTCTTCGCAAGGGCTTGCGCCGGGAGGCGAATGCGACGGTATATCGGTCTTCGAGCTTAAAGACATGTTCCCCATTGAAGTGAAGATCGACGGGGTCGGGGCTGGATCGAACTCTCTCGACCAGACCTTTGAATTGGAGTAGACCGCATAGCATCTCAGTTCTAGAACTGAGAACTGGGCATAGCGTCTTCGATCGGCACGATGTCTCGGTAGATAAGGCGGTGCCTGTCGTCGCGCCATTCGTCGCCGTGGTAGTGGCCGAAGAACCAGGCGCGGTAGCCGAGCTGCCCGTCGAGCTCGGCAAGGAATCGTTGCAGCTGGTCGTCCAGATACTCGCGTTCGCGCTCCCGGCACAGCTTCTCTGCCAGGTCGGCAGGAGCCTCGTGAGTCACCACGTAGTCGACCTTCCAGCCCACGCGGTCGAGCGAGGTGCGGCATTGCCACATCTCTTCCTCGCTCGGCATCTCCTCGGGCCACCAGCTCCTCCCCTCCTTGCGATACTGCCTGTCGTTGCTCGTGGCGCCGCCCATGGCAAGGACTGTGAGCCCGTCGATATCGAACACCTCTCCGCGCATCAGGTGCAGCACGTGCGGTCGCGCCTCATGGACGAGCCCGCCGTTCCACTCCCGCACCGGCAGCTCAGCCAGGGCGTGGTAGTTCTCATGATTGCCGTCCACGAAACACGTGGTCCACGGCTTCGACTCGAACCAGTCAAGCCAGTATTTCTCGGCGTTGGATCCATCCCAGACAAAGCCGAAGTCGCCGGCCACGATCACCACGTCATCGCGCGTCAGAGTCCGGCCCAGCGGCCAAGACCTGAAGGCGAACCTGCTGGCCCCGTACTCGGCCCTGCCGTGCACGTCTCCTGTCACATAGATAGCCATCAGTACGCACCCCACGGCAGGAGTTTATCCCCGAGCCTCACGATCCGGTCGTACAGCACGGTATGACGTTCGTCCGGGTTGCCGTCTCGGTGAAAATGGCCGTAATACCAGCGCTTGTAGTCCAGGCGATCCTCGAGCTCGTCGAGGAATCCGGTCAGCCGGTCCACATCAGGACGCTCCCAGCCTGGGCCCGGGTAGAGCGTCGGCGAGAGCATGCGCGTCGAGCAGGTATGGGTGATGACGCAGTCGACCTTCCAGCCGACCTCGTCGAGCCTCGCCCGTGCGGCATCGAAATCGCGCTCGTCCGGGAGCTCCTGCGGCCACCACGAGCTGTACGGGATGCGGTACGCCCTGTCGACGCTCGTCGCCCCGCCCATGGTGAAGACCGTCTTCCCGTCGAGCTCGAAGACCTCCCCGCGCATGAGGCGGCGGATGGACGAAGTATCCGACAGGCGCTGCGTCAGCCCGCCGTGCCACGGCTCCATGGGGCGCTCCGCCCAGTGGTCGAAGCGCTCGTGGTTGCCGTCGACGAAGAGAACCGTGTAGGGGCGCGACTCCATCCAGGCGATATCGGCGCATTCCTCGGCAGAGAAGTCCCACGGAAAGCCAAAGTCGCCGGCGATGATCAGATAGTCGTCGCTGCCAAGGCTATCCCCAAGCTCCCAGTCGCGGAGCTTTTGCATGTCGAGCCCACCGTGGATGTCGCCTGTCACATAGACCGTCATCGGATCGCCTCTTTCCGCTTGTAAGCCGCCAGCTCGCGTTCGACCTGCCTGTCACCGGTCTCGTTGACCCACCAGGGCCATTTCACCCGGCCGCACGGCTCGTCGACCCCGGCGAACCATTCCCTCAGCCCGTCGAGGCTCACCGGGGAGTGCCCGTTGGCGTCGCAGCCCACGTCGTAGCGCAGGAGCCCCTGCTTGCGGTTGAACTCGTTGTACGCGCCGCCGCTGCTGTGGATGTGCCCGTGGAGGTGCCACGATCCATGGCTCATGCCCTGCCAGTCGGCCATGGGGTAATGGCACAGGACGATCTTCTGCCCGTCGATCTTGAGCACGCAGATCGGCGGTTCCACGGTGAACGCGCCCGCGACCGCCGGCTGGGTCCAGTCCTTGTCATGGTTTCCCGGGACGAGGTGGATGCGCCTGCAGGCGATCCGCTTACGCAGCCCGTATGCGTCCTGGGCGGTCATCTTGAATGAGAAATCCCCCAGGATGTAGAGCTCGTCATCCACGGCGACCCTGCCGTTGATGTTGTCGACGATGGCATCGTTCATCTGCCAAATCGTCTCCCACGGCCGGTCCGTGAACTTCAGGACGTTCTCGTGCCCGAAGTGCGTGTCACTGGTGAACCAGATCATTCCATTGTCTCCTTGTCGCTAAATACCGTTCTCCTTTGCGCAATTGAGGAGACGTATTTTGAGCGACATGAGGCGTTCGAACCTCATGTTCTGTGCTCCAATCTGCCGGATTGTTCCAGCTAAAACTTTAAAACCTCGTGCGGGCAGAAAACCGTGTCCCGTTTGTAGGGTCATAGTATAGGCACTGTTAGAACTAATAGCCCAAATCCGTTGCCAACTAGCCACTATTGGCAACTATTAGGCCTTTTAGACAGCCGAACTGACTAATAGCCGCTATTTGTTAGGCCGTTTTGCAACCACGAGCGCTGCCGTGGATTCTTGATACGGCGCATCGACAACAGCAATGTCAAGCGGGTAGAATGGTGCCGACGGCAGCCCAAGTCGTAGGAAGCTGGGCAGAGCCGTTGCTTTGAAGAGTTAGGTCACCGCCTTAGCGACGGTGACCTTTCTTTTTGGGCTTCGAACCCTGCTTGAGTGCCTTGGAAAGGCCGACGAGGGCCGTGAGGAGCGAGACCAGGGCGGTCAGGAGCTTCACGAACTCGGTGAAATCGGTCATGGGCATCACCTCCCATCGGATGGAGGGCTCTGCCCGGCACGAGGACTGCCGACAGCGCTGCTGATTCTAGCAGAGCGTCATTCTTCTTCGATCAATCCGTGCTCCACTCCCTCGCCGGAATCCAGTCTTTCCGCAGCTCGACGAAGGTGTTCTTGATTCCCGCGACCCCAAAACGGATCGTCTTCGCGCTCGTCACGGGCCTTGAGCTTGCCCCTGGCTCTCTCGACGGCCTCGCCAGTCGCTTGCCGCCGAACCTCATCCTTAACTTCCTCGCCGATCTCCCCAAATTCCAACGCCGGCCCGTTCTTGCTCACCGGTCCGTACATGCTCGGCCCTCCCCTGCTCGCGACCTGTTTTCCAGCCAAGACCGTACTCGCTATTGCTTCTAATAGCTTGAACAGCTCTTCATCCGGCCACTATTAGCAACTATTAGTCCAAATCCTCCAGCCCAGCAGCCAATAACCACCATTAGCCCAGCTAAACGACCAAAACAAATCGCCCGGTGCACAGAATCTGAACAGTCACGAGACGCGTTGAACTCAACATGCGCGGCCTGTCCCGCGTGGACAGCTACAGGGTCGTCTGCGTCGCCGGCCCTGTTGCCATTCAATCAGCTGCATAATATACAGGCAGGTCTCCCGAGTACTCCCGTCGCCCTAGTGCGTTGCCATTCAAAGCAACGAGTAACGCTTGGGTAAGAGGGCCCACCTTCACTCTTGGTGAATCACTCGCCGCCCCTGTGCCCTTTTCGGCAATTTCCTGTATCCCTTTTGGAAACTCGAGTGCCTATCTGGCCGACGAAAAGATTTAGCGAATTTAGGTGTACCACTCTGTGTTAGTTTGTATTTTAGACAGTATTTGTGATACGCTTTGTTTCAATCAGTAGTGGTACGATTTCGTTTGTTCAACGAAGGAGGTAATTGTCTATGGCAGTGGCCGAGGAGAAGAAAAGAATCCAGGTTACTCTGCCTCTCGAAATTTGGCGTGATCTCGATGACTACGCGAAGAGCCGCGGTGTAGCTAAGTCGTCTATGGCGGCGATCGCTATCGCCGAGTTTTTGGAGCGTGTTAAAGAGCAAAAATAGATATGAAAAAAGCCCCCTACCGCCAAGTAAGAAGGGCTTTTTCCATGTTCAAATGTGGCTTTCTGGCCTGTTACCTGCAATCCTAGCACACGTATGCTTCGATTTGGGTCCCTATGTTGAAGTACTACCAAAATACTATGGCATCACTTCGACTGATGGCTAGATAGCCTCAATGAGAGGCTAGTTTATGGATACCAGAAATTTAAAACCGGACGCGGGCGGTGGCTATCCGTGGGACACGGATAGCCACCCGTCCGGCCCCGCAAGCCCGTCTGGAATGGGGGCGGCGTCCGATTTCGCGAATCAGGCCGTCACAGATGCCGCCATGCCCAATAGTGAGAGTCACCGCGAAGCACTTCGCCGGGCATCGGATGAATCGTCCCGTGTCGCCCACATGGTGCAGGATATGGTCAGCGAGAAGGTCGCGATCATCAAGCCGCCGTGGATGCTCGAGCTCGGTTTGCCTAGACTTGACACCGATATCATGGGGCGGATTTGGTCGTTCCAGCGCAAGGACGTTTACAAATCCACCTGCTACATCAGCCTTGCCACCATGGCGGCGGACGTCAACTCGGATCGGTCGAACGTCAAGAAGAGAATCGATAAGCTCGTCGAACTCGGTCTTTTGATTAAGTCGCCGCGTGGTAATAACAAATCTGTTGAGTACCGGCTCGATATGACGGCGATCGCTAAGCGCAGGCTCGAAGTCGAGGAGGATAGGAAAAAGCAA
This sequence comes from Collinsella sp., assembly GCA_046976245.1. Lineage (GTDB taxonomy): Bacteria > Actinomycetota > Coriobacteriia > Coriobacteriales > Coriobacteriaceae > Collinsella. The sequence goes on along the minus strand of JBKWEB010000020.1, from coordinate 25,846 downwards.
CGCGCCGAGAATTCGGCGAAACGCAAAGCTCAGTGGGACGCAAAGCATTCTGCCTAGTTTGAAGGGCTATGGGTTGTATGAACCCATGGCCCTATTTCTTTTTCTTACAAACTATGGGTTGAAAGAACCTACAGTATAGCTATGGGTTGTTTTAACCCATAGTTTGGCGAAAAATCATTTTATTGATAGGGGGTTAAATAACGGTTCTTCAGCAAGACTATTGGTTAGGACAACCCATAGTCTTGCTGACAGAGATCGCGGACGCTTTTCCGTGACGGTATAGCTATGGGTTGAAAGAACCCATAGACAATTTAAGCCACTTTTCTGCTATGGGTTAATCCAACCCATAGAAAGCGATCGAAAAATGCCAAAAAGTACCGGAATAGTTATTTCAACCCATAGTTTGAGCCTGTGTTAACCGGGGCCAACTTATCAACTATGGGTTGTCTCACGAGACTATGGGTTGAAATAACCCATGCCAACTATGGGTTCAGTTAACCCATGCACTATGGGTTGAAATAACCACAACTATGGGTTGAAATAACCACAACTATGGGTTCATACAACCCACCAAGTCTGACTAGAGTGAATAAGATTCACTTAGTCTGAGCTCAAGGGAGAAACGGAGAAATCTACCAGAAAGCATTTAATGATCGAACGATATACAAACAAGGAGATCCTTCGTCCTTGCCCTCCGTTCGGCTACGCCTCACTCCGCGTCGCCTGTGGCTCCTTGGCGCTCGCTACGCTCGCACTCCGGTCGCCTTCGGCTCCCTGCGCGTCGGCTGCGCCTCCTTGCCCTCCGCGCGCTTGCGCACGCTCCGCGTCGCCTGCGGCTCCTTGGCATGGCCTTCGGCCAAAAGTGTGGGGGCTCCGCCCCAACTCCCCACCCACGTTCTCGCCAATCCCCGGCGCCGGCGTCGCCTTCGGCTCCCCGGGCGACCTATCGCACTCAGTCGCAACCCGTCCAATTCGGCAATGAATGCCGAATCCGATTCCCGGTCGATCGGGATACCGGTATTCAGTCAACCTTGCACAGAATACCGCTAGAAGGTCACAGAATTGAAAATAGGACGCCTTATTGGTGGGGTTTGACCGTTTTCTAATTGCTATATAAAACGAGGTCTTAAATCGGCTCTCAGTGTCCTAAAAAGAGACAGGAGCACCTTTCGATACCCCTGTCCTGATCCTCTTGGGCTTCCATTTTGTCACAACGTTAAGAACGTTACGTCGTTCTCTTCGTTAAAACCCGTTTTCGGCAAGGTACTCGTCGAACAGCTCACGTGCGATGTCGGAAACGGACTTGTCCTCCTCGAGTGCGGCCTGCTTCAAGCGCTTGCGATAGCTCTCGGGAACGTAGACAGACAGCTGTACAAGCCTCTCAGATGCCCCTTCAGCGCCTTTTTTGGGGCGCCCGGCTTTCCGTACCTGCGGAGCCGGTTTCTGGGACTCAGATGCGCTCTCAACGATTTTCTGCTGCCTCTCCTCGGCCTTCTCCGCGGCGACGTCGAAGTAGGAGGTCGATTTCTTGAACTTTCCGGCCATTACAGGACCCCCTCGATCTCGTCCAGGATGTTTTCGATTGCCAGGGCTGCCTTGCCGCTCTTCGCGATTTCGTACACGGGCTTGCCCAGGGCCGCGCCCTGCTTGAAGGCCGCTGCGGTCGGAACGGTGCCCAGCACGGGCAAGTCATCGGCTTCGAGTAGTTCGAGGAACTGGCGGTCGACCGTCTGGTTTGCCGCGAAGTTGTTGACGATGATTGCGAAGGACAAATCGGGATTGGCCTCGGTGATGACCTTGATCGTGCGTTTCATCGGCTTTAGGCCGAGGGTGCCTGGCTGGACCGGGATGATCGCGATGTCGGCGTTTTTCGCGTACGTGGCCGTCTCGTCACTCAGGAAACCCGGCGTGTCGATGACGTTTACGGCGTTCTCGTCGTCGAGCAGGTTCTTCTCGTGGTTCGCGCCGCCCTGAGGGTCGAGATTGCCGAATCCGACTTTGTGGCCGCGGCGCTCGAGACCCCAGGCGATCTCGTCGGCGAACGTCGTCTTGCCGACGCCGCCCTTCTGATTGACTAGCAGGATGTTCGTCGCCATGTCCTCCCCTTTCTGAAATAGCATAGTCATATATTATCACATTAACATGTTACTATATTAAGCGATTATAAATCGCAGGTAAAAATATATGAGCATGTTAAGCAATTAGTATGGTACTACGCTACCGTGCTCATGACTGTGGGTTGGTTTAACCTATAGTCATGCTAAAGTTGCCAAAAGGGGCACAAAGGCCAATACGTTTGCGCAGTGCCGGCACAGCGACCTGGCATCGTATGCACCGGCGGGATCATCGCTGGCCTGCAAGGAGGGCATATCCACGGGCTCGTGGTCGCCGGAGGCCTCGTGATGCAGCACGCGCCGGGCGGCGACTGGAAGCGCGTCGATTGGGATGCACTTGCTGCCTGGCTCGACAGATACGGTTACAAGGTCGCTGATTGCGAGACGGAGACCCTTCCGACCGCCGACGCGGCGAGGCGGTTACGCGAGTGGGAACACAAGGGTAAAAATGCATCGCGCTGAACCAGTGAGTCAGTATTCTTTAGTTGGATGATGGATATTGAAATTGATTAGCGAGATAATGTGCATATCTCATAATGTATGCGTTGCACCATGAGAGAGGGGTCTGTCATGAGCTGGAAACCGAGAAAATGCGTTATCGCCGGTCTCGTGACAACCGGTCCTGGCGGCGGCTTGTTTGCAACCGCAATGACATCGTACCGACTTTTCACTTGCATGTTCTGAAAGGCAGTTGCCATGCTGTCGCAAAATCAATCGAGATACTTGGTCACAATCGGCTTTGCCCTGCTTGCATTACTCTTTGCTAGCGACCTTTTGCTGAAACCGCCCAAGGAACTCGTTTTGCTTGCCATAGACTGCATTTCCGCCCTTTACTTTACGGCAACCCTATTCGTCGGACTAAAGGAGAGGAAAACGGGCGCAGTCGTTGCATCTGCTGTAGGCGTGATCACAGCCATTGCCTCATTCTTTATCTGACACATTGGTGATCTAGGGGCGATATCGTAGGAATACGACCGGGAGAGCCGGGACTAGATTGCCCGGGTCGCCCGGTCGTATTCCGCCCCGCGCCGCAGACGGCGCTCCGATTGCGCCGAGGCGTGACGCGCGTGGGATCTTACCTATTTGTATTACGCGACCGCGAGGTGCCTCTTCTGCATGCGGGACTCCGTCAGGTACATGTTGATGATGACCTGATAGGGGACGTCCGTGCGGGCGGCCTCCGCCTTGAAGTAGTCGATGTTCTCGCCGTCGGTGTTCATGGTGACGCGGCGAGGCGATTCGAGCTCTAATACATAAGGTCCCAGCTTGTAATACGTGAGCATATGACTACATTAACATGGCCATGTATTATCGAGCGTCTGCTGCGCCGGATTCGCCCGTCTGTTATCTTGGGATCGACAGTTTCTTGCGAGGAGGCAGACATGTACCAGAATGTCTTTGGATCCGATGGTCAGATCCATCTTGAGGACCAGGTCGGATGCCAGCGCTTCGACCTAACGACGGGTGAGGTGAAGACGGTCATCCCGACTGCTAAGAATATGAGCAACGTCTTCGGCAAGGATGGCGTGGAGACGGAGATTCAGGTGGGGCAGATGCGCCAAACACTGGGCAAACCAGGATTTGATCGGCTGTTTAATAAGCGCTAACGGTTGAGTTGTCGCAGCATAATCGCAGCTGTAAATAGGTGACCATATGACTATGCTAACATGTGCGTACAGTCATATGGTCACAGTTGTAGATCGGTTTAATCTGTGGCCCTTAAGCTGAAGCCGCCTCAACGAACCGTGACTGACGAAAGGAAAAAAGGGGAATCCCTTTTGCGGGATTCCCCTTTCCGAGTCGTTATGCGATTTGCCCTTAGACCTGCTCGCGGCGCTTCTTCCGATCGAGGAAGACGCCGGCTGCCACGAGGACGGTACCGCCGATGGCGAACGTCTCGCCGATGAGGCCCGCGCGGTCGCCGGTCTGGGCGAGGCTGCCGGGCTTAGCGGTATCCGTGCCGGCAAGGTGCTTCGGGCTGTATGCCGCCTGCTTCTTTGCAGCCTCCTCCGCCTCCTGTCGGGCGATCTCGTCGGAAAGCTCCTGCTCCGCTGCGATACGGTCGGACTTCGCCTGCTCGTAGGCGGCGAGTGCCGCATCATAGCCGGGCTGGAGCCCGTCCACTACGGCCTGCTTTTCGTCCAGGATGGTCTTGGCAGGCGTGACCTTGGCACGCGCCTCGACTGATGCGGCGAAAAGCGCGTTGAGGGCGTCATCCGCGTTCACGTCATGGCCGTAAGCGAGCGCCGCGTCGGCATCGATGGAGTTCAGCTTCGCCAGCTTGGCGTCTGCCTGTGCCTTCGCCTGCTCGGCGGCGGAGACCAGGGACTCTGCTGCGATGGCGTCAGCCTTTGCGGCATCGAGTTCGGCCTTGGTGTCATTGACGGCCTTTGCTGCATCCTGCTCGCGCTGCTGTGCCTCTGCGAGCTTCGCAGCAAGACCGGTGAGGGTGTCGAAGTTCGACTGGGCGACCTCGAGATCGGACTGGGAGCCGGTAAGCTTGTCGGCGGCAACGCCGGTGTCGACCTTTGCGGCATCGACGGCACGCTGGGCATCCGCGAGGGCGCTTGCGGTGCCGTCCGCCTTTTGCTTGGCGGCGGCGAGGACGGTCGCCTTCTCGGCCTGCTCGGCTGCCGCCGCGTCGTGGACGCTCTTTGCGGTATCGAGTGCCTTCTTGGCGGCGGCGACGTCCTGGAAGAACTTCGCGAGCTCGGCGTTCGCATCGTCCACGCCCTGCTGCTTGATCTCGGTGTCCGCCTTGGCGGAGTCCAGCTTGGACTGTGCGGCCGTTACGGCTGCGTTGGCGGCATCGAAGGCGACCTGCTTCTGCCGGACGGTCGACTTTGCCATATCGACTGCCGCATTGGCGGCATCGAGGTCCGATTTCGCCGCATCCAGCTCGGTCTGGGCATCCGTGACGCCCTGCTGCTTGGCAGCGACATCAGCCTTTGCGGCATCGACGGCACGCTGGGCATCCGTGACGTCCTGCTTCGCGGCATCGACATCGTCCTGCGCGGAATCCGCTGCGTCCTGCTTCTGCTGGACGGTCGCGGCGGCACCGGTGGCTGCCTGCTTCTTGGATGCGAGGTCGGCCTTGGCCGCGTTTAGCGCGGACTGGGCGCTCTTCAGGACGTTAACGTAGGAGGTCAGCTTCTGCTCGTACTCGTCGACGGAGATGGCTCCGGTATTCCAGCCCGAACCGGCCCAACCGCCGTATTGCAGCGTGAGCGAGAACGTCAAACGGGTGTCATCGTTCAGACCGCATCCCATGACAGCATAGTCAGGGTTGATGATGTTTATGTAATGACCGATACGGTAGTAATCGAACTTGTCCTGGTTGGCGTACCAGAAGTCGTAGGCGTCCTTTCCGGAAAGATTCGTCGCACCAAGGGAGGCTGCAGTCTTGTCAAACAGATCCTTTTCCTGATAGATCCAGGCCTTACAGGGGTCGCGATAGCTCCAGGCAAGGTTTTCACCGACATCGAACTGCTGAGCATGCTCTACATTTTTCGTCGAATAGTTTGCATCTGCAATCGCTGCCGCAATGAGCTTATAGCTTACCTCAAGCTCGGAAAGGCCGACGGACTTACGGTAGGCGTTCACGTTCTTCATGACTGTGATGGACGAAAGCATGTTTTCAAGGCCCGTGGCGTCGAGACTGTTTCCGATTTCGGTGTAGTCCTTGTACGTGCAGTTCTGGATGATCTCGATGGCCGAATCGGCGCCCATGGCACGGAAGAAGCCGATGGCCCCCTGCTTGAACTGCGCGTCGGCGGAGTCGAGTTTCGCCTGTGCCTCGTCGACCTTCTGCTGGGCGGCGGTCACGGCCGCGTCAGCGGTATCCTTTGCGGTCTTGGCGTTCGCGAGCTCTACGTCGGCGGCTGCCTTGGCGGACTCGGCGTCCTTGACAGCCTGCTTCGCGGCATCCAGCTTGGCGATGGCATCGGCGTTCGCCTGCTTGGCCGCATCGAGGTCGGAGTTCGCGGCATCGAGTGCGGACTGGGCGTCGTTCACGCCGGACGCGGCATCGACCGCGGCCTGCTGCTTCGCAGAGAGGGATGCCTGGGCATCATTTAGCTCGGTCTGTGCCGTTGCCGCGGCGGACTGCACCTGCTCGAGCTCGGACTCGCACTGGGACTGCACCGCTCGTGCGGCGGCGAGGGTTGCCTCTGCGTCCGCGACCTTCTGTTTTGCCGCATCGTACTCCGGACCGCTGGCGCCTGCCTCCGCTGCGGCGAGGTCTGCTTTCGCCTTCTCGTAGGCGGCGCTGGCGGCTGCGGCCTTCGCATCCGCCGCGTCCTTGTTCTGCTGGGCCGCGGCGAGGACGGCGTCGGCGGAATCCTTTGCAGACTGGGCCGCAACCAGCTTGGACTGGGCATCGGCAAGCGTCGCGTTGGCGTTGGCGAGGCCGGCCTGTGCCCTTTCCACGGCAGCCTGGGCGTCGCGCACGGCCTGTTCGGCGGCACTGATTGCCTCCGGGGTGGCGCTTACGGCATCGGCCTTGGCCTTATCGAGGGCATCCTTGGCATTCTGGGCCGCCTTGATGGCGGACTGGTACGCTTCGTCCTTCTCGGACGCATCCGCCTTGGCGTCTGCGAGACCCGCCTTCGCCTGCTCGAGGTCCTTGCCGGCGGCATCGGCGGCGTCCTTGCCCTCTGCGACCTGACGGGCGTACTCGTCCATTGCCGCTCGGTCGGCTGCCGTGCCGGCGCTGACTGCCGAATCGTAGGATGCCTTGGCCTGGTCGCGGGCGGAAGCCGCCTCGTTGTAGGGACCGGCGGCCTCATCGTAGGATGCCTTGGCGGCGTCCTCCTTCGCCTTCGCCTCGTCGACTGCCTTCTGCAGGTCCGCGATGGTCTGTGCGGCGGATTTCGCGCCGGTACCGGATGCCGCGCCGGCGTGGGTGGCGATCGGCGACATCACGGCGGGGTGCTGCGTGCCACCGTCACCGGTCTGGGCGAATGCCGCGAACGGCGAGATGAGGCTCGACCCGGTCATGGCGGCCATGGTCGCCGCGGTGACGGTCAGACGTGCGATCCCCTTCGGGGCGTGAAACTTTTTGCTTGGCAGTGCGGCGAAGTGATCTCCACCGGCAGCGAAGTGCTTTCCCTGAGTCATTGCTATTCCATTCCTTTTCCGTGCCATATCCGGCTAGGCATCAGAGCTCTTTCCAATAGAGATAATTATGCGCCTTAACTGGGATTGTTGTATATAGTCCGTTGGCATAAATACAACAATCCATGACTCTTTTTGTCATGGATACGAAGACGCTTCAGAAATCATTCGGCATGAGATGCAAAGAGCTCCGCGCTGGACTCGGGTGCAGCCAGGAGCAGTTCGCCAATTTGATTGAAATGGATCGATCCTACTACGCGAGCATTGAAGTCGGGCGGCGTAATGTCAGCCTCTCAAATCTCAAGAAGATTGCCGACGGATTTCAAATCAGCATTGCTGAACTCATGAGAGGCGTCAGCTAAATTTATCCGTCTCATAGTTCACAGTGGGTCTCGTTGATTAGTGCCTTAAGAAAATGGAAATCGTCCCAACGAACTATCGTTAATCGTCCCAATAAATTACCGTCAATCGTCCCAATAAGTAATCGTTATTTGTCCCAACGACGCAGATAGACGCTATAATTTCAAATGAATGATTGGAGGGAAAGCCGATGGATAGGTATATAGGACGTTGTGTTGACTGCTTGGTCGAGCGCGACCTTGGCATTTTTGGTGCAGTGCTCATTCAGGGGCCGAAATGGTGTGGAAAGACAACGACAGCTCAGAGATTTGCCGAGTCATCGTTATCTCTCTCCGACCCATCTGGCGGTTTTGCGGCCCTCCAGCTCGCTCGTCTCGATCCGGCCCAAGCAATTGTCGGACCGACCCCGAGGCTTGTCGACGAATGGCAGGAAGAACCGAAGCTATGGGATGCCGTGCGATTCGAATGCGATGTCAGGGGAGGGGAGCCAGGACAGTTCATTCTCACCGGATCTGCGACGCCGCGAGCCGAGAAGCAGCCGATGCACAGCGGTGTGGGTCGAATCGCCCGTTTGCGGATGGATACCATGACGCTTTTCGAGCTCGGTATTTCGTCGGGAGCGGTCTCGCTTGGTGCGTTGCTCGATGGCGATTCCGTTGCGGCGTCACTCGGATCCATCGCCGGTATCGCCGGTATCGCGGATTTGCTCTGCCGCGGCGGTTGGCCCCAAGCGGTCGGTAAGACAACTGCCGACGCAATGCGGATAGCCGCCGCCTATATTGACGGTGTTTGCGAGTCTGACGTTTCGAGGGCGGATGGAGTGAAACGTGACCCGGTTAAGGTAAGGGCCTTGCTCTCGTCGCTTGCACGCAATGAATCGACTCTTGCCGGCATGAGGTCCATCGAAAGGGATTTGGGCGTTGACGTCTCAAAGAATACGATTACCGGCTACATGGACGCGCTGCGCCGTATCAATATCGTCGACGATGTCCCCGCGTGGCATCCGGCTCTCAGGTCGCCGGTGAAGTTGCGGCAGGGCGCGAAGCGGCACCTTGCGGACTCATCGCTCGCCGTCGCCCTCATCGGTGCGGATCCGGAGTCGTTGTCATCCGATCCGAAGACCCTTGGCTTGCTCTTCGAATCCCTTGTGCTGCACGATCTCAAGGTTTACGCGGCGGCCAGCGATGCGACCGTATCTCACTACCACGACGCTGACGACCTAGAGGTCGACGCGATTGTCCATCGTCGTGACGGCTCGTGGGTTGCCGTTGAGGTTAAGCTCGGGAGCCCCCAAGTCCCAGAGGCAGTGGAAAATCTGCTTCGACTTGAGCGAAAGCTGGTCGATCGCGGGGAGAGGCCGCCTGCGGCGAAACTCATCGTCATCGGGTTTGGTATGCCGGCTCACGTAACTAGCGAAGGCATCGTTATCGCTCCGGTCGATACGCTTGGTGTCTAAAAACAGCGCATCGCTATTCTGAGATCTAAAGCCTGAAGCTCAAAATCTCATCGCCTGGTTCTTCGTTAAACGGACGTTAGGGTGCCACCATTACACCAACATTTTCGACGCGATCGCGCTGGAGCTGGCGTCGGCATCCGTGTAGTGGAAAGCCGGGACCGCCTTGCGCGGAGAGGCAGTACCGTTCTTGTAGAACGACAGTACTAACTATGTTCAGTACTCAAAACCGACACCAAGGTAGAAAAACAGCGCCCCTTTTTGTTATAGAGCCCCAACGTTTAATCCCTTTCTTTATCTGTTGCTTTCCATATTTTCGAGCCTTCTGCCATTCCTACGGGCGAAGAACAAGGTTTTTTCAAGCCAATGCTTCACAGGGATTTTTTACAGAATTCGTATCATTCTCGCTGCCTACCCTCTTGTACATCAAGCCCTTAAAGTTCATGAAGGAGCAGAAGCATGTATGTTGATGCATGGGGCTCGATCCTATACAAAGATATCGGTATATCTCCATTGCCAGCGCAGTTCCCACGAGAGTGTTCGTAAAACAAATTGAACCCTTTGGCACGGGCATGTGGACTATGTTTTCTTCGGCTTGCTGGAGGAAAGAGAGATAGGATTTCATATCGTTCTTCTTTTCGAGAATAGGCCCAATTTCCCCATCAGCTACTCCAACAGCACAAAATGCACAGGGAATGTCCTTTTCTATACATGCTTCAAGAACTATTGATCTGGGATTGACCCCTTCCCCACAGTCTGCTGCGCAAACAAGCATTGAAGTCCTCGAAGGAACGCAACGCATGAGATCTTCGGCAGAGCGGACGTAAGACGCAACTGGATTAAGCGAAAGATCCGGATAGCGATTGACAAGTGTTTTGGAAACTGCCTCTACTTTTGCTTCTCCTATTTCGTCGGGACCAACAAGAAACTGACGATTTACGTTTGACCTCTCAACTCGATCCCCGTCGATTAATGTAAAATGCCGAACTCCAGCAGCAGCCAAATGCTCCACCACCACCTGCCCTATGCCGCCCATACCAACGATGGCAAGATGAACGGCACCGATTTGCTTAAGTAATGTCAGCGGAGCGTCGGAATAATAAGACAAAAAGCGAGCTGTCCTCGAGCGGGGTGATTCTAGCTCGTATTCTTCAGTTTCTAGAAAACCAAGTTCGTTGAGCCTTAGCAAGAATCGTTGCTCGCGAGCTTCAAGGTTCGTCTCATCTATCATATTTTGTTTGGCGAGCTGTTCAAAAAGATTCGTACTCAAATCAGAGATTTTGACCCTCACTCGCGATTTTAATCCTTGCAATATAAGTTCGTTGGAATCTCTCCTGATATAAGCACTATCGTTCCAATAGAACATTTAATATCCTTTCCCTCAAGCCTTCTTCTGGAAAAGTGTTTCGCATGAAGAAGGCGCTGGAGAGTCGTCCGATCGGCAGAAAACACGCAGCCTCGCCAAACAGTTCGACGGCTCTCTCGTTAAACGCCTGGCGCGAAATCATGCCAGAAAAATACCTGCTCAAAACCGATAAATACTTTTGGAGACGCATTCGGTTGCCCAAGCCCGTCAGTAGTGCGAGTTGATAGTAGATAAAAATAGGGTCATTGAAAGTATTCGGAATTAAAAGCAGGTGCACATCCGCCCGATCCGATTGAGGAGAGAAATAATCACTCGACATGAGCTTTGGATAATACCTGCCTGACGATGATAATTGAAGCGCTATAAGTTTTACAATCTTTTTATTGGGGTAGTATTTGTCGCATGAAATTGATAATTTCGCAGCCATCTCTCTTTGTTCATCGGATTTATTCACGCCGTAATCGAAGGAAGGGTCTTTCAGTTTCGGCGACAGAAGTCTTCTGATTGCCTCTGTGTCAATGAGAGAGAGGATGTTCCTACGTCCTTCTTCGTCAGCGAAATAGGGAGAGTGCTTGTTTGAAAAAACGATAAAAGCCTCTATGCCAGATAATCCATGGTGCAGCCGCGCGCTCTTGCAATAGCGCTCAATTAATAAGGGCATGTTTGTATTACAGCTTGCCATGGTTCTTCCGAGAAGAAAACACAAGACGTCAATCCATCTATTCTCGATGCGCTTTATCGTCATAGTCTGAGTGCACGCATCGCTGCTCAGTTTGACTTCCTGCCTTCCGATTTGCGTAACGGAAAAATCATTGACACAAAAATAGTGAGAAGAGAGGAGATGTAAAAATGGTCCTACCCTTCCTCCAGTCTGGAATGTAATGGACAGCGACTTTGCATGATTGCTTAGCGTATAGCAGTGACCATCAATTACGTCTATTCTCAAAAAGAAAGTCTTTAGAAAGCCGCTGCAATTGTGATGGACGTAGTCAAGCTTCCTCCCCAACTCGACGATATGCTCATTATCATGTCGATTTGTAATCCTAATCGTCCTGTCATCATATTCAACTTCGAAAAAAGGGGAATGAGGGCATCCCGATACATCGAGTATTACTGGAACCCCGGCGATACGCTGAATGATTTGTGACGAATAGTCATGTCCATCAAGAAGACTTGGCGCTTCGGGCAGCTCGTCAATCGATATATCAATTCTTGAAGGCATGTATTCCACCAATTTTTAATGAAACAACGGCGGTAATCGCTATCGCGATTGAACCAATAATACCGAGCGCCATCTGAATGGGGTATAACCCCAGCACATATCCAAATACGGAGAAAAACATTGCGGAAAAGAGGGCCCTTACCAGAGATGCGGCGGAAAGAATCGTCGCGCGGAGATCGTCCGCTATCCCGTCTTGGATTAAGTTTTCCGAAGTGATGTACACCACTTCTGGGAGGAAACAAAGCACCATGCTAAGGCCAAACAAGCACAGAGGATTTGAAGCGAGCCACGGAAGAATCAAGAAAAGGCCAGCCTCGATTAGCATCGAGCCGAGCATGGTATTTCTTTTCCCGAAACGCGATGAGAAGAAATCTGCTGCAATGTAGGCCGTTGCATTTACTGCATAGGATGCACCGAAAAAGATTCCTATTATGGAGACGGGAGCATGAAACGCATCGAATACCAACTGATTCAAGTTGTAATAACTCCCGTAGAATCCGTCGAGCATGCTTGTGCCGATTAGGAGAAGCAATATAGCAAAAGCGGATTCTCCAACGCACCAGGTTTCGCGTCTGAAGATCTTGGCTACGTCAAACCTTTCCTCCCCAGAGCTTTCAGAACGGGTCGTTTCCGTCCTCTCAATGGGATACAGAAGGGAAAGCTGCAGAAGATAGAAAACGGAGACGCATACGTAGAGGGCACTCCAAGATACTTGGGCAATGAAAGATCCGAGTACGATTGCCGCTCCCGTCGCAATTGATTGCGCGGCAAGCAGCCGAGCATTGATGGTGAGAAAGCGCTCTTCTTGACCGGAGTTTCGGACAATTTCATATAAAAGTGCTTGTTCTGATCCCGATTGAAGGGAGTAGGCGAGTGCCTCAACAAGGGAAAGCACGACGAGAAAAGGGCCTGAAAGCAACAGCATGCCAGCTGTATGGAAGAAAAGCAGCAGCACGCCCACTTGAATCGAAAACTTCTTTCCAAAGAAATCGCCTACCAGCCCTGTTGGTAGCTCGAGGACGACCGTTGCGATGTTGAACAGGGCTTGATAAAGCGCGATTTCCGTGACAGACATTCCTTTCTCCGCAAGGAAAAGTAGAAACACTCCCCGATTTAAAACAAATCCCGCGAGAACGAAAAAGGCGGAATAGATGTGCAGCTGCGCAGTGGCATCCTTATTCATTTGGCACTCCTAACGACTATTTTTGTCGGGGTGCTCGCCACTGATTCGAAGCCTGAAATATTCATAGTCTCAATGAAGAGCTGATAAAGCTTTTGAACAGGGTATCGATAGAATAGGACATCCTGCGCTCTTTCTTCTCGACGAACTATTGCCAGCCGGTCGATTTCGAAACAAGAAACCGCATAATACACCCCAGCTTGATCTAGAGTTGCCGTATAGCTTTCTGCAACGGCAAATGCATCACGATCGCGACACATTTCAAAAATATCTTCAATGCTTTTACCATCTCGATGAATCATAAGGTATGTTGCGAATTTGAAATGGTTTATCAAATCAAAATACGTATCAGCACGCGCGAGCACGTCAAGAATGTCGTAATTTTCATTCCTGACTGTGTATAGATGATTGAAATGAAGAGGTGACAGGCTGTTCGGGTCAATTCCGGCAGCAAGTAAATCTAAGTAATACTGAGATTCTTTTACGATGATATAATCATCCTCATTCAACCCTTGAGCAACATCAGTAAGAGGCTCTGGGCTCATATAGGAAAAGTCAACGTTTGACATAAAACTGGTCGACGCGACTTCTTGAGCAAGGGCAAGGGTATCGAGTACTTCGGAATATGTTTCTTCTGGAAAACCGATGATAAAATTGGTTTCGAATCTCAAGCCAGAAGAAATGATGGATTTTACCGTAGGAACTACTTTTTTAAGATTCAAGTTCTTCCGGCAGATTCGCTGCATTCTTTGCGAGCCAGTTTCCAAGCCAACAAATACGGAGATACATCCGGTTGCCTTAAGTAGGCCAATGATCTCGGGAGTTATCGTATCGATTCGTCCCTCACAGTTGTATTTGAAATCATAATCCATTGCATATTTTTTGACTGCAAATTCAAAGAAGTACTTGTGCGCCTTGATTATCAACTTCATCCGAACACTTCCCACATTCATCCGCACATGTGCGGATGAATGTGGGAACCCGATACCCTGAGGGCCGGACCGGCCGGCCCCGGGAGATCGGAGGACGGCATGTCCGGAAAGAAGAATAGGGGCTCCGCGAGGGCGGTCCCGAGGGCCTACGGAAGGCTCACGAGGCACGAGCGGGACACGGTCCAGAGGATGCTGGAGCGCGGGGCGTCGTGCAGGGAGATCGCGAGGGAGCTGGGCAGGTCGCCCTCGACGGTGAGCGCCGAGGTGGCGTCGCACAGGTTCGTGACGGCGCCGAAGCCCAGGCGCGGCGAGCGCGTGGACGCCTCCGCCGACCTGTCGGCGGCCTGCCCGCGCCTGGCCGCGTGGCCGCGATGCTGCAACGGCTGCGGCCGCTACCGCGCGATGGGCTGCAAGCGCCGCCCGCACGTCTTCTACGAGGCCCGGGCCGCGCAGCTGTGCGCCGACTCGGTCCTCGTCTCGTCCAGGCGCGGGATAGACGCCGACGAGCCCGCCGCGGCGGCCAGGCTGGAGGCGATAAGGGACTGCCTGCGCCGGGGGCTCTCGCCCGAGCAGATGGCGGCGCGCAACGGCGGCCCGGTGGACCTGTCGCCGTCGACCATCTACCGCTGGGTCTCGGCGGGCTACGACGGCATGACCAACATGGAGCTCAGGCGCAAGGTCGGCTACAGGCCGAGGAAGAGCGCCGCCGGCCGGGCGGCCACGCGCCACTCCGCCCGCAGGTCGTACGCCGCGTTCCTCGCCCTCGGGGAGGACGCGTGCGCCGCGGCCTGGGAGATGGACACCGTCGAGGGGGCCCGGGAGGACTCCGCCTGCCTGCTCACGCTGCTGCACCGCCCCAGCAGGCTCCAGCTCGCGCTGCCGCTGGCGGAGAAGACCGCCGGGCGCGTCGCGGACGCCCTTGAGGGCGTCCGGGCGGTCCTCGGCGCCGACGGGACCCGCCGCGTGTTCCGCGCCGTGCTCACCGACAACGGCGCCGAGTTCTCCGACGAGGGCGCGATCGCGGCGCTCCTCGGCGAGGGGCCCGGCGAGACGAGGCTGTTCTACTGCGACCCGCGCCGCAGCGACCAGAAGGGCGCCTGCGAGCGCAACCACGTCGAGATCAGGAAGCTGCTGCCCAAGGGCGCCGGAATCAGGTTCGACCGGCTCGCCCCGGCCGACCTGGCGCTGGCCATGTCGCACGTGAACTCCGAGCCCCGCGGCGCGCTCGGCTTCGCGACGCCCGCGCGCGCCTTCAGGGCGATGCTCGGGGAGGACGCGGCGGCGCTACTGGACGCCTACGGCGTGGAGGACGTGCCCATCGGCGAGCTCGACCTGACGCCGGGGCTCATCGAGAGGGCGCGCACCGAGAGGGGCGATGCCCCGCTGGCCTAGCCTAAGGGCGAAAACGGAATAGACGGGCCGACCGTCCGGCTGAGTCTGGGAAGAGGTGCCGGGCGGCGGGCGGAGCATGGCCACCGGACCCATCGAAACACATCTCCACCGTTCCTTCAACTGGGAAAACGGCGCCCCCGGACCCCAGGAGGGGCCGCGGGGGCGTTCGGCTAACTGCGGGAATGGCCTATTTGCTCAATGTGTTCGGCTGAGATCGGAAATCAACCAAGTACTTGTGCGATGCTAAAAAGTTATCATGATTATAGTTAATTGAAGAAAGAGTGCCGGTTTTTGCCATGCAATCGTAGACATGCTGCGAGGTTTCGAGCAGTTTGTCGACATTAAGAAATCGCGCTTTCTGACCGAGAAGCACTCGGGATGAGCAATAGTAGCAATTAAACGGGCAACCTCTACCTGCCTCAATGTTGACCACGTTCATGCCGTATGAATTGGAGTAGTCGAGTTCCGGAAGGTTGTTAATGTCGTATTCAACCAACTCGCATAATCCAGAATCCCCGGTTTTAGAAATCGAATTTTTAGGTAAATCGCCCTGAGCGCCGCAAGCAATATATTCGAGTAGAAGCGGGAGGGTTTCTTCCCCATCAAAGATCAATAGAAAGTCAACCTCGGGACAATCCTGAAAAACCATTTCTCGAAGTGAAGTGATCTGGGGACCACCAAAAATAATAACCGATTCGGGGTGCACCCGTTTAATGATCTTCGCTATCATGATGCCCCAGATATAAGAGGCGTTCATGATCGAAACACCAAAAACAGGGGATTCGATTGCTTTTATTTCGTCGGAGAACCACCGATAGATTTCTTTTGAAAAAGTCTTTTCCTCTTCGAGGAACTTGCGTTGAAAGTCAATAACGTGAGTTGAAAATCCCGCTGCTTCAGAAACGGCCCTTAGATTCAAGATAGCCAGATTATCAACAAGGGTCTTCCTGTAGTGATTCACCGGATTGATCAGAGTGAAATCAACCTTCAACTTGAGTTCCTTTCTTTCGGGCGAATAGGAATCGCCTCCGTCACATTAAACGGAGGCGATTGTGTTCTCAGACCTTAGCAGCGGCGCTGTATAACCTGATCAACATCAATGCCGAAGTCCAGAAGTTCTTCAACAGTGATCTCGATGTCGGAAGCCGATTTATTGCTGGTCTGCTCGATTTCCTCCTTCTCCATTTTCGTCACCTCCTTTTCATGTACGAGTTAACAAAAAGACTAGTGGCTTTCCGGAAACAGCCAGGCTCAATGCTAAACGATGATTTTAGATTCAACGTCGGGATCAGTTGTTTTTATGAATATGATGCCAACGCACGAACAAAAGCAGTTAGCCTTTTCAGCACTGTTGCGGCTTATGCAATCACATGAGTCCTAGGCCCTTTCGACACCACCTGTATTGCGAATCAGCACCGCTGTCTTCCCGACCGAATATTGCCGTCAGGCACCGCTATTAAATGCATCTCCAGGCACCCCGTTGCACTCGCGCCGCCATGCGGTCGACTGAACGAGGAGGTTTCATATAGACGCGATCTGGGCCGACATGGGAGAGACCATCATGCGGCAGTGCTGCAGATGGAGCGCTAGCAATAAAAGGGCACAAGGACCCGCGTCTGCCCAGATGCCCACACATGATGATGCCGTCACCGAGGAGATCGAGGTCCCCGCCTGGCGGTTGCACGGCGCCAGGCCGCAGTACGACGCGAGCCTGTTGTGGCTTGACTCGTCATGTTTAATCTGTTTCGTTAACTGAAATATGAAAATCTGGTTAATCGAAAAAGCAAAATTTGGTTAAATGAAAACAGTAAATTTAGTTAAACGCGCTGGTAAACAATGGTGAAAAATATGCCAAAAAAGTACTACACTAGAATTATCGAAACTGAGCTCGACCAGATGCTAGGGATATTCGGTGCCGTTCTCATTGAAGGACCGAAATGGTGTGGAAAGACAACCACAGCCGGGACCCGTGCGGCGTCCAGGCTCCTTCTCATGGATCCGTCGCGCAACTTCGAGAATCGTCTGCGTGCCGAGACGGACCCGGCGCTTGCCGTTTCCGGTGAGGTGCCGCGGCTGATCGACGAATGGCAGGAGGTCCCGAAACTTTGGGACGCGGCACGGTTTGAGTGCGACAACCGCGGCGGCGAGCCTGGCCAGTTCATATTTACGGGGTCGGCGACGCCGCGAGACAATGAACGGCCGATGCACAGTGGCGCTGGAAGGTTCGCTAAATTGCGCATGGACACCATGACGCTTTTCGAACTTGGGAAATCTAGCGGTGCGGTTAAGCTATCGAGCATTATTTCTGGCGAAAAGTTCAATGGCGCTTTCGGATCGTTGGATTCTGCCTCGATTGCCGAGTGCGTTGTTCGCGGCGGATGGCCCGCGGCGGTCGGGCGCGATGTGCTGGCTGCATCGGCGATGGCAAAACGTTATATCGGCATAGTTGCCGAAGAAGATTTGTCTCGTGTTGATGGCTCTCGACGTGATCCTGAAAAGGTCAAAGCTGTTATCGAATCGCTTGCGCGTAATGAATCCACTCTGGCGACACTCAAGACGCTTGTGGCCGACCTTGGTGGAGAGGTGTCGAGACAAACGGCGGCATCGTATATATCTCTTCTCGCACGGGTCAGCTTCGTTCGCGATATTCCCGCGTGGAATCCAGCAATGAGATCTCCTGTGCACCTAAGAGAAGCAAAGAAGCATCATCTTGCTGACCCGTCGCTAGCGGCCGCTGCACTCGGGGCGACTCCGGAGACCTTGCTGTTAGATTTCAAGACGCTTGGACTACTTTTTGAATCGTTGGCGCTTCATGATTTGTGGGTTTATGCGCGAGCAAACGGAATGAGCCTCTATCACTATCACGATTCTCGTGATCTAGAAGTCGATGCAGTCATTGCGGCTCCTGGTGGGACATGGATCCCGGTTGAAGTTAAACTCAGCTCTGCTCAAATCGAAGAGGCGTCTGACAATCTTGTTGCTGTCGAGGAACGTATGGTTGCCGCTGGAAACAACCCGCCGGTTTCGAAAGTTGCAATCATTGGATTTGGTGCACAAGCCTATGTTACCGACCGCGGCGTCCAAGTTGTTCCGTTGGATGTGCTCGCGCCGTAATGCTGTGGGCGAAGTGAAATTAACGCCGCAGTTCTTAGACCTGGTTTCTGAGATCTAAAACGCGAAACTCAAAATCTCATCGCCTTGGTTTTCATTTGATTCGAATCGCGCCCGCGCAAAAGTCAAAACGACTCGCGCGGGCGTTTCGTTTTTTCGCCTCGTTTTTCATTTCGGATTTCGAATCGATTCAAAACAAAACGGTAGTTTTGAAAATCGATAGCGACCGGAGGGAGCGATCATAGGCGGCTTGTCCGCCGCATGAAAATCGAATCGTTAATTCGGACTGCAAAGCGAATCGCGTCACCTTTCGACAATCCAACAACGCTTCGAGTCTCACTAAAGACTCTTCGCGTCATTGAAATGTCGAAAGCTGCCTCAACTTTTTCGCTGGCGTTACGAGAAACGATTCGGCAAATCCGAATGTTTGCGTCGCAAGCGCCGCAAACCCGCTGCGCGATATTGCAAATACTCGGCATCCCTCGCATTCGCATTACCGCTCCGCTCTCGCTGCAGCGAATTTCTAACACTCAGCATCCTTCGCGTTAAAAATTCGCTCCCGCTCACGGTCTTCACGCAGTTACAACGCCGCGAGGCCTCTCGCTTGGAATGAGGCCTCTCATTCCACGTCTACACTGCGTTTCGCCCAATCACCGTTCCGGAGATTGCAAGATGTACGTAAATCATGATAACCGGGCCCGTAGTCCCTGTTATCATGATTTACGAATCTTGCTTTTCTCCTGTCACGGAGAAAAGGGAAAGAGCGAACTGCAGCACGCTTTTTGCGTGTTGGTTTCACTATTTCTAAAAAATTAGGCAATCATAGCAAGAGGTGACGGATGCCAATCCTCAGTTTCTTGCTTACTTTTCCGGAGGCCACTCCGGAGAAAGTAGGAAAATGGCACGAAATGAATTCGTAAAGGCTCGTGTTTCTCCTGAAGAGAAAGAGATCTATCAACAACTTTGCGAACAAGCCGGTTGTACGGAAGCTGAGTTGATTCGATCTGTGCTGATTCATCGGGAAATCTCACTTGATGATCTCGATGATGAAATGCAAGTTCTCGATCGGAAGAAAAAGGCCCTCCATAAGCAACAGGAGGATTACAGGAGAGCACGGGCTTCGCGCGAAACCGATGAACGTGGCGAGCCGATTTCTGAAAAAAGAAGTGTTCCGTTCCAAGTAATGCTCACTGCTCCAGAAAAAAAGGCAATTGAGCAGCGTGCGGCGGCGCTCGGTATTTCTGCAAGCGAACTGGTTCGCCGCAGCGCAATTTACGGAAAGATCGAATCATTCAATTTTGACATCGCGGAAGTTGAAAAACTCCATCATGAGTTATTGAAGGAAGGAACAAACCTCAATCAGCTGATGTACTTTGTGAACGCCCAGGGGCTTCCCGCGTACAACGAGAAAGCTGTTTTCCGCACACTCGAAAAGGTTTACCAAAACGCTCGAAAGGTCGACCGGTTTATCGAGGAGCTTGAAAAGCGTTATCACGTCGATTATGTTCCACATGATTATCTGGCAGATGAACCTGACAACAGAAATCTTTAAGTCGGAGCGCAATTGGATAAGATTCAGAAGTGAGTGCAATTACTCGTTTAGCTATTTCTGATATTTCATAAAACGGCTTTCGGAAAATGGAAGGAATGATTTTATGTATCTGAGAACGTTCAGCTATAACTACTGAGTAAAAGTGAAAGGAGATAGCAGAAGAGATTGACAGTCATTAAACAGAAAGCGGTCAGCTCGTACCCCGCCTCGCTAGCTTGGCCCTGCCCTGGCGCGAGGCGGGGTACGAGCTGACCGGTGGTGATTGACGACTCTGCTAGGATTGCTTCAGCGCGGCGGCGCGCTGAAGCCCTGCCCGAGTTTTCGGGGAGGTGGTCGCTATGTCCGAGTTCCGTCTTACGATCGTCGCTCTTCCTCCGGTGTCCATTCTGGCCATTTTGGGCTAGGGTAAAACTTGGCCTTTAAAGACCAAAGCCGTCCTGCCTGGGACGGCTTTGTTTCCTCGATTATCAACTTCATACGGACGCTCCCCGCATTCATCCGCGTGTGTACGGATGAATGCGGGGCTCATACCCCGGCGGCCTGATCGGCAGGCCGCCGGGAACTCTCACTCCTCGATAAAGGCCGGCACCCGGTTAGTTCTGCGCATCTTGAAATCGCCATTTTCGTGGGAGACGTAGAGAATGCCGTCCATCCCGTCTCGCGATGCATATGAAAGGTGAACAGAACCGCAATCCGCTCCATCATTGTCGAGAAGATCGAACGAATTCGGATCGCTCGTTGCGGCCAAACGACCATTCATGCAAGAGCCATCGGCATTACAGATTTGCCATTCCATATCTTCGCCCGCAAGAATCGCCATAGACGGCCTGGTCGCGCCATCGCTGACATACATCCCGTCTATGCCAAACCCGTTTTCAGCGCCATCGATAAACGATTGCTCGGACCTATACCTCGCAAATGATGCACATAGCACCATTGCAAGACAAAGTGCAAAGCCAGCAATCGCTATCTTTGCATAGCTCTTGCCCGTCATGTCATCCTACTTTTCGCTTGCCTAAGGAAAGACGGAAGAAGTTATTCGTCGCTGCTTTTTTGTACACCTTCTTGACGCCGTTGACGGTCTCGTAAACAACAAACGGCTGAACCTTGTGCTCGACGTTCGCCGTCGCTTTCCAAAAGCCGGCACCGTCGATGTGAATGGAATACCCAGTCGCCGACAGATTGCGCTTTGCCAGCGGTATCGATACGCCTATGCTTCCGAGACCATTCGGGAGCGGCACCGATACACTCACCGAACCGCCGCCAGACGGCTGGACGTTTATGGAACCGCCCCCGTCGATGTGAACGCCTCCCGGGGGCTGCCCAGCAACGTCGTGCCATCCGCTGGCTTTCGTTTGCACGCTCCCGTATACGGTGCTGTAGCTTGGGCGCCCGCGTGTCGCATAGGGCTCAACATCATCAGATGACAGCGCCTCTTCTATGATAAGGGCCGCTTCTTGCTCTGCACGTTGACGCACAATCGCCTCGACATCAGATTCACTCAGATCCGGGAAAGCTAGGAATTCTACGGTTTCAGAATCGTAACCATCAGCAAATGCACCATTTGGGGTGATTAGCGACAGTCCGCCCAATGCGGCTGCCGTCAGGATTGACCTGCGAGTAATAAACAGGTTTTCCATTGTACTCATCTTCGCCTCCAAACTTCTCACCGGGGTCCTTCTTGCCAATTTTTGCCCCGGCTCGGTTACTTCGGTTACTTGAGAGCTCCCATATACGCTTGTTACCCATGCGCGTAATATTAATTTCGGACATATCGAAATTAATCAATGGTTGCGGGAGTTTCCGACTTCAGTGAAATGCCACCCTATACCCACAGAATTAGTCTGGCTTGACATGTGCTTTGCGCATGAAAAAGGGTCGAACCGAAGTGTCTGGCCGAACGCCAATTGTCCGGGAACTGCTTCTGGTTCGACCTTCTTTTACTTTAGCCCACTCGGTGGACTTCGGGTTTGATGCTTAGGGGTCGACGTTTTACCAAGGTGACAATTTAATGAAAAGAAACCTGGCTGCAACAGTTGCCATGGTGAGGGCCAAATTGGCCATATAGATCTAGAATAGTCACAATATAAAAATGTCGAGAGACGTTGGGGATAGAGATGAATAGATCTAAGGGTTTTCTTCTATTGGCAATGATGTTGCTCGGACTGTTCTGCCTGAGTGGTCCTTCTTGGGCCGAGGCTGCCTGTCCTGAAGGTGAACTTCAGCAGTCTTATACGGGCAGCCTGCTCATAAGCGCTAAGGAGGGCGATGCCGACTCTCAGTCTGGAGTAAATCCCCTTGCCACTTTTGAGGGGGACGGCGGAACGGTCAAGCTTGACCATATTGGTAGCGGGATTTTGAGGTGGCAAGTTCTTCCGGACAAAATTGCGAACGATCCCTTCTCTTTTGCTGGAACGATATATCTATACAAGGTTGTGAGCGGAAAACAAAAATACGTCGATTGCTACCCGACAAACGGGTCTGGAATTGCATTCACCGGCATTTCGGGGCAGATTGATACACATGTACGAAAGGGAACCTATGTGGTGCGTTGGGTTGGAGCTGCTGCAGGCCCGATATGGATTGCGGTCTTGCGACCCGATGTCCAAATAGGTTTCTCTCTCTAGACGGGAAGTTGCTCATGGACGCCATATATGACGGAGATGACTGGGTCGATCATTATACTTGGCGCCTGGTCGGCTCGAACGACAATGGGGATGTGGTGTTTGATGGACTATGTCCAAAGCATCTCCACCCTTTTGTCTCGTCGTTAATTGAGAGTTCCGCTCGTGTTGCCCCCTACAGCTCGGCATCGCTTCATGATACGGACGTTTTGAAGATCATAAGGGAATCAATTGACGAGGGCACGATGAGCGGCTCGCTGTTTTCTCGGCTTGTGGGGCTAGATGAGATTGGCTCGAAACGACTGCTTGCGGGCGAAAAAGTGGAACTCACTTATCGGTCGATGATTTCAATCCTGCGGCTAGCCGATGTTCTTCGCAAATAAATGAGGCTTATAGGACAAAATGTGTGTCTACTTTAGGGGCATCGGCGCAGGTCGATGCCCCTTTTTCAGCCGTTTAAATTCCGTGCCCGCTTTTAACGACTCGGACAGAATGTGTGTCCGGTTGCCTATCGTTCCCTCGGGTGCTTTACCTAATATATCGCCCCGTGCGGACACGATTCCCGCTCACGACACGGCGGCAGCAAATATCACAAAGTCGCAGGTAGACGGTTCAACAGGATTCGATTTACGGGGCGATTGAACCTGGGATGGTTTGGATGTTCGTGACACCCCTTTTCCGTGTCTTAAAACGCATCTGGTGAGGTTGATTTTTCGGCCTTGACCTGCATGGCGGCACTTTTTGGTGCTTTGGATGTGCCCTTAAGCAGTGCTTGCATCTACCAGCGCGTGAAACATTTCGACGGTAATTCGTGAAACAAATTGCGGAACTATCGCTCCAACGGGTGTGCCGCCGCTCAACGCGAGCGGTCAGCTTGGCCCCGCAAACGGCTACTCGCTCTTCATGGCCATACAGATGGCCACCTCCTGCTGGATGCGATCGAGATCGAGCGGCAGCGCAACCGGATGATGCGTCAGACGATGGGATTTCGACATGCAGTTGTTGATGCGCACAACGGAGATCTTGTTGCCGTGATGCGCAGTCCCGATGATGCCTATGACTACTGCGACTATTTTGCCACGGTTCGTCGGGACGCTACTGTTTTCGATTTGTGGGCTGAGATTTAAAACATCTCGCCTGTTTCAATGCGTTTTTTGGGGTTTATAACTGTTCGCTTTTTCGGTTGTGTCGCAGTTCACTAGTTCATTCATTACGTTCTTCGTATCGTCTGTAAATCAGTTATGCCGCGGTTACACGGCTCTGTTGTTGCGTTTTGTCGTAATTCAGCAATGACATAGCCGGAGCTCGCCCGCAAGTGTCGTACGCTGCCGTACAAAACTGCGTTTCGGCCGTCCGCGTACTGCCAAGGCTCTGCCCTAGTACCCGGCGCCTGCGGCGGTTGTTCATATCTGAACTGCGACACAACCGAACAAAGCAATTACGACACTACGTAACTGTGTAATTACCGAACTGCGCGATAACGACAAAACTGAAAAACGTAACTGTTGAATTGCAGAACAATGAGCTAACGCCGCGAGTGCCGGGTGCTAGGGCAGAGCCCTAGCGTGCGCCGCTTGCGGCGGTACGCTGCCGGGCATTCTGTACGGCAGCGTACGACTCTTGCGGACAGATTTCAGGACCGAATAGTCAGATGTTCAATAGTTCTGTTATTACGTGGTTACATAGTGCGGCTATTCCGCTTTGTCGTTATTGCGTTATGTCACATTGTCGATATTACGTAGTTCGGTTTTTCACTTTTTACGCCGTTCACTTATTCATTTGTTACATAGTGCCGCTATTCCGTGGCGTCACTTTTATGCCCACCGCGTGCGTATTCGACGGTGTGGGCGGCGTCTCCGAACACCTCGACTGCTGCCGCCACGAATTGCGGTGTGGTGCGCCTCGGGATATAGAAAGTTTTGTTGCCGAACACGATTGCGATCCAGGCGTTACGGTAGATGAATTGATATGCCGCCTCTCTTGAGCGCTTACCGCAGTATTCCTCTGCAATCTCGTCGATCTGCCAGAGATGGCCGAAGCCGACGATATATTCGGCGATGTACGCGCTCGTCTTGATTCGCACGCGCCGCGGGCGGCGGTATGGAGCATAGCTGCTTTTCCCGGGGTCCGCTTTAACGGGCACGGAATATACCTCGGCTCGAGCCTTTTCAGCGACCACGCGCCGTGCATCATCGAGGCTATAACGCTTGCACAGGCGCTCGCCGTCGTCGGTCGAGCACTTCACGGTGATTGACTTGATATGCGGCGCCAGATACTTGTACATCCATGCTCGCGACGCGCCGAACTCCCACCGCAGATCTTCAATACTCAAGAACTCATCCATCTTTTGACCTCGATTTT
Source organism: Collinsella sp. (assembly GCA_046976245.1). Lineage (GTDB taxonomy): Bacteria > Actinomycetota > Coriobacteriia > Coriobacteriales > Coriobacteriaceae > Collinsella. The sequence continues at coordinate 1,064 of JBKWEB010000020.1, read as the reverse complement.
CTGCCGATAAACGAGAAATCCCGCAAGAGACGCATACTTGTACCCCCATCGTAAATGTGTGTACAAATCTGCCGCCGATCCGGGCGGTTCGGCGCTTGCCAGGGCTCCGCCCTCGGACCGGGAGAAGGGCACTCGCACGCCTTGTTATTACGATAACGGACAAGGGCGAAAAGGAGCCAGTTTTCAAATTATTACGATAAAAGACACAGGTACGGCGGCGTGCGCGGTGGTGCCTGCGGGAGATTATTACGATAACGGACGCAGCGGCAAACCCTGAATCGCGCCCCTGAGACGGTGCAAAATGGCCTTGTGAGGCCATTTTGCACGCCAGCTTCGTTCGACGTCAGACATTCAAGATGTCAGACGTCGAACCTGCGTCAAAGACGCAGATGGGGCTACTAGTTGCCTACGATCGCTCGCGAAGCTCGCCTGTTCGTGCGTGAATGTCTGACAGCTCCGTCAGACATTGTCGGACATTTGATTGTTCGACAAATGCGCACGTGGTCGCGTTCGCAAAGATTGCTGAACGGTCGATGGGTGCGTTGAGACCGGAGCAAACGGCGGATGCCAGAAAAATGGCCTCACAGAATCGCACCCATGGTTGATAAAATTGACCGCCCGGGCGCAAATACCCGGGCGGTCAATTCATCCCCTCGTTCGCGATCCTGTTGGGTTTTGGGGCTTTGACATGTTGTTGACGGATGGATCAGCCGTACAGCTTGATCTCCCGGGGTTCCATGTGGTCGTCCCCCAATAAGACGTCCCTGATGTAGCTCTGCGGCAGGAACTCGACGGGCGGCACTGGGTCGTCGACGTGGCCGGGTACTGGGAGTAGGCGTGGCCTTTGGACATAGCGTAGCCGCCTGCCGGCGGTCGGACTGCCACTGAAGCCAAAAGCTCAGGCGCGCGCATTAAAATCATGGATATATCGCTTGATGGACTTTTGACCAAGCATGAACATCGCAGGTAAATCCATGTACCAATAATTGGTACATGGATTTACCTGCGGTTTGTTGAAAACTCTGACATGCGCTGCCGACTTCATTAAAATCGATTGCCAATCA
>JBKWEB010000019.1:0-37252 GCA_046976245.1 Collinsella sp. | reverse complement strand
GTCATGCCGAAATGGCGCGAAGCACGCGGTTGACAAAACTATAGAGACACGTCCCTGAAAAATCAATTTGCGGGCAGAAGGGCAAAAATAGTCAAAAAAGGCCCCGTCCAAAATTAGCTACCCCTTGCGCCGTTATTCCCCGGGGCGAATATTCGCGTAGAACTCCGCCCCATCATCGAGCCGCAGGATGCCCACGCGACCGAACTCGGAGCCGGTGGCGGCGGCGCAGTCGATATCGATACGATCGGGCACACCGGCAGTGTCCTCGCCGCCCAAGCGCACGATCTGCCCGCGTCCCGATTCCTCATCGAGCCCCGCCAGACCACCGACCTCGCAATAGCGCCCAAGCGATACCGTGGGCGTGTGGCCGCTCACCACGACCGGGCCCTTGCCCTCGGCAGAAAGCAGCCCGGTCGGCACATCCCAATAGCCGTGACGAATCCATAGCAGGTCATCGGACGACTGCACCGCGAGCATCTGCTGCAGCAACTCGCGATCGGCACCCACCGCTCCGACGCCATCGGCACAATCGACACCATGCTCAAGCAAAAACGCACGCGCCGCCTCGGTCTGAACGCCGGCGTGCACCAGCAGGTACGGCCGCTCGGCAGTCTCGACCACCGCGTAGAGCGGCAGCGCGGCCATCCATCGCACGAGCTCCTCGTATGCCTCAAATTCCATGTCGTTGAGCTGCTCGCGCGTCGTCCAGCCACCGTTGATATCCCAGGTCTCGGCATCGAGCGGATCCTGACCAATGATGGCATCGAGCATGATCTGCTCGTGATTGCCCTTGAGCACGCGGGCGTTGGGCAGCGAGCGCACGAGCTTAATAACGCCGACCGGATCGGGCCCGCGATCGATCATGTCGCCCAGCACGTACAGCGTGTCGTCGGACGTCAACGAGATCTTAGACAGGGCCTCGTCAAGCGCACGCACGTGCCCGTGAGCATCAGATGTCACATAGATCGCCATGGTACGCCTCTCCTTGTATTGCGGCCGAAGCCCGGTGCCGCAACTAAAACTTCAAGTTGAACTTAAACGTTACCCATTGTACTCCGTTGCAATAAAGCTGGAAAGGGTTTCCGAGCAGAGGCAAAGACGGCAGCCGTCTATGACGATATCGCGCACGCCCGCAATCCAACCCCATAAACCCACCATCTTTGGGTACAAATAACCGCAGACAACTGACCGTGCCACGCCAACCACCCAGGAGCGGACACCATCCATGAACCAGATCCTTCTCTTTATCGGCCTCGTCATCATTTTGTGCCTGACCATCAAACCCGTCGGCAAAAAACTCCCCTTCCCCACCCTGCTCATCTTTATCGCACTCGGCATGCTGCTGGGCGTCAACGGTCCGGCGCACATCGACTTTAGCGACTATGCGCTCACCGAAACCGTCTGCAGCACGGCGCTGCTGTTCATCATGTTCTACGGCGGCTTTAACACCAACATCGACCGCGCCAAGCCCGTCGCCGCGCCCGCGGTGTTGCTGAGCACGCTCGGCGTCGTCATCACCGCAGGCATCACCGGCATGTTCGCCCACTTCGTGCTGGGCTTCGACTGGATCGGCGGCCTGCTGCTGGGCTCGGTCGTGGCGTCGACCGATGCGGCAAGCGTCTTTAGCGTGCTGCGCGAGCACAACCTGTCTCTGAGGGACGGCACCGACTCGCTGCTCGAGGTCGAATCGGGCTCCAACGACCCCGTCGCCTACATGCTCACCGCGGTGCTCGCGACCCTCGCGGCGGGCGGCAACATCGACATTCCCGTGCTGCTGGCCAAGCAGATCATCCTGGGCGCGGGCCTGGGCCTTGCCATCGGCTGGGCGGCGGACCGTCTGATTGAACGCGCGCACGCAACGGCCAAGGACGCGCAGACCATCTTTTTGTTCGCCGTGGCGATCGTCGCCTACGCGCTACCAAGCTATCTGGGCGGCAACGGCTTTTTAGCTGTATACCTGGCCGGCATTGTACTGGGCGCCAGCGACATCACCGGCAAAGCCGAGATGGCGCACTTCTTTGACACCCTCACCGAGATGGCAGAGATGACCATCTTCTTTTTGCTGGGCCTGCTCGTTACACCCGCACGCCTGCCGCAAATGCTGCTACCGGGCCTGGCACTCATGGCGTTTATGCTCTTTGCGAGCCGCCCCATCGCCGTAGGCATGCTGCTGGCGCCGTTTAGGACGAACCCTCGCCAGATCGCGCTCGTAAGCTGGGCGGGTTTGCGCGGCGCCGCTTCGGTCGTGTTTAGCCTCTTTGCCGTGGTAGCCGGTGTTCCCGGCGGTCACGACCTGTTTGACCTGGTGTTTGTGATTGCCGTGTCGAGCATTGTGGTGCAGGGCTCGCTGCTGCCGGCGGTGGCCAAGAAGCTCGATATGATCGATGCGGAAGGCGATGTGCGCCGCACTTTTAACGACTACCGCGACGAGGACGGCATGTCGTTCGTCAAGCTCAAGGTAGGCGCTGGACATCCGTTTGCCGGTCGCTCGCTCGCCGACATTGGCAGCGCCACAGACATGCTCGTGGTCCTGGTGCTGCGCGATGGCGCGCACCCGGTGCTGCCCAACGGCGATACTGTAATTGAGGAAGGCGACCTTCTGGTCATGGCAGCGCCGACGTTTGAAGAACGTGCCGAGGTTACGCTGCGCGAGGTCACCGTGACGCCCCACGGTCGCCTGGCCGGCCAGCGTCTGCGCGATGTGCCGCAAGGCAAGCATCCGTTTATTGTGGTGATGCTCAAGCGCGAAGGCCAAACGATCATCCCCGACGGCAACACCCTTATATACGCCGGCGACGAAGCCGTCATTGCCACACTGGCGTCGTAGTGACCAGGAGGTAGTCAATTTGCGACGAAGAGATCAAGCGCCTAGAGAACCTCATGCCTTCGCTTGCAGTTTTGGATTTACCTGAGGAGTAAAGCACCCCTCCCCCATGTAACCATCCTGTAAATCATAGCGGCGCAGTCGAGTTTTGCCGTGATGCGGTCGCGCCTGGCGCTCCACTGTGCTAAAGTATCCCGAACGTTCAAACGACTACGAGGGAGACTAGAAGATGGCACGTGTGCACAACTTCTCAGCTGGCCCGGCCGCGCTGCCTACAAGCGTGCTCGCCGAGATCGCCGACGAGATGATGGACTACCGCGGTTGCGGCATGTCCGTGCTCGAGATGAGCCATCGATCTAGCATGTACCAGCAGATCATCGACGACGCCGAGGCAACCCTGCGTCGCCTGCTAAGCATCCCCGACAACTACCGCGTCCTGTTTTTGCAGGGCGGCGCCACGCTGCAGTTTGCGGGCATCCCCATGAACCTCATGCGCCGCGGCCGCGCCGGCTACATCGTGACCGGCAACTTTGCCAACAAGGCATACAAGGAGGCCGCCAAGTACGGCGAGGCCGTGCTGCTCGCGAGCTCCGAGAACACCAATTTCGACCGCATACCCACCATGGCCGACATCAACGCGCGCATTGCCACCGAGGCCGCAGGCGACGGGCTCGACTACGTCTACATCTGCCAGAACAACACCATCTTTGGCACCATGTACCACGAGCTGCCCAACTGCGGCGACGTACCGCTGGTCGCCGATGTCTCGAGCTGCTTTTTGTCGCAGCCGCTCGACGTCGAACGCTACGGGCTCATCTACGCCGGCGCTCAGAAAAACGCCGGCGCCGCGGGTGTGACCGTGGTCATCGTGCGCGACGACCTCATCGCAGATGGCCCCGCTTTTGCGCAGACGCCGCAGTACATGGACCTTAAGACCCAGGCCGCCAAGGGCTCCATGCTCAACACGCCCAACACCTTTGGCATCTACGTGTGCGGCAAGGTGTTCCGTTGGGTGGAGCAGACCGGCGGACTTGCCGCCATGGCCGAGCGCAACTGGGCCAAGGCCAACCTGCTCTACGACTTGCTCGAGAACAGCAAACTATTCCACGGCACCGCGCAGACAGACAGTCGCTCCATCGCCAACGTCACGTTCCGCACCGGCGACGCCGACCTCGACGCCGCCTTTGTTGCGGGCGCGGCAGAGCACCAGATCCAAAACGTCAAGGGCCATCGCCTCGTCGGCGGCATGCGCGCCAGCGTGTACAACGCAGTCACCATGGAGGACGTACAGGCGCTGGCCACGTACATGAAGGACTTCGAAGCGCAGCATAGTTTGAGTCCGCGATCTAACTAGCCCGCAACACGCGGGCCGACCAGCCACTTCAAACCACTTGTTTTAGACAAACCTGCTAAGGAGTTTTCCATGCGCAAGATTAAAACCATCGATGACATTACCAAGGACGGCAAAGTCGAGTTTGGCGAGGGCTACGAATTTGTGAGCACCGCCGAAGAGGCCGACGCGATCCTGATGCGCTCGACCGACCTGCACGGCTACGAGCTGCCCGAGGGCATCCGCGCCATCGCCCGCTGCGGTGCCGGCGTCAACAACATCCCCGTCGAGGAATACGCCAAGAAGGGCGTCGTCGTCTTTAACTCCCCCGGTGCCAACAGCAACGCCGTCAAGGAGCTCGTCCTAGGCATGCTGGTGCTCTCGAGCCGCGGCGTGGTGCAATCGATGAACTGGGTGCGCGACAACGCCGACGACCCCGAGATTCAGGTCGATGCCGAGAAGGCCAAGAAGGCCTTTGTGGGCCGCGAGCTCAAGGGCAAGCGCATCGGCGTCATCGGCCTGGGCAACGTGGGCTCCAAGGTCGCCAACGCCTGCGTCGACCTGGGCATGGACGTTTACGGCTACGACCCGTTCATTTCCGTCGAGCACGCGTGGGTGCTGAGCCGCGAGGTGCAGCGCGTGGGCACGCTCGAGGATCTCTGCCGCGGCTGCGACTACCTCACCGTGCACGTGCCCAGCAAGGCCGACACCATCGGCATGATCAGCACCGAGCAGATTAACCTGCTGGCACCGGACGCCGTGCTCATCAACTACGCGCGCGAGACCATCATCGACGAAGACGCCGTCGACGCCGCCCTGCGCGAGGGTAAGCTCAGCTGGTTTAGCTGCGACTTTGCCACGCCCAAGACCGTCAAGATGCCCAATACGTTTATCACCACGCACTCGGGCGCCGGCACCGGCGAAGCCGAGGCCAACTGCGCCGACATGGCCATCAGCGAGCTCAAGGATTACCTGGAGAACGGTAACATCGCGCACAGCGTCAACTACCCCGCCTGCAGCATGGGCAAGGCGCGCGCCGCGAGCCGCATTGCCTGCCTGCATGCCAACGTGCCCAACATGATCGGCCAGATCACGGCCATCCTGGCCAAGGACAACGCCAACGTGCAGCGCATGACCAACGAGTCCGCCGGCGAGAACGCCTACACCATGTTCGACACCGATGAGCACCTGAACAGCAGCACGATCGAGGCGCTTAAGCAGATTCCGTCGATGTATCGCGTGCGCGTAATCAAATAGCGCCGGCTGATCTGACGGGCAGTTCCCCATGTGGCCTGCCCGTCACTGACATTGAATGCCCGCGGGGCGCCTTTCGCACGAGAGGCGCCCCGTTTTTGTGAGCGCTCCATTAAATGCACCGAGCCGCTTCTTGGCATACAATCTGTATGTTGACCTAACTATCTGTGAGGTGCCTATGGTTGATACAGATTTTGCTTGGCGGCTTACGCAAGGACTCGTGCGGATCGACAGCTCAGACCCGGGTGCGTATGAGGACGAGATTGAGCGCTATATCAAAGCGTTGGTTGAGGAACGGTTGGCGCAGCTGAGCCATCCGGTACTCCATGCCGTGCAGGTTGAGGAACTCGAGGTGCTGCCCGGGCGCCGCAACCTTATGGTCACCGTGCCGGGACTGAGCGACGAGCCACGACTCGTCTATATCTGCCATATGGATACCGTTACGCTGGGCGATGGCTGGGACGCGGACACGCCGCCGCTCGGGACGGTTGTGCGTAACGACAAACTCTATGGCCGTGGCGCCTGCGATATGAAGGGTGGCCTGGCCTGCGCCATTGCCGCACTGGTCCATACGCTCGAGCGCGTGGCGGCGGATGGCGCGTTGCCCCGCCGCGGCTTTTCGCTCATCTGCTCGGTCGACGAGGAAGATTTTATGCGCGGCTCAGAGGCCGCGATCGATGCCGGCTGGGTCGGCTCGCGTGAATGGGTGCTGGACACCGAACCCACCGACGGACAGATCCAGGTGGCGCACAAGGGGCGCACGTGGTTCGAGATTGAAATGGCTGGCGTAACGGCGCATGCGAGCCAGCCGTGGAAGGGCGCGGATGCCGTCGCCGCCATGGCCGAGGTCGTGTGTTCGCTCCGTCGCGCGTTTATGGCGCTGCCCGCGCACGATGAGCTGGGGCCTTCAACCATCACGTTTGGCCAAATCGAGGGCGGATATCGCCCCTATGTCGTGCCCGACCGCGCCAAAGTCTGGGTCGACATGCGTCTGACGCCTCCGACCGATACGGCCGCCGCGAAGCGCATGGTAGAGCTGGCCATCGCCGGCGCCGAAGCCGCGGTCCCCGGTTGCCATGGCAGCTACACCGTGACGGGCGACCGCCCCGCCATCGAGCGCGACCCGAACTCTCCCCTTCTAGCAGCGCTCAAGCGTGCCGCCGATGACGTGACGGACGCGGACACGACCGTCGGTTTCTTTACCGGCTACACCGACACCGCCGTCATTGCCGGCAAGACAGGTAACCGCAATTGTATGAGCTACGGTCCCGGGTCGCTCGCGCTCGCGCACAAGCCCAACGAATATGTACCCCACGCCGATATCGTTCGTTGTCAGCAGGTGCTAAACGCGCTCGCCGATAACGTGCTCTGGGACGCGAGCGGCCAAGTTGGGGCATAATAAGCCGCGAACAAACCGACTCGTGCGTTAGGACCGCCCATGAAAGCACTTCCGTTTCCCTGCATCCGCCCGGCTCAGGACCGCGTGCTTGAGGCGCTGCCTGCAATGGGCAGCATCCTGAGCGGCAACGATGCTCTGCGCGGAGCCATTGCCGATGGTCTGATGCTCAAGGACCCGGGTGCGGCGTATTACGTGTACGAATGCTCGGGCGAGCCGGGACGTGTGACGGGTGTCGTGGCGATCTGCCCGGTTGGTGCGCTGGCGGGCGGCGACGCGGTTGCCGCCGATACGACCGCCGCTGCGCGCGCAATCGCCGACCTCAAGGTACAGCCCCGTCCCGTAACGCTTGTCTACGAAGCCTCTTCCGTCATGGATATCATCCTCGGCGCCGCAAAAGAGGGCGCTTCACTCTATGCCGTCGCCGACCCCGCCGGCATTACGCACCGCGTGTGGGAGGTCAAGCGCGAGGACGCCGTCGGGGCCATCCGCGCCATGCTCGACCAGGCGCCGGAGCCGGCACTGGCCGACGACCCTGCCTACGCTGTCGCACTAGTCGAGGCATCACAGCTCCTGGCCGACGATGCACGTGCCGCCGGCACCTACACGGGCAAAGAGCCGTTCAACTTTGCCGTAGCTGCGCTCTTCCCCGCCGCGCAGGTCAGCGGCGGCGCGGCGCAGGTTCCGACGGGTCTGCTCACGCACCAGGTCGCGCGGTTCTAGCAAGACCAGACCGTCCAGCACAAAAATCGGCAGCCCAACAAACAGGGGGGCGGAGATGCAGCAGGTACATGCATCTCCGCCCCTTTTGCGTCGAGAAGTTATGCCGACGACCCGTGCCGCCGCGCTCGCGTTATCCGCGCTGCGGACCCGCAGTAGCCACGAGCGGTTCAAGCCCCAGCTCGCGCGCGTAGTCTTCCTGCGTAAAGACTTCGACCAGTTCAAACGTATCGGCCGCATCGTCAAACGCAAAGTGCAGCACTGAGCAGTTGCCCGGCACGCGTTCGCGCTCGTCGGCCGCCGCGCCCCGCACGTGGTCCAAAAACTCCTTGATAGCCGAGCCGTGGCTCACCGCGAGCACGCACTCGTGGTCCGGACGTCGCATAAGATCGGTTATCGTCGCCGCCATGCGCTCGCGCACCTGCATCTGGCCCTCGCCGCCAAACTGACGATAGAAATCTCGCCACGGCCGCTCGGGCATAAGCATCACGCGCTCGGCCTCAAAGTCGCCAAAGAACCACTCACGCAGACCGTCCAGGCGCTCGTACGCCAAGCCCGGCCACAGGTTGGCGATAGTCTGCTCGGTGCGATGAAGTGTGGAGGTGTAGGCATGATCGGGTTCAATGCCGCGCGCACGTAAGAACATGCCGGCACGTGCCGCCTGGTCGCATCCCAGCTGCGTGAGCGGCGAGTCACTCCAACCCTGAATAATGCGCTTAAGGTTGAATATTGTCTGCCCATGACGAACCAGATACAGGTCTTTATTCATAGGGGTCCTTTCGTTCGTTACCAATCAAGGAGCGAAAACGCCCCGTCGCAATAGCCAAAATGAAGCACGGCTCCGTTGTCGGGTAGCTCTCCCCTGCCAGTCACATACTCAAGAAACTCCTGGCAGGCTGAGCCGTGGGAAACCGCCAGCACGCAGTCGTGCTGCGGCCTGGCCATGATGCGGGACAGCGCCGCGACCATGCGCGACTGAAGCTGCACTTCCGACTCGCCGCCAAAGGCCACCGGATAATCGCCCCAGGGCTGCGGCGGCATATCGCGATTTGATGTACCCTCCAGCGAGCCCAAATGCCACTCGCGTAGGTCATCGACCAGCTCTATCGAGCGGCCCTCACCAGCAATTAGCTCAGCCGTACGCCGCGCCCGGCCCAACGGGGAGGAATACACACGGTCAAAGGTCACGCCACGCGCCTCAAACGCCGCGCGCGTCGCCAGCGCCTGCTCGCGCCCGCGCGCCGTAAGCGGCGAATCGTGCCCACCTTGCAAAATATTCTGCACATTGAGCTCAGTCTGCCCATGCCGCACCAAATACAAATCTGCCACACGCCCTCCTCTCGCACCACCGCAAAGGGGACAGGCACCTTTGTGGTGGTTTACCGCCGGATCACACCGCGGTGACGCTCAACTACACCAGCACGTCGGCGAGCGAACGCTTGGGTACGTGGTGCACCTGTGCCTCGTCGCGCCAATAATTGATGGAGCCGTCGGGGTTGGAATCAATTGCGTCGATCGCCTGTGTCTCGGCTGGCACGCCAAAAGCCATGATCAGCTTGAGCTCGTATTTGTCGTTATCGAGCCCCATGGCGTCGATCGCGCGGGGCGTAAAGGCCTTGAACATGCAGGCCGCCACCTCGGGCGTGGCGCTGCGGGCGGCGAGCATCATCGTCTGCGCGGCAATGCCCGTGTCGACCTCGGTAATGGGAGCGGCAGGCTTGCCCGGAACGGCGCGCTCGGCCAGAATCGCGATGTAGCCGGTCGGGCGCTCGCCCTCGGCAGGACCCGGCCAATCCTTAAGCGCGCCGGCCCATGCAAGCTCGTCAAACACGCGCGCGCAGTCCTCGGCACCGCTCACCACATGAAAACGAAGACGCTGAGCATTGGCGCCGCAGGGAGCCAGGTGCGCCAGTTCCGCCAGCTCGAGCAAAAACTCGCGCGGCACGCGCATGGACTCGTCAAAACGGCGGCATGTACGGGCACGACGGACCAGCGCATCAAACGCGTCCAAGCCGAGCTTTTCGCAGCCTTGCTTTGCCATCGATTCGACACTCAACGGTGCCTCGGGAACTGCTTCGTTCATAGGGACCCCCAATACAAGCCAATTGTCCTTAGGAAAATCTAACCTAAAACGTAGGCAATAACGAACAGGGCTGCAATGTTCTACACCTGTTGAATAGAAAATTGCGACGTGGGGAACAACGGAAACAATTCGGGACCTTTGGGTTACGTTTCGCCCTCCCCGACCCATACGCCAGCGCCTTTAGGCGATACTGGTTGTAACGATCAAGGCTTACGCCGCACGGAAAGGAGACATTATGGGCATCTTTAAGAACGATGACCAAAAATCGAGCCAGTTTGGATTTGACGAGAAAAGCATGGCAGGCAAGGCCGTCAAGGCCGTGCGCTGGATTTACGCCATCACGGGCGTCTTGGCGCTCATTGCTGGTATCGCGCTGCTTTTTGCACCCGCCAAGTCCCTCGTCTTTTTGACGACTGTCCTGGGTTTTTACTTTGTAATCACTGCTGCCATCAGGCTGTTCACTGCCATTTTTGAGCCGCTGCTGCCCACCGGCTGGCGCGTGACGAGCATCATCTCCAACCTACTCATTATCTTGGGCGGCGTCATAATCCTGCGCAACCAGGCCTTCTCGACCGCGACGCTCACCACGATGGTGGTTATCGTGGCCGGCTTTGGCTGGATCGTCGAAGGTGTCATGTCCATTCTGGAGTCCGAGCTTTCGTCCAACCGTGCCCTCGCCATCCTGAGCGGCGCGCTCTCCATCATCGCCGGCATGTTCGTGTTTATCTATCCGCTGTGGTCGGCCAAGATGCTCGTCATCTTTAGCGGCGCCGCACTGCTGGTGTTTGGCGTAACGCTGATTGTTCGCGCTATTCAATTTGGCAAACTGGTGCACTAGATGCCGCGAACGCTCTTTATTGATGCAGACGCCTGCCCGGTCACGCGCGAGTCGATTGACTGCGCGCGGCGGGCGGGCGTCGCCGTCGTTATCGCCGGCAACAGCACACAGAACCTGGAACGCCACATTCGCCGCGACGATCCGCGCGACGTCGAGCATGCGCGACGCGGATTTTGGGTCACGACGCTCGATGTGAGCGTGGGCGCCGACAGCGCCGACTTTGCCATTGTCGAACGCCTGCAGGCGGGCGATGTAGTCGTGACGCAGGACATTGGCTTGGCGAGCATGGTGCTCGGGCGCGATGCCGCCGCCATCGGCGTGCGCGGGCGCGTCTACGATAAGGCGACCATCGACATGCAACTGTTTATTCGCCACGAGGAAAAGAAGGTGCGCCGCGCCGGCGGTCGCACTCGCGGTCCGGCGGCATTTACCAGCGAAGACCGGGCCCGCTTTAAGCGCAACCTCACCGAGCTGCTGCGCTAACCAAGGTAGATTTTCGGGACATGCCCGGAAATCTACCTTTTTGTTTTGCGCGGTGTGAGCGCTCGGAATCCATGGCTCAACAAAAAACGGGCTTCAAAATGCCATGCGTCGCCGCATTGCGCAGGCGCCGAGCATGGCTATTTGAAGCCCATTTTTTAGGCCTACTTAGAGGCCGAAGGCGGATAGGATAAGGCCCCAGCCGGCGCCGATGACGTACATCATGACCAGGAACACGGCGTTTTCACGAGCGCTGCGGTTGGTGCGGAACAGGACAAGATAGCCCACGCCGGCGGAAATGAGCGTGCCGGCGAGCATCGGCGCCAGCTGTAGCGCGCCCTCCAGGTACAGCTGCGTAATGACCACGCTGGCCGAGCAGTTGGGGATCAGGCCGACGAGTGCCGAGCCCAAGACGGCGAGCGTCTCGTTGCCACGCAGGAACTGCTCGATCGCGGACTCTCCGAAGGTCTCGAGCACGGCAACTAGAATCAGCGTCACCAGGAAAATAAAAACCGAAACCTGCACGGTGTGCGAGATCGCGCTGCGGATAATCGACAGGACGGGCGCACCTTCGTGGGAGTGACCGTGGTCGTGCCCATGGCCGTGGTGGTGCTCATGCTCGCCTGCGTGACCGTGGTCATGGCTGTGTCCGTGGTCGCGCTCGTGTTCATCTTCATCATCATCGCAACCGCAATGGTCGCGCTCGCACAACTCGTGGATGTGGTCGGCGCTCACGCCCGCCTCGGCCACTTCATCAATGATGTCGCCCCCGGTATGGTCGTCGTGCGCGCAGTTCACATGAGCCGGATTGGCAGCGGTCCCCAGCACGGTACGGCGAATCGCCGCATGCGCGCGGGAATTACGACGAAGGCCGCGGATAGCCGCGTCCACGATAAAGCCCGTGACCAGCGCGATCAGTGCCTTCGAAGCCAAAAGCATCGCCATGGTCTGCACGGGCACCTGCTCGGCGAGCAACAGCGGCAGCATCTCATCGGAGGTCGAGAGGAACACGGCGACCAGCGTGCCCAGCGTCACGACACGGCCGGCGTACAGCGTTGCTGCCATGGCCGAAAATCCGCACTGCGGCACAATGCCCAGCAGCGAGCCAGCCACGGGACCCGCAGCGCCGGCGCGCTTGATAGCGCCGTTGACGCGGTCGCCCGCAACGTGCTCAAGTGTCTCGAGAGCAAGATACGTCACCAACAAAAACGGCGCCAGCGAGAGCGTGTCCTTGCCGGCGTCGAGCAGAATATCAATCAGCAAATCCATGACGGATGGAACCTTTCATGTCTTTCGGCAGCATTGTAAAAGTCCTAGCGGTCAACTAGGGTATTGTAGTTGTCCTAGGCGCGATGCCAATAGTTGCCCATGGTAAACTATCATCTCGCCATAACTCAATGCCACCGAGCCGCGCGACACGGCCCGTCCAAGGAGCAGTTATATGAACGTTTCACAAGCACTCGAATACGAGCGCCAGCCGTTTATTCCCATGTTTATCTATGGCGATCACGGCGCCATGGAGTCCGAGCGCCAGAAGGGCGAGGAGGCCCTTAAGGTGCTCGAAACCGAGTACTTTACCGCCGAGGGCGACCCCAGCTTCGACTTTGCCACCGTGCGCGACCTGGCTGACCGCAACCGCGACCTGTGCGACCAGATTGGCGAGGCGCGCCTGCGCAACGTGACGCCCGCGACGCTTTCGCGCGGCCTGTCCGATGCCGACACCTGCGCCGCCATCGGCAAGATGCAAAAGCGCACCGCCGCGTCGGTCATGCGCGAGATCCGCGGCGACCGCGACGCGCTCGGCGTGGCCTACGCCCGCAAGCCCATCCAGGGCACCGTGCTCGGTATCGACATCGAGACCACCGGCCGTGCACCCGAGCGCGGTTATATCATCAATGTGGGTTGGGAAATCATGGAGCTCACCAGCGACGCCGTCCCGCACGACGCCGAGGCGCACTACTGCGGTCTGCCCGACATCTACCGCGGCGAGGATGTGCCGTTGTCGAATATCCACCACATCACCTGGGACGACATCGACGGCAAAAAGCCATTCCGCGAGAACAAGGAACTGCAGAAGCAGCTGCTCAAGCTTATGAAGAAGTACCCGTACATGGCGCACAACGCCGCCTTTGAGGACAGTTGGTTCAAGATCCACCTGGACGGTTACGCCGAGGCACGCCGCGCCGGCAAGATCATCGTCATCGACTCGCGCCAGATCTGCCGCAGCCTGGATGCCGACGTCCGCTCGCTCCCCCGCGAATCCGCGCCCGCCGCGCTCGAGAACTGGGCGCGCCGCCGTGGAACCCTCGCCGCCGACGCCAACGAGCAGCACCTGGGCCTCGACGACACCGACCTCATGCTCCGCACCGTCCAAGCCGAGTTCAACCTCAAGAACCTGTTTGCCAAGTAGAAACGTCTACGACAAACTCCGGCGTAGATCACGAGCGGCCTCGCAGCGGAAAACCCCGCAGCGGGGCCGCCCTACATTCCACAGATAGATCTGCCATCACAAATTCTGAACCCTCATTTTGAACGATTTTGGCCAATTCCCGACACGTAATTCGTTGTCGAATGGTGATGCATCACAATCAAATGTGCAGCAATTGAGTAGTTATATGCTATAGCTAAGCTGCGAAAACTTTTATTTAGGGCATACCAACTCATAATTGCGTCAAGCTTTTGGACAGCATTTGGTTAGACCTCTAAAACGACTTTTTCACTCAGCGCCATCAACACGGCATTAGCTGACACGATATATACCATGAGTATCGTATTGTCACATACCACTGCAAAAGCGGTCTACCAGGCCGTGCATTCGGTGTCTGCGAAAGGCATCGAGTCCTGTAACCCTGCCGCGATTTACGGATCATGTCCCACCGGAACGCTCCTTGACGCAGCCGCAGAATGGCTCACCAAACATGATGTTTCCCTCGGCGCAAATGATTCCCTCGAGGTGATGGTGTTTGATCGCAGGAATGCGCGCTATGCAATGAACTGTCAATGCCACGTTTCGTCAAAACGATTCTCGAACTCACGCTTTATAGAGCTTGAAGATGGCATCTTCATTGTTGGCGTTGAGCTTTGCGCACTTCAAGCCGCCACCTATCTCCCTTTTCGCGAACTGGTGGAGTACTACTTTGAATTGTGCAGCGCTTACTCCCTTGGAACCGGCTCTTCCACCTCTTATAACGAGCGTTTCGCGCTCACCTCGACCGAGAGGTTAAAGCAGTTCTTTAATTCCATTACCAGATGCGACGGTTTGGCCCTTGCCCGAAAGGCGATCCAATGTGTACGCGACGGATGCCGGTCTCCCATGGAAACGGCATTTGTCATGATGCTAACGCTGCCCAAAAGCGAAGGAGGGCTTGGTATTAAGGGAATTGAGACCGATTACGAGGTGCAGGTCACCGCCGCCGCAAAGAATCTCACGAGACGCAAAAAGTTCTTTATGGATGCGTATCTAAAGAAATCTCGCACAGACATTGAATACAACGGTTTTTATCATGACGCGGAAGAAGACCGCGCCATCGATGAGGAACGCAAGAATGCGCTTGCGTCCATGGGATACGGAATCATCACCGTCAGCCGTTATTCCTTTATGCATGCCAGCTCTTTCGTTAGGGTCATGGAAGCAATCCAGCGGAAAGAGGGCGTACGCCCCTCGCGTCTACCAAAAGACTTTCAAATCATGCAAGAGGACCTGAGACAGTTTGTGCTCAGAAGGTTTATAGAAGAGAAAAGGCGAATTCAGAAGCAGCTTCGCCAGGATTCCGAAGAGCGCCAACGAATCGACCTCGAAAAAGCAACACTCGAAGGCATCACGCTGGATGACCCGACAATTAATGAAGTTACAGCAATCGATGACATGCAGACAGTCGAATCCGACAGCCCATCATTTGCCCAAACAAGCAGCCTCGCGCCCGAGGGCAGGATCTTCGGGGCCGGAAGCTAGACCGGCTAACAAGGTGGGCACCTTAGCGACGTGCAAAATTGCGAGTATTCAGCAGAGCCGGGTGTCTATCACCCTCGAGTGGATCCAAATGTGAAGCGAAATCACTCTTGCGTGAGAGCGTTAGGCAGCATTTGAGGAAGAACTCATCGGATTAACACCCTAAGATAACTCTTTAGCTGCATTATATGGCCTGCAATAAATTAACGGACCCCCTATCGTTGCAGAATACTCCAATTTTTGCACGGCTCAGGGGCACCCACCCCGGCATCGGCTATCGAAACCGCTCAGTCCGGAATCTCGTCCACTATTCCCCATCATTTTGTGCAACGAATTACCTGAACGTCATTGACATATGAACATACACTCATATAATCGGAAGCAAGTTATATGAGCGCATGTTCATATGAAAGGATATTGCAATGAGCATTCGCGTTGATGAAACGAAACCCGACATCGAGGCCACCGAACCCGCGATCCCCACCACCTGCTCGCCCGAGGACCTTCCCGACGAGGAACTTCTCTACGACCTCGCCGACCTGTTCAAGGTCTTCAGCGACACCACGCGTATCAAGATCCTTTACGCCCTCATGGGCCGCGAGCTCTGCGTGGCAGACATCGCCGAAGCGACCGAAACCTCGCAGTCGGCAGTATCGCACCAGCTGCGCACACTCAAGCAGTCGCACCTGGTTAAATTCCGGCGCGACGGGCGCAATATCCTCTACTCGCTCGCCGACGACCACGTCTACACCATGCTCAACCAGGGCATGAGCCACATCTGCGAATAGCAGCCAACCACGGTACCAGCGCGGCCTGCACCCAAGCCGCAAATACAGGGAAAGGAACCCACCATGAAAAAGCAGTTTAAGCTCGATGAGATCGACTGCGCCAACTGTGCGCGCGAGCTTCAGGACGAGCTGGCCAAGCTCGATGGCGTCAAGTCCGTTTCGGTCAACTTTATGACCCAGAAGCTGACGCTCGAGGCCGATGAAGCCGAGTTCGACGAGGTCCTCGACCGCGTTGTGGAGTTCACCGCCGACGCCGAGCCGGACTGCGAGATCATTCTCTAGCCCAAGTTTACGCCAACCCGCAAGGCCGCGCTTGCCGCGGCCTTTGCTCGCGAAATTATATGAGCGGGTGTTCATACATTCAAATGGGAGGATACGAGTCATGGCCACCGCCGACCCCAAAAAGAAAAAGAAGAAGCGCAAGAAAAAAGAATCACTCGAGCATAAGCGCAACCGCATCCTGGTAGCACTGGGCATTTTTGCGGTGGTGTATGCCCTCGACGAACTCGGTGCCCTTACCGCCGCATTCGGTACCCCGGGTGACATCTACGCCAGCTTCGTGCTGTTCCTGGTGCCGTTCCTAATTGCCGGCTACGACGTGCTCCAGAAGGCGTTCAACAACATCCGCCGCGGCAAGGCCTTCGACGAGAGCTTCCTCATGGCCGTCGCGACCATCGGCGCGTTTGCCATGGTGCTCTTCCCCGATACCGACCCGCACATGGCCGAAGGCGCCGCCGTCATGCTGTTCTACCAGGTCGGCGAGCTGTTTCAGGCGTACGCCGTGGGCAAGAGCCGCAAGTCGATCAGTGCCATGATGGACATCGCGCCCGACTACGCCAACGTCGAGCAAGCCGACGGTACGCTCGAACAGGTCTTTCCCGATGACATAGCCGTCGGCACCGTGATCGTGGTCAAGCCCGGCGAGCGCGTGCCTATCGACGGCGTCATCGTCGAGGGCGAAACCCAGCTCGACACCGCCGCGCTCACGGGCGAGTCAGTCCCCCGCCCCGCCAAGTCCGGCGACGATATTATCAGCGGCTGCATCAACATGACGGGCCTCATCCACGTGCGCACCACCAAGCCCTTTGGCGAGTCCACCGTCGCGCGCGTCCTGGAGCTCGTGGAGAATGCCAGCGAAAAGAAGGCACGCACCGAGAACTTCATCACACGCTTCGCCCGCGTCTATACCCCCGCCGTCACCGGCGCGGCCGCGGTGCTCGCCCTTGGCGGCGGCCTGGTCACCGGTGCCTGGTCCGACTGGATTCTGCGCGGCCTGACCTTCCTGGTCGTCAGCTGCCCGTGCGCGCTCGTGATCAGCGTGCCGCTCAGTTTCTTTGGCGGCATCGGCGGCGCGTCCAAGCTGGGCGTTCTCATCAAGGGTTCTAACTACCTCGAGACGCTCGCCGACGTGGACACCGTCGTCTTTGACAAGACGGGCACCCTCACCAACGGCACGTTCTCGGTCGTCGCGGTGCACCCCGAGGCCGGCCATACCGAGCAGTCGTTGCTCGAAATCGCCGCCCTTGCCGAGTCGTTCTCCGATCACTCTATCGCGCAGTCAGTACGCACTGCCTTCCAGGGCGAGCTCGATCCCAAGCGCGTGACGGATTCCACTAATGACGCGGGCCACGGCGTGACGGCAACCATCGACGGCAAGCACGTCGTCGTTGGCAACGCAAAGATGCTCGCCGCGGCCGGAGTCGAAGCGCCCGATTGCGAGGTCGTTGGAACGATTCTGCATGTGCTCGTTGACGGCGTGTACGCCGGCCACATTGTAATTGCCGACACCGTCAAGGCCGATGCCGAGCAGACGATCAGCGACCTGCACGCCGCCGGCGTCAAGCGCACCGTCATGCTCACGGGCGACCGCGAGGAGGTTGCGGCGTCTGTGGCCAAGCAACTCAGTCTCGACGAGTTCCACGCGCAGCTGCTGCCGGGCGATAAGGTCGAGCGTGTTGAGGCGTTGCTCGCGGCCGAAAGCGGCAAGGGCAAGCTCGCCTTTGTCGGCGACGGTATCAACGATGCGCCTGTGCTTACGCGCGCCGATGTAGGCATTGCCATGGGCGCCATGGGCTCCGACGCTGCGATTGAGGCGGCGGATGTCGTGCTGATGGATGACAGGCCGTCCAACATCTCCCGCGCAATCCGCGTGGCGCGCAAGACCATGTCGATTGTTTGGCAGAACATCATCTTTGCGCTGGGCGTTAAGCTGCTGATTTTGGTGCTTGCGGCACTGGGCATCGCCAACATGTGGCTTGCCGTGTTCGGCGACGTAGGCGTGGCGATTATCGCCATCCTGAACGCCATGCGCGCGATGGGTGTCAAGAACCTGTAGCGTCCGTAGTCCCTCCGGCCGGGGTCGGGCTTGGTTTTGAAAACGTCCTCGACCAATGAAGTGCCCCCGTTCTGCTCCTACGGAGCTACGAACGGGGGCACTTCTGGTCTGCGGAATGTTTTCAAAACCAAGCCCGACCCCGGCCTGCGGTGACGTTGCTGGCGGTTCTTGGGCATCGCTTGCTGGCGGGGTTCCTTGTCTGAATTGAACTTAGTTGGTGGGGCTACTGGTCCCGGTCGCTGGCTCGCGCTTTGCGCGAACTCCGCGCTACTGGGGATCAATTAGGCTTCCGTTGCTGGGCCCGCCACATCTTCCCGCCCCAGCATCGACCTCAGCTTCTCAAAGCTCTCCTCACTCAAGCAATGCTCCATGTGGCAACACTCTTGAGAGGCAACATCGGGCGCTACACCTGCATCCTCTAGCAGCCCCACAAAAAAGCAATGGCGCTCCCACATTTGACGGGCAACCTCAAGACCGCGTTCCGTCAGATGCACATCGCGTTTGCCCATCTCCACGTAGCCGGTGCTCTCCAAGGCCGCCATGGCTTTAGAGACGCTTGCTTTGGTTACGCCCAGGTATTCGGCAACGTCAATTGATCGAACGATGCCTTGGCGCTCCGAGAGCACATAAATAGATTCGAGATAGTCTTCTCCGGATTCACGTAGGGCCATGGGCCGCCTTTCGCGATGATTGCTAGTTAGCCTTTGGATACTTTCCACGGCTAACTTTACCGCAAAAGTTGCCCATGTCTTACTACTTTGTCTAAAAGTTAGCCGTGTTTCACAAAACGTGCGGGACGAAAACAAAATGGGGACGCCCCGCAAGGAGTGTCCCCAGGCGCCGGGTGCCGCCCCGCAGTTACATCAATCCAAAGTACTTCGCGGCGTTGTAGATGCCGTCGTCGTCCACGGCGGTCGTCACATAGGTCGCCGCAGCTTTCACCGTGTCCTGTGCGTTGCCCATGGCCACGCTCGTGCCCACGGCGGCAAACATCGACAGGTCGTTCTCGCCGTCGCCAAAGGCAATCGCCTCGCTCGCGTCGATACCAAGCCGCTCGAGCGTCGCCGCCACGCCCAGGTCCTTGCCGCCGTTAGCGGGAATAATGTCGCAGAACAGGTCGCACCAGCGCGTGGTGAGCGAATGCGACACGGCATCGGTCACGATATGCTCGTCAACTGGGTCAACAAAGGCACAGAACTGATAGACCGGCGCATCGAAGGCATGCTCAAACGGCTCCTCGTGGTAGACGATTCCCGCGTTGCTACCGGCCGTCACCACGCGCTCGGACAGGCGGTTCACAAACGAGTTCTCGCCCTGCATGCACAGCGAGTCGTAGCGCCCCTGCGCCACCTGGTCCACAATCACCGCAACGTCGTCCGGATCAATCGGATAGCTACGGTAAACGCCCTCGGCATCAAAGCAGTGCTGGCCCGAGAGCGTAATGTACGCATCCCAGCCCAAGTTGAACAGCCAATCGGGCATCTGGTAGGTCGGACGGCCCGTGGCGATCACGCACGCAATCCCCTGCTCGTGAAAGCTGTCGAGCACCTGCTGCGCCGACGCCGGAATCCGGTGGGTCTTAAAGCTCAGCAGCGTGCCGTCGATATCGAAAAACGCGGCTTTGATCATCCTCGTCTACTCCTCGCCCTCGAGCTTTTCGCTCGCCTCGAGCCACGCCATCTCCAGCTCGTCCATGGCGGCGTGGGCCTCGTCGATCTTTGCCTGCTGCTCGCCCAGCGCCGTGTAGCTGGTGGGATCGACCTGGGCCATGGCGGCCTCGGCCTCCTCCACGCGAGCGCGCTGCGTCTCCATCTTGCGCTCGAGCGAGCTCACCTCGCGGCGGAGCTTCTGGCGCTCGGCGTTGGACAGGCCGTTGGGCTGACCGCTCGACTTGGGCTTTTCGGCCGCAACCGCTGCGGCACCGGTGTCGAACGTGCCGGTCTTGGCACTCGGCGCGCCCACGGGCTCGCCCTCGGCGGTGGCGTTGCACAGGCGCAGGTACTGGTCGACGCCGCCGGGCATATGCGTCAGATGGCCATCGAGCAGTGCCCACTGCTGGTCGGTCACGCGCTCCATCAAGAAACGGTCGTGCGTCACCAGGATCAGCGTGCCGGGCCAGCCGTCCAGCAGATCCTCGACAATCGCGAGCATATCGGTATCCAGGTCGTTGCCCGGCTCGTCCAGGATAAGCACGTTGGGCTCGTCCAGGATCGTCAGCAGCAGCGACAGGCGACGGCGTTGGCCGCCCGAAAGGTCGCCGATACGACTCCAGAGCTGTTGGGTCGTAAAACCCAGGCGCTCGCAGAGCTTCTCGGGCGAAGTCTCCTTGCCGTCGATGACGTAGTACTTCTTATAGTTGCTGAGCACCTCGCGGATCGTGTCGCCCATGTAGGGCTCGAGCTCCTCGAGCTGCTGCGATAGCACGCCAAAACGTACCGTCTGGCCGATCTTCACGCGGCCGCGCAGGGGCGCGATCTTGCCCTGGATCACGTCGAGCAGCGTGGACTTGCCGGCACCGTTCTCACCCAACAGGCCATAGCGGTCGCCCGCACCGATGAGCCAGGTCACGTCGGAGAGCACCTGCTTGGGCGCGCCATCGGTATCCGCATAGCCGGCATCCACGTCGATGACATCGATAACCTGCTTGCCCAGACGGCTCACCGCCAGGCGCTTAAGCTCCAGCTCGTCGCGCACGGGCGGCACGTCGGCGATGAGCTCGCGAGCGGCGTCCACGCGAAACTTGGGCTTGGTGGAGCGGGCCTGGGCGCCGCGACTCAGCCACGCAAGCTCCTTGCGCGCCATGTTGCGACGGCGTTCCTCGGTGACGGCGGCCATGCGGTCGCGCTCCACGCGCTGCAGGATGTATGCCGAGTAGCCGCCCTCGAAGGGATCGACCTGGCCGTCGTGGACCTCCCACATGCTGTTGCAGACCTCGTCCAAGAACCAGCGATCGTGCGTGACCACGAGCATGGCGCCCTGGCCGCGCTGCCAGCGAGCCTTAAGATGGCGTGCAAGCCAGTTGATGGTGCGCATGT
This sequence comes from Collinsella sp., assembly GCA_046976245.1. Lineage (GTDB taxonomy): Bacteria > Actinomycetota > Coriobacteriia > Coriobacteriales > Coriobacteriaceae > Collinsella. The sequence goes on along the minus strand of JBKWEB010000019.1, from coordinate 16,220 downwards.
CCAGGTGGTTGGTGGGCTCATCGAGCATGAGCACGTCATAGTCGCCGATCAGCAGGCGCGCGAGATCAACGCGGCGGCGCTGACCGCCCGAGAGCTCGCACACCATGCCCTCCCAGGGCACATCGCTAATAAGACCGGCCAGAATCTGGCGCGTACGCGGACTCGACGCCCACTCATACTCGGGCGTGTCGCCCACAACGGCATGATGCACGGTATCGGTGTCGACAAGCTGATCCTTTTGGCCGAGTAGACCGATCGTGGTGCCGCGGCGGTGCGTCACGCGTCCGTCATCGGGCTCCAGTGTGCCGGCGAGCACGCTCAGCAGCGTCGACTTGCCGTCGCCGTTTTTACCGACAATACCAATGCGATCGCCCTCGCCCACGCCGAGCGTCACGCTATCGAAAATATGCTTGGTGGGAAACTCTAGGCTGATGGAATCGCATCCCAAAAGAATCGCCATATGCCCTGCTCCTTCGTAGAAATTCAACGTTGTCCATGATAGCAGCGAAAAGGCAGGCCGCACACGACACAAAAAGGCGGGCCATCTCCCGCAAGAGATGACCCGCCTCTCCAATCAGTCCCGCGGTAACCGTGGCCGCCGCGGGCCTCAAGCATGTCCCGGACTAGGAGAACATGCCGGTGAGGTAATCATTCAGCCGCTTATCCTTGGGCCGTTGGAAAATCTCGTCAGTCTCGTCGTACTCGACCATATCGCCCATGTAGAAGAACGCCGTGCGGTTGGACACACGCGACGCCTGCTCCATGTTGTGCGTCACGATGACGATGGCGCGGTCGGCCACAATCGACGACATGAGGTCCTCGATCGCCAGCGTCGAGATGGGGTCGAGCGCCGAACAGGGCTCGTCAAACAGGATCACGTCGGGGTTGAGTGCCAGCGTGCGCGCGATGCACAGGCGCTGCTGTTGACCACCCGAAAGCGCATAAGCGCTCTTGTCGAGCTTGTCCTTGACCTCGTCCCACAGCGCCGCGCCGCGCAAGCTCTCCTCGACCATGCGGTCGAGCTCGTCACGGTCGGTGATGCCGTGGCGCTTAGGCGCAAACGTGATGTTGTCGCGAATGGACTTGCGGAACGGGTTGGGCTGCTGGAACACCATGCCAATGGAACGGCGCAGCTCGTAGGTGTTTTCGGTCTTGGTGTTCACGTTGCGCCCGCGATAGTTGATCTCGCCCTCCACGCGGCAGCCGCGAATCTCGCGATTCATAAGGTTGAGGCTACGCAAGAAGGTCGACTTACCGCAGCCCGAAGGCCCGATGAGCGCCGTGATCTCGCCCTTGTGGAAGTCGAGCGACGTATTGTGCAGTGCATGGTGGTCGCCATAGTACACGTTGGCGTCCTTGGTGGAGAGCACGACCTCGTCGCTCACGGCCTTGCCGCTCACGCGCACGCGCTTCTCGCTCTCCCCCACGCTCGACAGGAAGTCCCGGGTGTCGGACGATGCTGCTTCGGTTGCGGGCGTTACATTTATCTCGCTCATTCGGCCGTCATCTTCCTTGCCAGTTGCTTGCCCACGATGCGGGCGATTACGTTAAACAGCAGCACGCAAATCATCAGCAGTGCAGCGGTGCCCCAGACGATCTGCTGGCCCTCGGGGCTGCCCTCGCCATAGATCTTGTAGATATGCACGGCGAGCGACTCGCCGGGGCGGAACACGTTCCAGGCGCAGGTAGGGCTCGACAGGTTAAAGCTCCAGAAGTTCAGGCGAACCGGCGAGCTCATGCCCGAGGTAAAGAGCAGCGCCGCGGCCTCGCCAAACACACGGCCGGCCGAAAGCACGATGCCTGTCACGATAGCGGGCATGGCCTCGGGAATCAGGATGTGCAGCGTAGCCTCCCAGCGGGTGAGGCCCATAGCCAGACACGCATCGCGCTGGGCCTGCGGCACGTCCTCGAGCGCCTGTTGGATCACGCGCACCAGGATGGGGATGTTGAACATGGTGAGCGCGACAGCGCCGGAAATGATGGAGTACTTCCAGCCCAGCTGCACCGAGAACACCAGAAAGCCGAACATGCCGACGACGATGGAAGGCAGCGAGGACAGCGTCTCGATGGCGGTAGAGGCGATGTCGCGGATAGGGCCGTTCGGCGCGTACTCAACCAGGAAGACCGCTCCGCCCAGACTGATGGGCACCGAGATGACCAGGGTGATCAACAGCAGATAGAACGAGTCGAACAGCTGGTAGAACACGCCGCCCTGGGTTCCGTTGGCGCGCGACGGCTCCGTGAGAAAGCCAGGTTTGAACAGCGTCGAGATGCCCTCGAACAGGATGTAGGCCACCATGGAGATGACGATGAGCATGACGATGGCGACGATTGCCGTCAGCACGCCCGTGGCGATGCGGTCCTGCTTTTGGACACGCCCGAGTCTCGCCTCGTCGATATGGATGCGCGTGCTAGCCACGAGCCTTCGCCCCCTTGCGGCCAATGAGATGGATAATCAGGATGAAGATGAGGCTCATGCCCATCAGCAGCAGACCGAGCGCCCACAGAACATCGTCCTGGGCCGAGCCCTCGGCATAGACCGCCATAGACGTGGTGAGCGTGGTGGTGATGGTGGACGCCGGCGACAGCAGCGACGTCGGCATGGCCTCGATACCGCCGATGACCATGCGCACGGCGAGCGTCTCGCCAAAGGCGCGGGTCATGCCAAGGATGACCGCGGTCATGAGCGACGGCATGGCGCTCTTGAGCACCACGTGCCAGATGGTCTGCCAGCGGGTGTAACCCAGCGCGAGCGAGCCCTGTCGGTAGCTGTCGGGCACGGCGCGCAGGCCATCGACCGAAAGCGTGGTCATGGTCGGCAGGATCATGACGGCCAGCACGATGGCGCCGGGCAAGATGCCCAGGCCCGTGCTCACGTGGAAAACGCTCTTCATAAGGCCGACGACCACGTGAAAGCCAATAAGGCCAAAGACGACCGAGGGAATACCGGTCAAAAGCTCAATAAGCGGCTGAAAGATCTTGGAACCAAACTTAGGGCTAATCTCGACCGCAAAGATGGCAGAGCCGATGGCGATGGGCAGCGCGATGAGCGTGGAGAGCACCATGACCGCAAACGAGGTGACAATCAGGGGCAGGGCGCCGGTGTAGGGCAGGCCGCTTTCGGCTGTGTTGGCCAGGTCCCACTTGGTGCCGGTGAAGAACTCGACGACCGAAACGCCGTCCTTGAGAAAAGCCGAGAGGCCCTTTTGGGCGACCATAAAGATGAGCGCGGCAACGACAAGCGTCACGAGCGCAACGCACGCGCCCGTGACGCCCAGGCCCACGTTCTCAAGGTCGCGCTTTGGCAGCTGTTTTGCCATTGCAAACCTTTCCGGGGCGATTACTTATTTAGCGGAGACCTTGCCGCTGGCGTCCTTGACGACCTTCATGGCAGAGACGGGGATAAAGCCCTGCTCCTCGACGAGCTTGCCCTGGACGTCATCGGAAAGCATGAACTCCAGGAAGGCCTTGGTGGCCTCGTCGGCATCCTTAGCGCAGTACATGTGCTCGGTAGCCCAGATCTTGAAGGAGTCGTCGGTGACATTCTTGCTCTTGGGCTCGACGCCCTCGACCTTGATGGCGTTGAACTTGGAGTCATCAAAGTGCGAGAAATCGAGGTAGGAGATGGCGTTGTCGGTGCTGCCCATCTGAGTCTGGACGTCGCCGGACTTGTCGAGCTCGGCGTCGCCCTTAAAGTCGACGGTCTCGTCGCCAAAGACGGCGGCCTCGAAGGTGGCGCGGGTACCGGAGCCGGCCTTGCGGTTGAGGACGACGATGGTGGCGTCGTCGCCGCCGACCTCCTTCCAGTTGGTAATCTGACCGGAGAAGATACCCTTGAGCTGCTCGAGGGACAGGTCGTCGACCTTGACGTTCTTGGAGACGACGGGGCCCATGCCCACGACGGCGACCTCGTGGTCGACGAGGTTCTTGACTTGATCGGCCTCAAGCTTGGTCTCGGCGAAGACGTCGGAGTTGCCGATGGTGACGGTGCCGGCGGCGACAGCGGTCAGGCCCTTGCCCGAACCGTTACCCGAGCCGGAGACGGAGACGTCGGGGTTGGCGTCCATGAACTTCTCGGCAGCGGCCTCGACGAGAGCCTGGAACGAAGAGGCACCGTCGTAGGTCACCTCGCCGGAGACGGACTCGGCAGCAGCGGCGCTACCCTTGTCGGCGGCATCGGATGCGCCGGAGCCGCCGCACCCAACGAGACCGAGACCGACGATGCTGGCAAGACCACCAGCGAGGCCGAGGAACTGACGACGAGAATAAGCCTGATCGAGCATGATCTTCCTTTCATACATGCGATTCGCGGGCACCCTGCCCGCTTTGCTGTTTGGAAAGATACGGCCTCGATCGGGCAGTGCCCGCGCCAACTGCGGTTTTTTACGGGCATCTGATAGACCCTTACCGCAAGCGCAGCACGGCCTTTACAAACGAATAACAAACCCGCCGCCAAACATGGCCAGCCTTTTACACCAGAGGAACGTCCCCAACGGCTATCCCACCACAACAGAAAAAGCCCGGGCCGAAGCACCGGGCTCGTTATGCAAGTTTGTATCCAAGCAGGATATAGGGGCTTTCCAGGTGCCCGAGATTGCCCCGAAAGAGGAGCGCCGCGTACTTTGGTACGCAAGCGACGGTTTGAGGGGCAAGGTCGGGTGCCTGGGGAAGCCCTACAGCTCTAGCTCATTCAAGCGCAGGATGGCCACGATGTAGATCTTGAGCGCCTGTTTAAGCTGTTCCTCATTGGCGCACTCGTTGGGGCCGTGCATCTGGCCGCCCCATGCGGGCAGCTCCAGGCCGGTCTCCTCGGGGCCAAACGATACGGCGCGGGCAAAGTTGCGCGCGTACGTGCCGCCGCCCATGGCAAAGGGCTCGGCATGCTTGCCCGTAAACTCGTTGTAGGTATCGATAAGCGCCTTCACGGCCGGATCGTCGGCAGAGACTGAGAACGGCACCTTGGCACGACCCACGCGACACGTCACACCAAAGCGGCCCACGAGCGGCTCGAGCTGCTCGCAGATGGTATCGGCACTGGTGCTATCGGGGAAACGCACGTCAATGACCTGCTCGATGTGGCCATCCGCCACACGGATGACGCCGGGGTTGCAGGTGAGCGGGCCAAACGCGGGGCTCGTCGCGTCGATGCCCAGGCCGCGGCCATAGGCGTCCGCATGCACAAAAGCCAAAAACTTGACACACTCGTGCTCGGCAGGCGTCAGCAGGCGCTCGCCACGGGCACCAAACGCGTCCTCGGCCTCGCGCAGATACGCCACGATAAGGCCGACGGCATTGATCGTTCCCTCGGGCATCGAGGCGTGACCGCCAATACCGTGGGCAAAAATCTGCGCATGCCCGTTATCGAGCGTCGTGATCTCCAGGCGGTCGGCGTTCTCGACCGGTGCCGGCAGCTCATCGGCGGCAATCGCGAGTTCGCAGATAGACTGCGACGGAATGGCGTTGCTCGCCTCGGCACCGCTCCAGGACACGATGCGCCCGCCGTCGATCTTGGGGCTCACAAACGTCGCCCCAAACTGGCCCTTCTCGGCATTGCAAACCGGGAACTCGGCATCGGGCGTAAACAGGAAATCGGGGTCTGTGTGGTTCTCCAGATAATGGTGAACGTCGGACATGCCCACTTCCTCATCGCAGCCCAGCAGCGCGCGGAAGGTATAGCGCGGCACAATGCCGTGCCTGAGCAGATAAGCACCAGCGTAGAGCGACAGCACCGCCGGGCCCTTGTCGTCGATCACGCCGCGACCGAGCAGCCAGCCCTCGCGACGCTCCATCGCAAACGGGTCGGTGTTCCAACCGGGGCCGGCAGGCACCACGTCCACATGGCAGATGGTCGCAAGCTGCTTATCGCCGCGCCCCGGGATATCGGCGATGCCCACATAACCCTCGTCATCGCTCGTCTGGTAGCCGAGCTTTTGCGCAATGCCGAGCGCGCAATCGAGCGCATCACGGACCGGGCGGCCAAACGGCACACCGGGCTCCGCATCGGCAGCAACGGCCACGGACGGATAGCTCACCAGCTGCTCGATATCGGCGACGACATCCTCCCAGACCTCGTCGACATACTCGGCGACGCTCTGCTCCACCTGATTCATGGACGACCTCCTTAGCAATGAGCGGCGAGCGTGCCCGCCCCTCACATTACGTCATTAGATAGCGAAAAGTTTAGCAAGCTCGGCCACCGAGTGCACCACCGCATCGGCACCCGCTGTCTCATGCTCGCCCGGCGCCGCCGCGCCCGAATAGATGCCGATGCACGGCACGCCCATCGCGTGCGCGCCCTCGACGTCGTTAAAGCGATCGCCGATCATCACGGCATCGTCCGCGATCGCGCCCAGGGCCACCAGGGCATCGCGGACCGAATCGGCTTTGGTCTCGCGTCCCTGCGGCGGATTCATGCCGACCACGGCTTCGAACTGAGAAAGACCCAGCTCACGCACCATGTCGATGCACTTCGCCTCCATACGCGACGTCGCCACGGCCATACGCTTGCCCCGGGCGGCCAACCCATCCAGCAGCTCGGGGATCCCATCGAACACGGGGTACTCCTCCGGTCCCAGCTCATCAAAAAAGGCGCGGTACTCGTCGGCCACCACAAGCGACTCCTCGCGCGAGAAGCCATAAAAGTCGTGAAAGCTCTTCCACAGCGGAGGCCCGATCATGCGGCGCAGATCACCCATCTGCGCCTCCGAAAACCCGCACGCAGCCAGCGTCTTGCGCGTCGAGGTCATCACCGCCCGGCCCGTATCTGCCACCGTGCCGTCAAAATCGAACAGCACAACCGGCCGTTTGCCTATCTCCAACGCCCCCATCGGCATTCCTCTTCCCCAGTTGACGATTTCCACACCGACACTTCAAACTGTTGACTATTCAACAATTGAACCTAGTAATGTGGAACGACTCTACTATACTTGTCGCACTTTGCTCTCAGAAGGCGGCGCGCAAGCGTCCCAACGAAAGGTGCAATTATGTCTTTTGCCATCATAACCGACTCCACGTCGGACATCTCCCCCGCCCGCGCCCAAGAGCTCGGCATTTACGTGATTCCGCTGCATGTGATTATCGAGGGCGAGGACCTGCTCGACCAGGTGCAGATTACCGCCCAGGAGTACGTCGCGCGCATGGCCGGCTCCGAGCAACTGCCGCACACCTCGCAGCCGAGCGCCGGCGAGTTCAAGGCACTCTTTGACCGCGTGCTCGCCGACGGCCACGACAGCGCCATCTTTATCTCGCTGTGCAGCGAGTGGTCCGCCTGCTATGCCAACGCCAGCCTGACGGCCGAAACACACGAGCTCGACGTGCGCTGCATCGACTCGCGCACCGGCTCGGGCGCCGAGGGTTTGCTGGTTGAGTACGCGCTTGCCATGCGCGAGGACGGCCGCAGCCTGGACGAGACCGAGGCGCAAATCCGCGCAACGCTGCCCGACGCCCATCTGCTGCTGATTCCCCGCACGCTCGAGAACCTGGTCAAGAACGGCCGCGCCCCCAAGCTCGCCGGCCAGCTCACGCAGATGCTCAACATTCGCCTGGCCGTTTCGCCGGAGTGGCAGTCGGGCGAGATCAAGGCCATCAAGAAGGGTCGCGGCTCTAAGCGCATCGTCGCCAACACCATGGCCGACTGCCTCGCGTTTTTGGCCGAGCACCCGGGCTCGAGCGTGCGCGTGCTCACGACCGGCGCTGCCGAGGAGCAGGAACTCGTCAACCAAGCGCTCGCGGGCCAAGACTACGTCGACGCCGGCACCGGCCCCATCGGCTGCACCATCGCAACCCACGTGGGCGTGGACGCCATCGCCATCAGCTACTGCCCCCGCTACCAGCCCGTTCACTAGAGGCACCTTTACCACTTGCGGTGGAATAGGGACTGTTTTTTGGCTTATCAGCCGCAAATCAATCCCTATTCCACCGCAACTTTTTTGCTGCGCCATCCGCATACAAGATATTGCTGGCAATCGGCGCGTTCCCAGCTGTACGGGGAGCTCTAATTGGCCCCCGACGATACCCAGTGGGAAAAAACGGCAAATATGAGTACTGTCACAATTTTAGTAACAGCAAAATTTCGCTGAAATTGCCCACTTCCACCGATTTTCAGGTAGCGCGCAGAGATGTGGTGTAAGAGGCGGGGCATGCCCCGCCTCTTCTCTTTCTTGAAAGGGAGGGGACACCGCCTAGAATTCGTCGTTGGAGTAATGAAGGTGACGAATGGAAGGAAAGGCGATGCCCCAAGAAGAGAGTGTACTGCGCCTCGGCCGCGACGAGGCCCTCGAGGCGGCGAGGCTCTGGCAGGAGTGCGGCGACGCGCGCGAGTTCGCGTGCAGGGTGCTGGGCGGCGTGATGAACGCGCTGATGGACTCCGAGGCCCAGCAGATGTGCGGCGCGAGCCGCAACGAGCGCAGCGACGGCAGGGGGAACAGCCGCAACGGCTACCGCCCCAGGTCGCTCAAGACCGCCGTGGGCGACGTGGAGCTCGAGATACCCAAGCTCAGGCACGGCACCTACTACCCCGAGGGCATGCTCGCGCGATGGTCGCGCGTCGACACCTCGGTGGCCGCCATCGTGCAGGAGATGTACGTGTGCGGCGTGTCCACCCGCAAGGTCGAGCGCGTGGCGTCCAAGCTGGGCATATCCTCGCTGTCGAGCTCGGAGGTCTCGAGCCTCTGCTCCGACCTCGACGCCGAGGTGGCGGAGTTCCGCAGCCGCGACCTGTCGGGCACGCCGTGCCGCTACCTGTGGCTCGACGCCACCTACATGAGCTGCAGGGTCGGCTCGTCGGTCGTCTCGCAGGGCGTCGTGACCGCGATCGGGCTGGGCGCCGACGGGCGCAAGCACTTCCCGGGCTGCGACGTGGTCGACACCGAGAGCGAGGACTCCTGGGCGGCATTCCTCGGCGGGCTGCGCGAGCGCGGGCTGGCCGGCGTTCGCCTCGTGGTCTCCGACAGCCACGCCGGGCTCGTGGCCGCCGTCTCGCGCCTGTTCCAGGGCTGCGCCTGGCAGCGCTGCGTGACGCACCTGCAGCGCAACCTCCAGAGCGCCTGCTCGGGCAGGCCCGAGGACTCCAAGGCGGCCGTCAGGGACCTCGTGCACGCCGCGGTCTACCAGGACGACCCCGACCTCGCGCGCTGCGTGTGGGCCGAGGCGGCGCCCTGGGTGGCGTCGGTGTCCGCCAGGGCCGGCGAGGTCTTCGAGCGGGCCGAGGACTCCGCGCTGGCGTTCACGGCCTTCCCCAGGGCGCACTGGGCCAAGCTCCGCACCAACAACGTCCAGGAGCGCGCCAACCGCGAGATCAAGCGCCGCTACAGGGTCGTGCAGTCCTTCCCCTCGAGGGAGTCGATGCTGCGCCTGACGTGCGCGAGCCTCATGGAGACCGAGGGGCAGTGGTCCCAGCAGCGCGTGTTCTCCGAGGCCTCGGCCGCCGGGGGCTTCGCCGAGCCCGCGGGCAGGCCGGCCCCGACGGAGGGGAGGCGCCGCGCGCTCGGGCGGCGCGCCAGGGAGATAGTGGACGAGATAGTCGAGAAGCGCGGTCTCAAGAAGGAGTAACATCGGGACTTGCAGCGACGGACCTCAGGACACTCTTACACCACGTCTGCGCGCGCGACCGATTTTCAAGCTCCATAAAGCACCGAATCGTCGTATTTAGGGGGTTGATATATGCAATCGCAGCCAATTGGTCTTAAATACTTTCCAAATGATATGATTCTATCCTAGCAACAGTACTCATATTTGCCATTTTTTGACCACGGGGTCTCCTGGTGGCTTGACCCCCACGCCTCCAGCCCATCTCATGACCGCTAAAGCCATTTAAGACCAGCAGCCACACGTTCCGGCGCGGGCCAGGCACCGTTCACGGAGCGACAACCCACCGTTGCCGAACCAAAATCGATGTCGAGTATCCCAAAAAAACGAAATGCCGTACTCTCATCTCAATAAACTCCTTTAAGACGAGAGTACGGCATTCGAATGTCCAAGCCTTTACATCAATACGCCCTCTTTGGGACCGCACAATTTAAATACGATCAGACGATCGCGCACACCTCCGACCCACACCGACAAATCGTCATTTGCAACAACGGTTCAGACGTACGCTACGCCACACTTGAAGAGTGGGAAGAAGCTGGCGCTTTGTTCGATGAACGAGCGCGAATCGAGGGCATCGTCACCAGCGCGAGCCCAGCACGTGACAAACTCGAGCTCTTTCGCAGTCTCTTTACCGGACGTAAAGATGTTTACGCTCATGGATATCGCAGAAAAGACGGAGGTATCGGCTATACGCCCGCTTGCGCAAACGAGTGGAAGTCGGGAATTTGCCCCAAAGCAGCCCATCAAAGAGTCAAATGCGCAGAATGCGGCAATCGCATCTTCCCCGAATTAAGCGATGCCGCAATCATTGCTCACTTTAAAGGCAACGATGACCGGTTCCGCGATGTCCTTGGGCAATATGTTCTCGACAGGGACTGCAACACGAAAGTTCTCGTCATCGATTTTGACAAAGCGGACTGGAAAGAGGCAACAAATGCCGTACGGCTTGTTGCAAAACGACGGAGCATTAACGCCGCCGTTGAGCGCTCAAGGTCCGGCAACGGCGCACACATCTGGTTTTTCTTCCTCGAGCCAATCGACGCAAAGGCTGCCAGAGAGTTTGGAAGTTACCTCATAACCGAAGCCGCGGTGCTTAATAAAACAATCACGTTCGAGGCCTTTGATCGAATGCTCCCCGCTCAGGTCACTATCCCCGATGGAGGCTTTGGAAACCTCATCGCACTTCCCTTTCAAGGCAAGGCACAACGTGAAGGAAACAGCGTATTTGTAGACGAACAATTCGAGCCCTTTCCCGACCAATGGCTTTATCTGTCGCAAGTCCAGCTGATTCCGCGCTCGACAGTGCAAAATCTGATCGAAACCACTGGGGACAACCCACACGGGCTAGCAACAGTTACGGTGGCAAACAAGACCAAACGGTATGCCCAAACGCCCCGCAAACGGCTACCGCTCACATCGCGGGACTTTCCTTCATCGCTGCCCGTCACACAAGCCGATATGCTGTACATCCCCGAGAAGTCTCTGAGTCCAGCGGCTCAAATGGAAATCCGCGGGCTCGCAACATTCGCCAACCCGGAATTCTTCCGCGCGCAATCTATGCATCAATCAGTATTCGGTAAACCGCGGCTCATAGACCTCAGCGAGCTTAGAGGCGGCTGCGTCGCGATTCCCAGAGGCTGCAAAGCTCAACTTGAGCGACTGCTCCAAGAAACCGGCGTCTCTGTCCACTATTCAGACGAACGCAAATCTGACAATCAAATTGTGATGACATTTAAAGGCGCCCTTCGCCCTGAGCAGCAAATCGCCGCTGATCAGATGCTCATATACGAAGACGGAATCATGTCCGCTCCGACAGGCTTCGGTAAAACCGTCATCGGAGCTTACCTTATTGCCGCCATTGGTCTTCCAACGCTCGTCATCGTTCCCAAGACCGCGCTCATAACCCAATGGAAATCCCAGCTCGAGCGATTTGTCGACATTACGGACAACAGGGAGCCCGTCCGAACCCCAAAAGGACGAATCAGCAAAAAGCAGCCTCCGCTCATCGGGCAAATTGGAGGAGGCAAGACCGCCGTAAGTGGCCTCATCGACGTCGCTTCATTTCAATCGCTGTCTGGCAAAGACCGCCAAACCGGAGAGCCAATAGTTAAGGACCTTGTTCGCAATTACGGCCTCATTATCTGCGACGAATGCCACCATGCCGCCGCGCCGCAGCTCGAGCTTGTTCTCAAGTCTGCCCCGGCCAAATACGTATACGGCCTTTCCGCAACGCCCGAGCGCTCCGACGGTCTTACGCGGGCACTCTCCATGCTCTGCGGCCCGCTTCGCTATGTCATCGATCCAAAAACGCAAGCGATCCAGCAGGGCATCCAGCGCATCGTACGGCCTCGTTTTACCGGAATTCGACTACCGGCCTACGAGCCCGGTGCAAGCTTCAATCAGATTCTCGACCTTCTGTGCGCGCATACGGCAAGAAATGAATTGATTGTCGACGACGCCCTCGAAGCCGCATCAAGCGGTCGACATCCACTTGTGCTTTCAAAAAGGAAAAAGCATGCCGAGGAGCTTTGCAGGCTCTTTCGCGACCGCGGACACGAGCCCATCCTCTTAACCGGGGAAATCGATGCTAAAGAGAGGAAAGCGATATTGAGCAAGCTTCCCGGCTTTGAGCACGAGCACAGAATCATTGTTGCCACCGAAAGCCTCCTGAGCGAGGGGTTCGACCTTGCATATCTCGACAACTTGTTTATTGCGACGCCGATAGCCTGGGATGGCAGCGTAACGCAACAGGCAGGCAGGCTGCATAGAAACTACGACGGCAAACAGCGGGTTGAGATATTCGACTACGTCGACCTGTCGATACCCATGCTCGCCCGCATGTACCAGAAGAGACTCAAGACGTACGCCAAGCTTGGGTACGAAGTCTACGTGACCGGAGGCAGCGAGCAGCCCGATCAAAACATTCTCATAGAGCCGGCGAATGCCGTAGAGACATTGGTTGAAGACATCGTCGACGCCGCCAAGAGCATCTTCATTGCCGCGCCCTACGTATCTGCCGCCTGCCTTGCAAAGCTCGGCGATGCAATCAAAGGCGCCGCTGCCCGAGGGATTGCCCTTGAGATTTACCTTGCCTCGACTCCGCGTGAAGATGCAAAAGAGACTTTGGCCGAAATGAACGTCGAGTATGCCATCAGAGCAGAAGGACGTTTGTGTGCAGCGATAATTGACGAAGAAACTGTCTGGTACGGAACGATCCCGCTGCTAGCTTTCCCAAAGAACGAAGACTGCAGCATCAGGTTCAAAAACAGCGAGATCGCAGCGGAGCTCTTAGACGAAGTCAGCCACAAGGGAAAGCCAGATGCCGCGTCAACAGACGGAACATCTCCATCACTTGCGGTGAAATAGGGACTGTTTTTGGCTTATAAGCCGCAAATCAATCCCTATTTCACCGCAACTTAGAAGTGAGTGGCTAGCTCAGTGGGCCCTGAAATAACTCTTGATGCGAACCCATTCTTACCAGTCGAATCACCGGATTGGTTTTATGCGGCAGGTAGAGAACGACCACGTCGACCAGGCCATCGGAAAGATGAAAATCGATGTGACCGTTGTAATTGCCGCCCGGGTTGGAGAGCTCGTGGGCACCGTACTCTGCCGGAAGCACGCCGTGTGCCGCAAGCTCGGCAACTGCCGCCTTAAACTCGGTTTTTAGCTGCGGGTGGCTCTGCATCGCTCGCTTATAGTCGGCCTTAAACTGAGCCTCGACCTTAATTTCAAACATCGTCTAATCCTCATCGAGGAACGACATCAACTCATCAACGTTATCGAATGACGGGCTGTCGTCTGGCAGAATCCCCAGCTCACGAGCCTCGGCGATCACCATAGCGCGCCTCGTCGCCTCGTTGGGTACCTCCGGCCGCCCCACAATCTCAAACGGAATCTTCCGCTGGTTCACAAGCTGCCGAACAGCAAGGTTGAGATACGAATTAAGGTTCAGGCCAACCGAATCTAAAAACTCAGTCGCCTGCTCCTTAAGCCCCTCCTCGATGCGGACCGTCGTGGGCTTAATCGTTGCAGTAGACATACGCGACCTCCTCGCCCTCGTCTTTTGCATCAGTATACCCAATAAAAATGGCAATCTGATGTTAGATAGCATCAGATTGCCATGCATATTCATGTCGCAGCGGCACGATTGCTCTACATCAGCCCGCTCAGGACGACGTCGACCGCCTCGTTGAGGTCATCGGTGATGTGCACCAGATCCGGATCGAGCGGGCTGATCATGCCGGCGTCCATCACCGGGCCGTTGAGCCAGTCGAACAGGCCCTGCCAGTACTCGCTGCCTACCAGCACAAGCGGCATGCGCTTGACCTTGTGCGTTTGCACCAGCGTGAGCATCTCGAACATCTCGTCGAGCGTGCCAAACCCGCCGGGAAACACAATAGCGCCCGAACTGTATTTGACGAACATGGTCTTGCGCACAAAGAAGTAGCGGAAGTCCATACCGAGGTTCACGTATTTGTTGAGCCCCTGCTCGTGCGGCAGCTCAATGCCCAAACCAACTGACTTGCCGTTGGCGCTCGCCGCTCCCCTGTTGGCCGCCTCCATGATGCCGGGGCCGCCACCGGTGATGACCGCCACGCCACGTTGCGCGATCTTGCGCCCGACGGTACGCGCCGCTTTGTAGAGCGGATCAGTCTTGGGCGTGCGGGCACTGCCGAAGATGGTCACTGCGGGGCCAAGCTCGGCAAGCGCGCCGAAGCCATCGACAAACTCGGCCTGAATGCGCAGCACGCGCCAGGGATCGGCATGCAGCCAGTCAGTCGAATCTTCGGGCGCCAGCAGGTTGGCGTACGTATTGTCCTTAGGAATCATGGGGCCGCGCATGACCACGGGGCCGCGGCGGTACGTCTCGTCGTAGGCAGGCTCGCCCTCGACGTTCTCATTCTTAATCATGGGTGCTCCTATCGAGAAAAAGAAAAACGGACGGGGTCGACGCCATGCGTCAAACACCCGCCCGAACATCAACTATTCGGTATGGTACCCACGATGCATCATGCGCTTGCAAGGCATCGGTCAGCGGTCGCGCAACCGATGCCGGCGCATGCGATGCCCAGTGCCGGTTGTGCACGGTCGCTTGGCACGCGGTCTCAGCACCGCGCAAGCGCCCCGCAAGCGCGCCCGCAGCTCTTAGTAATCCACCGCCGCAGGGCTGTTCATCCAGTCGCTCACGAACGCACCGTAACGGCCCTCGATAATGGCCTGGCGAGCACGCTGCATAAGGTTGAGCAGGTAGTAGATGTTGTGCATCGACAGCAAAATGCCGCCGAGCATCTCCTTCTGCGTGACCATGTGGCGGATGAGCGCGCGGCTGTAGCCGCCCGTGCACACCGGGCAGGTGCAGGTGGGATCGATGGGGCCATCGTCGTGCGCAAAGCGAGCGTTGCGGAAGTTGAGGCGACCCTCGCTGGAGAACGCCGTACCCATGCGGCCGGTGCGCGTCGGCAGCACGCAGTCGAACATGTCGATGCCCACACCCACACCGCGCACGAGGGTGGTCGGGTTGCCGACGCCCATCAGGTAGCGCGGCTTGTGCTTGGGCATGTACTCGCTTACGAGTGGTGCCAGGGTCTCGAACATGGTCTCGTGGTCCTCGCCCACCGAGTAGCCGCCAATGCCGTAACCGGGGAAGTCGCCGCACTCCTCCAGATGGCGCAGCGAGCGCAGGCGCAGATCTAGGTGCATGCCGCCCTGAACAATGCCAAAGAGCGCCTGGTCGTCGCGGGTATGCGCCTTATAGCAGCGCTCGGCCCACATGCTCGACAGCTCAACGGCGCGCTCAACGTAGGCGCGCGTGGCGGGATAGCCCGGGCACTGGTCGAGCTGCATGCAGATGTCGGAACCGAGCTTCATGGCGATTTCCATGTTGTCCTCGGGCGTCCAGAACACATGGCGGCCGTCATAGTCGTTGACGATAAAGCGCACGCCCTCGTCGGTGAGCTTGACGGCATCGTTGTGGCTGAACACCTGGAAGCCGCCCGAATCGGTGAGGATAGGGCCGTGCCAGTTCATAAACTTGTGCAGGCCGCCCAGCTCGGCGATGGTGTCCTCGCCGGGACGCATGGACAGGTGATAGGTATTGGCAAGCACGATCTGGGCGCCGAGCTGTTTGACGGTCTCGGTAGGAATGCCCTTGACGTTTGCCTTTGTGCCCACGGGCATGAAGATCGGCGTCTCGATGTCGCCGTGCGGGGTGTGCAGCACGCCGGCACGCGCATGCGTCGTCGGGTCCTCGGCGATCAGGTCGAATTTAAAAAGGCTCTGGTCCATAAACTGGAACTCCTTGGTTGCGGTTCATACGCAAACCATTATACGGGCAACCCGCAAGAAGCACCGACTCGACAGAAACTGATGCATTAAACGACTAGTCGTCGGGGACAATCTTCAGCGCCATCTTGCAAAGAAGTGTCCCAATCTGCCGGCACTTAGGGACCGTCCCCAGGTGCCGGCAAGAGCGTCCCTTTCGACTAGTCATTTAAGAACGTCCCCAACGACTACATCTGGGATTATTTCCAACGGCCAAGGCAACGCCGATGCTCTGACAACGTCAGCGAGCGGTCGCCAGAGCGAACAAATTGGCATGAAAAGAGGACGGCATAGACCTTCTGGTCATG
>JBKWEB010000018.1:0-42480 GCA_046976245.1 Collinsella sp. | reverse complement strand
CTGCGCAGCCTGCGCTGTCGTGTTGGTCGTTGCACTGGGCGGCCTGATCTTTGTGCCCGAGACGTCTGCGCTCAGCGGCGAAGGTGCCGAAGTCCTCAACAAAGAAGCCAAAAACGCCACGCCCAAGGACCAGCAAGCGGCCGACGACACCGACAAGGACAACGACGGCTTCCCCGATGGCTCCTACGATCTGCTTATGATCGGCGACTCCGTGTCGCTGCGTGCCGTGGACACCTTTGACGGCGTGTTCCCGCACAGCCATATCGATGCCGAAAAGGGCCGCCAGTTCGATGCGGGCCGTGCGACATTTGAGGGCTATATCCAGCAGAACCTTGCCGGCAAGATCGTGGTCTTTGCCCTGGGCACCAACGGCTTGGTAACCGACGACCAGATCGACGCCATCATGGCCGATGCAGGAGATAGGCGTATTGTGGTGTTTGTGAACACGCGCAGCCCGCAGCCGTGGGTTGGCTCTACCAACCAGGCCATCGCCAACGCCGCTACGCGCTACAAGAACGTGCGCGTTATCGATTGGTACGGATACAGTGCTAACCGCAACGACCTGTTCGATGGCGATGGCACGCACCTATCGACCACTGGCGTGACTGAGTACCTCAACTTGATCCACGATGCAGTCAAGAAGGACCTGCCCGTGCATCCCGAGGATCACGTCAACGATCCGCAACCGGCAGCCGTCAAGTCTGCCACCGACGCACTCGTCAATGCGCTCGCTCTCAAGCCGCACAAGCTGGGCACCGACAAGTAGCCCGCAGCAAACAACCCAAAATCACTCTTTTAGAGCCGACCCCAAGAGGTCGCAGACAAAAAACAGGCCGCAGCCCATCGCTGCGGCCTGTTCGGAAACAAAAGTGGGCGTTAAGCGCTGTAGCCCATCGCTTGCAGCACAAACATGACGACCGTCAGCACCGTAATCACACCGATAGTCGCCCAAGTGAGCACATTCCACACGCGGCCGTTGCGGTTAGTGCCCATAATGTGACGGTCAGCGGCAATAACCACCTGGAACACCAGAACCACGGGCAGCAGCACGCCATTGATGACCTGCGAGGTCATCATAATCTGGAACAGATCGACGCCGGGCATAAGCACCAGCACGGCAGAGATGCCGATGATGGCCGTAATGATGCCGCGATAGACCGGGGCCTCGTCCCAGCTGCGATCGGCACCGCGCTCCCAGCCAAATGCCTCGCAGATAGCGCTCGACGTAACGCCCGGCAGCACGCAGGCAGCCAAGAAACTCGCCGCGACCAGGCCCGAGGCAAACAGTACCGTAGACCACTGACCCGCAATAGGCTCCAGCGCGCGGGCAGCATCGGCAGCATCGCTAATCTGAATACCCGCCGGGAACAGCACCGTACCGGTCGTAATGATAATAAAGCCGGCAATGACATCAGCGGCAAGCGAGCCGCTCACGGTATCGATGCGCTGCAGCACGATATCGTCCTCGCCCGCGTTCTTATCGACCACGTTGTTCTGCGCCAAGAAAATCATCCACGGCGCGATGGTGGTACCGATCGTTGCGACCACGAGCGACACGTAGCTGGGGTCATTTTGAATGTTAGGCACGACCAGGTCGACCGCGACCTCACCCCAGTTGGGGCCAGCCATAAACGCGGCGACGATATAGGTCACGAACACGCAGCTCACCAGCAGTAGAATCTTCTCGATGCGCTGGAAACTACCCGACATGGTAAGCATCCATACCAGCAGCGCCACCAACGGCACCGAGATGCTCGCCGGCACGCCAAAGAGAGCAAGACCGCTGGCGATGCCCGCAAACTCCGAAATGGTCACAGCCGTGTTGGCGATCAACAGCGCCGCCATAGCAAGTACACTCTTGCGCACGCCAAAGCGCTCGCGAATGAGCGATGCCAGGCCCTTACCCGTGACGCAGCCGCAGCGCGCCGCGGTCTCCTGCGTCACGATGAGCAGCACAGTCATGACGGGAAGCATCCAGAGCATCTTGTAGCCATAGCTGGCGCCCGCACTGGAATACGTTGCAATGCCGCCGGCGTCATTGCCCGAAAGCGCCGCCAGCAGACCGGGACCCATAGCGCCAAAGATGGCCGCGATGGTCAGCTTTTGCTTGGTGCCCGACTTTTGCTTGGTATTTTGCACGCGACCACCTAACCCATGACTGACATGGCGAGCAGCACCGCGGCGATGCAATACGCCACACACGAGATCATGACGGCAATGACGTTCATGGCGGTGCCCGACGTGTTGAGGTCATGCTCGTCACGCCAGAACAGCACCATCAGGTAAATCACGGCGCTCATGTTGCCAACCAGGCAAATGATGGCAGCGATATTAAAGCACCCGGTAAAGAGTTGCTCCTCAAACATGGGCGCATCGGGGAATGCAGCGGTGCGCACCAGCTGGGCGCACAGGTAGGTCACGAGTGACAGAATCAGGCCCATGCCCGTGCTCTGGAAGAAGAATCCCAGATACGGCTTGGGCTCGTCGTCGTGACCGTCATACTCCAGGAAGTAGTTCTTGACGAACGACACCATGCGCGAGGCCGCCAGCAGCACGAGCGGCATGGCGCACATGGGAAACACCACCAGATGCGCGGAGCCGAGCGCCGTTCCCAGCACGGTCGCCATGATGCACGACGCGATGCCCCATACAACAACCCAGTACTGGCGATGCACGAACCAGCTGAGCACGTTCGTCGAGTCGTCGGACGCGCTGTCACCCGAGCCGACACCAGCGATCTGCAGGTCCTCCTGATGCTCCTCGGCGATAACGTCCATGGCGTCGTCGAAGGTCACGATACCAAGGATATGACGGTTCTCGTCGCAGACAGGGATGGCAACCAGGTCGTACTTGGTCATCTCGTCCGTCACGTCTTCCTGGTCCTCGTCGGGCGACACATAGACCAGGTCGCGATAGGCCAGCTGACCCAGCGTGGCGTCGCGGTCGGCTACGATCAGCGTGCGCAGCGAAAGCACGCCGGTCAGCATGCCGCTCGGATCCTCGGTATAGACGTAGTAGACGCTCTCGAAGTCCTCGTCGAGCTCGCGAATCGCCTCGATGGCGTCACCGACCGTTGCCGTGGCGGGCAGGGAGACAAACTCCGAGGTCATGATGCGGCCGGCGGTGTTGTCCTCATACCCCAGCAGGTTACGAATCGCTTTCTCCTCCTTGACGCCCATCAGGCGCAGGAGCTTCTCGGCCTTCTCGTAATCGAGCTCGTCGATCAGGTCGGCTGCATCGTCCGGGTCCATCATGGCCAGCATCGACGATGCGTCCGTGTCGGACAGGCCCTCGAGCATCTCGGTCATAAGCTCGTCGTCATCGAACTCCGAGATGGCCTCGGCGGCCTGGGCAGTATCGAGCTGTGCAAACACCTGCGCACGCAGGCGCGGGTCGAGCTGCTCGATAATGTCGGCGATGTCGGCAGGGTGCAGCTCGCCGAGCGTCTTGTGCGACACCGAGAGTTGAATGTTCTTGGTTGAGCGGTCGAGCAGGTCCATGTAGGACCAAGCGATGATGTCCTCACTGAGCGGCTTGCCCAGGTGCTTCATAAAGCCTTCGACGATATGCTCGAGCGCGGGGCTGATGGCGCGTAGCAGACCGCGGGCACCGACCTCGGCGCCCAGCAGGCGCAGCTGGTTTTCGCCCGACATGGAAAACTTGATGTCGTTTACGCGCACGACCTTCATGCCCTGCGTGTCGACAATCTGCTTGTTGAGCACATCGCGGGCAAGCAGGAGTTCGGTCGGCTGCAGGTACGAAAAACGGATTTCGGTGGCCGACGTCTTAAGGTGTACACCCGTCTCGTCGATACGGTCGACCCATTTACGCCAGCTAATCATAAACGGCGTCTTGCCGGGTCCGCGGAACGCGAGCGACGTCACGTGCGGAAAAACTTCGCCGGTAGCAATGCCAAAATCGTTCACCACGCCGAGCTTTTCGCCGTCGACGTCCAAGACCGGCAATTTGAGCATCTCACTCAGATAATTCAATGGTGCTCCCCATCATTATTCCTCCGGACGCGACCGCGCGTGCGGCGTCCGGGGGCTTCTGGATATGTATACGCATGCGCGGGCGGCACGCCGCTCGACGCTTACACCCCGTGCATGCGCAGAAAGCACCTGCATGGGGTCATCGACTGTATGGTCGAGGTTTGGATTTCACCTGTAACCTTTCTCTTGACCCTCATTAACCGCAGTAACTATAGCATCAGCATCGCCCTGCGGCATCGAATTTATGCGCTGCACATTGCAGGCATACCAAACGCTGACGCATCCGTGACATAGTCATTGGGGACGTTCTTAAATGACTACCCAATAACTACTCTGTGGTGTCGTCGTCCTCGGCAAGTTGGGGGAACACGGCGTCCTTGGGCATGGCGGCCTTCGTCAGCGAGGTGAGCTTTTTGCTCAGCGACGTGTCCGTCTTGACCAGGTCGCTGAGCGTCACGATCTTGTAGCCGTCGGCAATGAGGCCGTCGATAATCTGCGGCAGCGCCTCGAGCGTCTGCTCGGCGCATTCGTCTCTATCGGTGAGCAGCACGATATTGCCCGGCGTCACCGAATCGAGCACCGTCGAGACCTGCTCGTCGGCACCGTTGAGCAGCCAGTCGCCCGAGTCAATATTCCACGAGACCACGGCGGAGACCAGGTCCATCGCATCAATCCAGTTTTGCTCGTCAAAGGCAGCGTAGGGAGCACGCAGCAGCATCGTCTTCACGCCGGTCGCCGACTTAATCGCATCGGTGCCTTTCGTGATCTGTTCGCGTACCGCCTCACGGTCCCGACCCTTGAGCGAATCGTCGCTGTAGCTGTTGGATCCGATCTCGCACCCGGCATCGACAATCGCCTTGGCCGTGGCAGGCGAGGCCTCGGCCGCATCGCCCGAAAAGAAGAACGTCGCGGTGACGCCCTTTTCCTTGAGCACCTGCAAGATCTGCTTGGTGGCGCCGCTCGGACCCTCGTCAAACGTCAGCGCCACGTACTTTTTGTTGCCCTTGGGCGCCACGCTGGCGCACGCAACGACGCAATCGGTGGCGGGCACAACCTCGCCGCGGTCCTGCGTCTTGCCCGACTGCTCACCAACCCACACCTCGGAGCGGCCCTGAACGCCCCACGTCTGCACATACTCGATAGCGCCCGTGCCCTCGACCTTGAGCTTGGGCTCGATAACCGTAGCCTGAACCTCATGCTTCTCGTAGGTGTTACGGCCATCCTTGACCGTCACCTTCTCGCCACCCTCAAGTTCGCGGCTATCCCATTTGCCCTGTTTTATGCGCTTGCCGTCCACCTTAACCGACAGCTTTTCGCCGCCATGGCGCTTGAGCACGCTGTCATCGACGGCCAGCAGGTCGCCTGCGTCGTAGGTGTCAGTCAACTCCTGGTCGTCGATGAGATTCTGCAGCGTAGAGCCCACGCGCACCCCGGTCTTCTGGCCGTTGAGCTCCACGTCCACGCTGCGGTTGACGTAGCCCACGACGGCAGCGATAAACAGTACGAGTGCGCAACCCACAGCGATGAGCGCATAGGGCAGACGAGACGGTCGGCGCGGCGAGCGCCCGTTGCCGATGCGCGCGCTGCGGTCGCTAAACCCGCGGCTATGGTTGAGGTACATCGCGCCGGGCTTACGGCGGCGACGGCGCTGACCGCTGGGCAGCTGCCCCAGGTCGCGGCGCGCCGTCGGACGCGCACCCGAACGCCCGTTTAAGTTGGATCCGTTTTGGCGCATGTGCCCTCCCCCATAAACACAGCAAGCCGGAGCAACAGGTCTCCGGCTTGCCTCCCATCATTTGGTACGTCGCTATTTTGTAGCTTTTGACGAGCCCCCGCTCGCCTTTTGATATTCGTCCTTAAAGGCCTTGAACATACCGCGCGTCTTGCCGAGCTGCTTGCCCAGTGCGCGACTACCCTTGTCCACGGCAACCGATCCCTTGTCATCGAGCACCTTGGCGCCCTTCTTGACCTTATCGCCCACCACGACACTGGCCTCGGCAGCCTTGGCGGCCGCGCCGCCCGAATACCCGAGTGCCTTGACCTCGTCCGAAACGATCATCGCGCCGTTCTCGTAGCCGCGCAGCATCGTCGGCGGCACCTGCGTGTCACCGACCAGCACGCTCGAAGCGGCACCGGCGGTCACATAGAACATCTGAACGATGCCCGAGCGTGGCTTGAACTCAACGTCCGAGCAATAGCCCACGACGTCGCCCGATTCCGTGCGCACGTCCATACCGACCCAGATGATGCAATCGTCCAGGTTGATGTCGAGGCGCTTGGCGGCGGCGGCATCGTACGTGTCCTTGACGTCATCGACCGCAATGGCACCCTCGTAGACACCAATGGCGTCGAGCGCTACAAATCGGTCGGGACGCTCGATCATGCCCGCGATATCGGACTGGCGGACCATAAAGCCGACCACGCGCGTACCGCCCGGGGTAAAGACCGGAAAGTGAATCTTTCCGAGCTTTTTAGGGCTGCGCGGCGTGCCGTCCTTTTTGGTGCGCTTGTCCTCGGTAGGCTTGCGATAGATCTTGGCGCCGACAAAATCCCCGGCGCGCATTATGCCTCGGTCGAGGGCTCCGCAGCCTCGGTATCAGCCTCGACGGCGTTCTCGACCACGACGTCGGCGGCAGGCGTCACGTTGCCGCCCGAAATGGCGTCGTTGAGCTGCTCGCGCAGCTGGTCCATGCGCTCGCGGGCCAGGTCGACCTTGGCGCGCAGGTCGTCGGTCTTGGCGTCGACCATCGGGCCAAAGTCATTCACCGCGGCACGGGCCTCCTCGGCGCTGTGCTCGTAGGTGTCGCGCATATTGTCCCAGGCGTCGTTGGCGATATCGGCAGCCATGGCGCGGGTCTCGGCGCCCGAGCGCGGGGCCAGAGCAACACCGATAATAGCGCCGGCAGCAGCACCAAAAAGTGCGCCGGAGACAAAGCTGAAAGTCTTACCCATGATCATTCCTCTCCTGCGGGCACGTCGGTGCCCACCGTTTGAATGCTGTCCATTATACCCGCAGCGCATCACTTGCCGCTCCGCTCATCTGCGTACGGCAAAGGCGCAGGTACGTGATGGTGACAAACGCGTAGGCCTACTCCTGGGGCATAGCCGGCATGGCCACCGTGGCACCCGGGTCCTCGCCGGCGCCGTCCACGAGCGGCAGGCCGCCCTCATGTGCAGGTCCCGCCGGAACCGTCGCCGCACCGCCAAAGACGGCAGCGGAGGCCTCGTGGTTCTCGGCAACCGCGCCCTCGGTATCAATCGCCACCTGGGGCTCGTCGTCAAAGTTGGGGACGCCCTGGGGCTCGGTGGGAACGGGCTCGGCGGTCGCATCGGCAACGAGCTCGGCGTCGACCGGCACATCGCCCTCGTCAGCGCCCTCGTCCTCGGCAGCATCTTCGCCGTTCGCAGCAGCGACGGCCTCGTGAGGATCCTTGCCCTCGGCCTCGGCGCGCATGCCCAGCACCAGGTTGCGCAGGCCCGCGACCGTGCCTTCCACGTCGGGGGCAGGCTGGTCGGCGTGCAGGTACGCCCAGTCCATCATAAAGGTGGCCGACGACAGCGCACCGATGGCCAGTGCGTCGTCGGGGCACGAAAGCTCGACCTCAAAGACACGCTCGTCATGCTCGCTTACGCGCGTGCGGCCGCACGAGATGCTACCGGCAAGACCGGTCTCGTTCATGAGCTCAACCGTCACGTGCTCCAGCAGGTGGCAGAGCTCGGTCTGGCCCATGCAGTCCTGGAACTCGCGACCGGAATCACCCAGGCACAGGTGCTTGGCAATCGCCGGCACCAGGTAATACACGCGCGCCGTGGCCTCGATGTCCTCCGAGGTCATGAGCGGCATGCCGGGGTTCACCAGCACGTGCGCGCAGATCTTGTCCTCACTGACGGTGACCTTAAGGATGTTGAACAGGCCTGCCATAACTCTCCCCTACTCTTCCTTGCCCTACTCGTCGCCGTCGTGCGGATTCGCGGAACCCGCACCCGACGTCGTCGGCTCGTTTACCGAAGACTCGGAATCCTTCTTATCGGTTTCGGCCGGAGCGATCACGCGAATGAGCGAGATGCGCTGGCCACGCATCGACTGCACTTTAAACTTGTACCCCGCGACCTCAAACACCTCTCCGATGTCGGGCACCGAGTCACAAAGCTCCAAGATCCAGCCGGCGATGGTCTCATAATCATCGCTTTCCTCGAGCGGCCAACCAAGCTCAATCGCGTCATCGCACGAAAAACGCCCATCGACGAGCCACTCGCGGCGCGAAAGGCGCGTGAGGTACTTGTTGTCGGGGTCGAACTCGTCCTCGATCTCGCCCACGATCTCCTCGACGATGTCCTCGATGGTGATGATGCCGGCCGTGCCGCCGTACTCGTCCACGACCACCACGATCTGGTCGTGAGAGGTCTGCATCTCGGACAGCAGCGGCAGGATGTCCTTGGTGTCGGGCACAAAGGTGGCGTCGCGCAAAAAACCGGCGATGGGCTGGTCGCCCTTGCCGTCGAGCGCGGGCTGAATCAGGTCCTTGATGTGCGCAATGCCGGCGACGTTGTCGGGATCCTCGTGATAGACGGGGATGCGGCTAAAGCCGGTCTGGCGCATGGTGGACAGCACGTCGGCGACCGTCTCGTCGTCCTCGCACATGGTGGTATCCACGCGCGGCACCATGACCTCGCGAGCGACGGTGTCGCCCAGGTCGAAGATCTCGTGGATCATGCGCTTTTCCTCGTCGAGCAGGTCGTCCTGCTCCGAGACCATGTACTTGATCTCTTCTTCCGAGACGTTTTGGCGGTCGTCGGCGCTCTTGATGCGCAAGATGCGGGCCAGACCCTCGGAGCAAGCGCCGGTCAGCCACACGAGCGGACGGGCGATCTTTTGGAACACGGAAAGCGGGCCCACGACCTGCTTGGACACGCCCTCGGCATTGGCCAGGCCGATGCGCTTGGGGACGAGCTCGCCGATCACGATGGATACGAAGGCGACCGCGACGGTGATGATGACCGGCGCCAGGCCGCGCGCGATGGCGGAGAGCGGCGCGATGCCAAAACTCATGAGCCACGTGGCGAGCGGGTCGGACAGACTCGTCGAGGCGACGGCGGACGAGGCGAAGCCCACGAGCGTGATGGCAACCTGGATGGTGGCGAGCAGCTGGTCGGAGTCGGCAGCCAGCTTAATGGCACGCTCGGCGCGCTTGTCGCCTTCCTCGGCCTCGTGCTCCAGCACGGCGCGCTTGGCCGTGGTGAGCGCCATCTCGGACATAGAGAAGTAGCCGTTGATGAGGGTCAAAACGAGGGTGGTGATAAGGGAGATGGTTATGTCCATCGGGAGTTTCTCGAACCTCCAAGATTCGGGACGTCGGATTAAAACGTTGACGGCGGATACGGCAATTGCACCGGCGCCCAAACAAGGACGCGGGCGCGCAGGCGTGGTCGCTAGATTACGAAGAGGATCACCGCCATGAACTGGAAGATGCTGCCGGCGAGTACCCACAGGTGAAACACACTGTGAAGATAGCGCACGTTTTTGGCGATATAGAACGGCACGCCCGCGGTGTAGCACACGCCGCCGACGGCGAGCAGGGCAAGTGCCACGGGGTTGAGCAGCGTCACAAGTTCGGGCAGCTTAAAGACAACGAGCCAGCCCATCAGCAGGTAGACCAGGCCACTTACCCAGTGCGGTTGACGCTCGCGCATAAAGCACTCGAGGGCGATGCCGATAATGGCGATGGCCCATACGGCAAAGAACAGCACAGCGCCGCCGTCGTTTGCGAGCGTGATGAGGCAAAACGGCGTATAGCTGCCGGCAATGAGCAGATAGATGCAGCTGTGGTCGATGATGCGAAACACGCGCTTGGCGCGCGCGGGCTGAATCGCATGGTAGAGCGTGGAGGCAAGGTATTCGAGGATAATGCTGGCGCCGTAGACGATTGCCGCGGCCATATGCGCCGGGCCTCCGCCGCGCAGGGCAGCGAATACGATCAGGAGCACCAGGCCCGCGATACCCAGCAGGCAGCCGACACCATGGGTGACGGAATTCATGATCTCCTCGCCCACCGTGTAGTGTGGAACGGCCGCGGTCTTGGGTCGCGGCTTAGAACTGTCGCTCGAATCGGACATGCCGGTTACATCCTCCAACGTAAAGAGTTCTCAACACTATATCAAAGCGTCTGGGTACGTGCGAAGTTTGCACCATACGTGACCCCTTGTTTACCCATTCTTTGCCTGTTGACGCATCAACGGCGAACGTCCATAATGCGCTTGCATTAAATGTTGATGTATTAACATCTTATAGGAAAGCTTCTTATGTCTCAAAACGCACGTTCCCATCGAAAGCTCAAGATAGCCGGCGTCGTTGCGCTGGTGGTTGTCGTTGCGCTGCTCGGATTTGCCGGCAACTTTCTGTTTGACTTCGCGCTGAATCCCCGCGCGCCATACACCATGAAGATGATGCAGGATAGCAAGAACGACAAAGAAGGTGAGCAGCCGGATGCCGAGGAAACCGAGGCGCGGGCGTGGTTTAAAGAGAATCGCGAGAGCAGCAGCCTCACCGCAGATGACGGGACCGAGCTTGCCGCCTGGTATTATGCTGCGTCGGAGAGCACGCACGACTACGCCGTCTGCCTGCATGGATATACCAACGAGCCCATCGGTATGGCCCGATACGTCAAGCGATTCCACGACCGCGGCATGAACGTACTCGCACCCGCCGCCCGCGCCCACGAGCGCTCCGGCGGCGACTATATCGGCATGGGCTGGCCCGAGCGCCTCGACATCGTCGCATGGATCGAGCGAATCGTTCAGGCTGACCCCGAGGCGCGCATCCTGGTCTTTGGCGAGTCGATGGGCGCGGCAACCGCCATGAACGTCGCGGGGGAATCTCTGCCCGCAAACGTGAAATGCATTATCGAGGACTGCGGTTATACGAGTGTTTGGGACGAGTTTTCTCTGCAGCTCAAGAACGTGTTCGGCCTGCCCAGCTTTCCCTTGCTCGATGTAGCAAACTTGGTGTGCAACGTGCGCGCAGGCTACGACTTTCATAAGGCGAGCAGCGTGGAGCAACTCAAACACGCGACGGTTCCCATGCTGTTTATCCACGGCGACCAGGACACCTTTGTGCCGTACAGTATGCTCGACCAAAACTACGAGGCGTGCGCCAGCAAGGTCAAGCAAAAGCTCACCATCCATGGCGCCACCCACGCCAAGAGTGCGCAAGTTGACCCCGAGCTCTACTGGAGCACAGTCAACAACTTCCTCGACGAGTATTTTTAGGCAAAAAGCAACGTCTGGGGCTTTATCTGACCCCCCGTTTTCGGAAGTATGCGGCAAAATCTGGAACTGCCGACCAGACCGCAGTTTTACCAACAATTTATCAGGGGTTTTGTTGCCAAAAATCGGTTTGTGATCGGCGGTATTCGATTTTTCACCGCACTTCCGAAAAGCCGCCCGTGGGCACTGTGCTCGCGGGCGGCTTTTGCTAACGTTGCGCTACAAAAACGCTTGTTTTGTCCAATAGCTAGGCGCTATTTGACCTCGATGAGCTCGTACTTGCTCGTGCCCAGGCCGATCTTCTCGGCATGCGCGATGCACGCGCGCCAGTCGGTGTCGGGATGCGTGATGCAGAAGGGGTCGTGCGCCTGCTCGCCCTCCAGATGCTCGTGATTGTGCTCCATCTTGGCGGCACTGTCGGTAAGCTCGGTGTTGGGCAGCGGCTCGGATGCCATGACGGCATCGGCACAGGCCTGGTCGATGGCGACCGGGTCGAAGCTCGCGAACATGCCGATATCGTTGACGATAGGCGTGTCGTTTTCGGGATGGCAATCGCAGTTGGGGCTGATATCCATGGCAAGCGAGATATGGAAGCTCGGACGGCCGTCGACAACGGCCTTGGTGTACTCGGCGATCTTGCAGTTGAGCACGTCGGCCGCGGCGTCATAGCCGGGCTTGATGCAGTCCTGGTTGCATGCCGCAATGCAGCGTCCGCAGCCCACGCAGCGATCGTGGTCGATAGCGGCCACGTGCACCGTGCGAGTAGCGCCGCTGGCAAGCTCGCGCTCGCGGGTGCCGTCGAACGAGACAGCGTTGTGCGCGCAGATCTTTTCGCAGGCACGGCAGCCAACGCAGTGCTCGGTCGAGACGTTCGGCTTGCCGGCGGCATGCTGCTCCATCTTGCCGGCACGGCTGCCGCCTCCCATACCCAGGTTCTTCATGGCGCCGCCAAAGCCGGCCTGCTCATGGCCCTTAAAGTGGGTGAGGCTGATCACGATATCGGCATCCATGAGCGCCTGACCGATCTTGGCCTCGCGCACGTACTCGCCACCCTCGACCGGGACGAGCGCCTCGTCGGTGCCCTTGAGGCCGTCGGCGATGATGATCTGGCAACCCGTGGCATACGGGGTAAAGCCGTTCTGATAGGCGGTATCGATGTGCTCGAGCGCGTTTTTGCGGCTACCCACATAGAGCGTGTTGCAGTCGGTGAGGAAGGGCTTGCCACCCAGCTCCTTCACGACATCCGCGACAGCGCGGGCGTAGTTGGGGCGCAAAAAGCTCAGGTTGCCCAGCTCGCCAAAGTGAATCTTGATGGCGACGAACTTGTTCTCGAAGTCGATCTGCTCAATACCGGCGTGACGAATGAGGCGCTTGAGCTTGTCGAGCTGGCTCTCGCGAGCATGCGTGCGCAGGTTGGTGAAGTACACCTTAGCGGGTGCTGCGGGTGCAGTTACGGTCATAGATATATCCCCTCGGTCTATATGGCGTTACAGACATAGGAGATGGTACCCGTTAAAGCGGGGTTAATGTCAAGCACGGCGCCCAGTCATTGGGTAGTCATTGGGGACAGACTTAAATGACTGAAATCACTCATTGGGGACGGACTTAAATGAGTGCCTCGCCACCTGGCAGCTAGGGACATTCCTTTCCTGCCGGCAGCTGGGGACAGTCCTTGCCAGCACAGCCGACGAGCCGGCGAGTCAGCAAAGACCGTCCCCGATGACTAGTCGTTTAAGAACGTCCCCAATGACCAATAAGGGGCTACTCCTGCACTTTGAGGGCTTCGGCCAGAGGGACGCGCCTGATGGAGCGCGTGTGCAGCAGCGCCACGACCAGATAGGTCGCAAAGCCAATGCCGACACACGCCGCCATGGACCAAGCGGGCACGTAGATCTCGATATTGCCGTTGTAGGCGAGCAGCATCGAGCGGAAGATGGCCGTAAGCGAGCCGATAATCACGGGCAGGCTCAGCACGAGCGATGCCGCCACGCACAACGTGATCGAGCGGATGTACAGGTGCGAGATCTCGCCGTCGCGATAGCCAAAGACCTTCATGTAGCTAATCGAGCGGGCGCTGTGGTCAATGACAGCCTTGGTCAACAGGTACATAAACAGCAGGAAGATAAACACCGCGAGGCCAACCATCATGCCGATCATTTTGCTCATCATGCCGATGAACTGGTCGCCCACGGCGCGCATGTCGTCGGGCGTGGTGTCGCCGGCAAAGTAACGAGCATCGAGGTCGAGCTTCTCGTCACTCACATAGCCGTTAAAGTAGGCGGCGTCGTTGTCGAACAGCTCGTTAAAGTCATCGATGCTCATATAGATATTCATGTCCGACTTTGAGCCCCAGGCACAATCCTTGCCCGCATACTCAAGGGAATATTTCTTGCCCTCGTACTTGTCACGAAGCTTAACCTTCTGACCCTCGCTCCAGCCAAACTTGTCGAGCAAGCCGCCGCCAAAGACGACGTGTCCGTCGCCGACGTCCAGCCCTTTCCAGTAGCGCGAATCGGGCGAGATGCCGTAGATGGAAATCGTCTCCTCGCCATTTCCGTCGCCGCGGTCGTATTGCAGCTGGTAGACGGCGTATTTCTCGGCCTGCGCGATTGCGCCCGCGCCGTTGTCGGTCGTATTGACCGGGTGGATATCGTCGTTGTCAGCGTCGATCTTAGAGGCCTTGTCGATCAGGTCGATAGCCTCGTCGCGGTTGCAGCCGAGGGCATCGGCAAGGTCATCGAGACGCGCATAAAGCGCATCCTTCTTGTCCTGGACCTTGGCAAGCGCATCCTGCGCTGCGGCCAGGCTCTCGGCAGACGGAGATGCGGTCGCGGCATCGGCCGCCGCCTGCGCAGCATCGGCCGCGTCGTCAAGCTCGTCATCGGCATCCCGGGCGGCGGTGAGGAGTGCGCCGTCAACCGACTGCAAGCGCTCGAGTGCCGACCACTGCTCGCGCTCCTCGGCAGTGCCCTCGAGCTCCAGCGGCGCCTTGAGCGTGTACTGGTGCTCGGCGACCAGGCTTGTCTCGAGGTTGTCCGCGTAGTGCGTCATCGTGGGCAGAATCGCCAGGCCAAAGAGCAGTAGCAGCGAGGCAAACGCAATGCCCACGAAGAGCGTGGCGAAGTTGCCCAGGTTGCGCAGGAAGATACGCAGGCGAAAGCGCGAGACAAAGCCCATGCGCTCCGGCAGCTGCAGGCCACGCTTGGTGCCCGATTTGCCGCTCGCCTCGTGACGAAGGAACTGCAACGGCGTCTTGCCCATCTTGCGAAGTAGGCCCACCAGCGTGATGAGAATGAGCGCAGCGGCGGGGACCACGGCACACTTCACGAAGATCTCCCAGCTCCAGTACACCTGGAAGGGCGGCAGGCTGTACGAGCCGTAGTAGAGACCGCGCATGGGCTCGGTAAAGAACGCAACGCCGAGCGCGGTGCCCAAAAGTGCCGCGAGCACGCCCACGATGGCGGGAAGTGCCAGGTAGTGCAGCACGATCTCGCGACGGCGATAGCCGCTGGCGAGCAGCGTGCCGATGATGGCGCTCTCCTCCTCGATGGTGGCGTCGGTGAGCACCACAAAGACAAACGCCATGATCACGATGATGATGTCGAGCAACGTCATCCACATCATGGAATCGCCGTCCACGTCGTCGCGCGCATAGCCAATGCCCTGATTGGAATCGGCATCGATCAGATCGTCCACGCGCGCATCGGCATCGGTCAGTGCCTCGACCATATCCTGCTCCGCATCGATGCGATCCGCGGTGGGGAGATCGCGGTCGGTAAAGGTAAAGGAGTAGGTGTAGGCAGGCGCGCCGCCGGCGTCCTCAAGCGCGGTAAAGCCGGCGTCGGTGACCTCGGCCACGCCGTACGTGATGGTGTTCACCGTGAAGTCCGAATTGTCGAGGAACAACGCCTGGTTATCGGGCTGCGTCATGATGCCGCAGATGGTGTAGGTGCGGCCCTCAAGCTCGACCTTATCGCCGATGGCGAGATCGTTGTTGGTGGCAAAGACGCGGTCGATGGCCACCTCGTCGTCCGCCTTGGGTTCCTTGCCCTCACAGTAGGACGCGATATCGACCTTGGTGCGGTGCGCATAGGTGCGCAGCGTGCGCTTGGTGCCGTCGTCGCCGGCGGTCTTTTTGATGATGGCGTCGATGGAGAAATTCTTGTAGAGCGTGACGCCACCGACGTCGCCGGCTGCATCCTCGGCGGCCTTGAGCTGGTCTTTGGTAGCCTCGAAGGAGGTGGTCACGCGGCCGTCCTCAATCGTGTACTCGTCGCGCATGTCGTCGATGAGGCAGCCGATGGAATGCGCCGCGAGCAAAAAGCCCGAGGTAAGGGCGATGCTTCCGCACATGAGCAAAAAGATGCCCAGGTACTTACCGATATTGCGGCGCAGCTCGCGCGGGAGTCGTTTTGCGAGAGGTGTCATGGCGCCGCCTACCAATCGAGCTCGGCGGCCGTAACGGGCGACTCGTTGAGCTCGTCCTCGACGATGCGGCCGTCGCGCAGGCGCAGCACGCGGTTGGCCATGCGCGCGATGGCGGCGTTGTGGGTGACGATGATGATGGTGCAGCCGTAGGTGCGGTTGACGTCCTCCATGAGCTGCAGGATTTCCTTGGATGTCTTGTAGTCGAGCGCGCCCGTGGGCTCGTCGCACAGCAGCAGGCCCGGATTTTTGACGAGCGCACGGCCGATGGCGCAGCGCTGCTGCTGGCCGCCCGAGACCTGGCGCGGAAACTTGTTGCGGTGCTCGTAGAGGCCCAGCGAACGCAGCAGATCGTCGACGTCGAGCGGTTTTTTGGACAGGTGCGCCGTGACCTCGATGTTTTCCTTGATGGTAAGGTCGGGCACCAGGTTGTAGAACTGGAAGACAAAGCCCAGCTCGCGGCGGCGGTACTCGCCCAGATCGGCAGGCTTGAGCGCGGTGAGGTCGCAGCCGTCCACCATGATGGAGCCGCCGTCGGCATCCTCCAGGCCGCCAATGAGGTTGAGAAAGGTCGACTTGCCCGAGCCCGAGGGCCCCAGCATGACGCAGATCTCGCCGCGGTTGATGGACGTGTCGATGCCGTCGAGCACCGTCAGGCGCGCATCACCGTCGCCATAGTGTTTCTTGAGCCCTTTGACCTGGACATAGGCTTGCTTTGTCGCCATGCTATCCCCCGTTGTTAGCCTCGTACTACTTTATAAACGTAATAGTAAACCTTGGCGAACTATTTTGGGGCGAGGCCTAAAATTTATTTCAGGCTAGTCATTGGGGACGTTCTTAAATGACTAGTCGCTGGGGACGTTCTTGAACGACTAGCCGCTAGGGACACTCTTTCGCCACCCGGCAGTTAGGGACGTTCCCTTCCTGCCGGCAGCCGGGAACAGTCCTTGCCAACCCGGCCGGCGAGCCGGCGAATCGGCAAAGACTGTCCCCAAAGACTAGTCGTTTAAGTCTGTCCCCAATGACCACTCTTGGCCGTTTAAGTCTGTCCCCAATGAATACCCGATGACTAGGTGGCTAGGCGCGGGATTTGTTGTGGGCGAGGGCTAGGCCTACGGCGGCGATGGCGGCGGCGAAGAGCACGGTGACGCCCAGGTCGCAGGCGATGTCGCCCAACATGGCAGACGTCAGGTCCGACGCGAGCGCTTTGCCAATCGCATCGTTCACCCAATACGTCGGCACAAAGTGCGCCACCGTCTGCACGGCCGAGCCCATCAGCGACAGCGGCATCCAAGCGCCGCCCAAAAACGTCATGAGCATGCCGAGCAGGTTGCCCACACCGTTAAGCAGCTCCTCGCGCGCACCCAGGCTCGACAGCGCAAAGCCAACGGCCAGAGGCGTGCACGC
This sequence comes from Collinsella sp., assembly GCA_046976245.1. Taxonomy (GTDB): domain Bacteria; phylum Actinomycetota; class Coriobacteriia; order Coriobacteriales; family Coriobacteriaceae; genus Collinsella. The sequence goes on along the minus strand of JBKWEB010000018.1, from coordinate 25,393 downwards.
CAGGGCAAACGTCGCCGCCAGCGCCAGGCACACACGACCCACGCCGACCTCGACAACCGCGCCGGCAAAGCCCACGACGCCCATCATGCTCGACACAAACCAGATGCAGACGGTGAGCACGGCGGCAGCCGCGAACACGGCAAGCGAGCGCTGGCGCTCGGAGACCGGGCCGGCATCCATACGACGCACGCGCTCGGGCTCGTTCATGCCCGAGAACACCAACCCCACCGATACGATGACCGACGAGATAATCGCGTACGCGCCAAAGTTGAAATACGACTCGAGCGTGGCGGCAGCCGTCGAGTCGACCTTGACCTGCTCGATCTGGACCTCCGCGCGCTTTGCAGCGGCATGCTCGGCGGCCTTGGCAACGTCGCCGTTAGAAGCAGCGGGCTCAAGCGCCGCCGCAGCGCCCGCGAGCGAGATCCAGCGCGAGGCCTCGGCAGACGAAAGCGCCGCCGCCATGGTGCCGGAACCGTAGGTCACGTCGAGCTTGGGCAGGGCCTCCCCCGCGCGGGCAGCCGCAACGAGGTCGTCCTCAAACTCCTCCGGGATAAAGAACACGCAGTCGGCGCTGCCCTTGGCGCTGTTGCTCTTGGAGAGCGCGTCCGCAAGGTCGTACGTATCGTCGCCGATGCCCGTGACCAGCTCAAAACGCGAACCCAAATGCTTGGTAAGCGCACGCGAAAGGTCGCTGCCATCGCGGTCGACCACGATCACGTTGGCGTCGTAGGGCTTGTACTCGGTGAGCTGCGACGAGTTCCAGCTCACCGATGCCGCGATGAATACGCCCATGAGCGAGATGAACACCGTATAGATGAGCAGGTAGAACGGGTGCGCCAGCGCCATGCGAAGCGCGGTCTTAAAGGTGCTCATAGCGGCTCCTTCCAAAGATCAGCGTGGCGGCGGCAACGAACAGCAGCGCCATCAGGACGAGCGCGCCGGCGCGAACGGCGAAGGGCCCCAGGTCTTCAAAGAAATACAGGCGATTGAACATGTCGCAGATGAGCTTGACGGGGTTGAACCAGCACTCGGCCGGGCAGGCGCGGGCGACGTCGTCGGCAAGCGCCATCGCCGGCTCGCCGTAGAGGCCGGCGAACAGGGCGCACGTGGTGGCAAAGCCCGTAAGGATGCCCGACTTGGACGCCTTGCCGCCCTTAACGGGAAGCGTGCCCACAAAGAGCCCCAGGCCCGTGGCGGCAAGCGCGGAAGCAGCGCCGCCCACCAAACACAGCCCCTCGCGCCCGCCAAAGTCGACGCCCACGACCAGGCGCACGTAGCCGATCGCGATCGTCATCGAGGCAAAGGAGACCAGCCACGAGCCCACAAAGATACCGGCCAGCGATGCCGTCTTGGAAAGACCGCCCACGCAACGACGCGCGCCAAGGCCCGACAGATTGGGCTGCAGGTCGACGACGCTCAAGGCGGCAAACTCGGCAGACATCATCGCGACCAGGCCAAAAAGCGCGTAATAGTAGATGACCGTGCCGTCGGGCGTGGTGCGTGTCAGGTTTACGCGGCGGGTTCCGCCCTCGAGCGACAGGGCGCGCGCAACCGCCTCCGGGTCGGCGAGCGCCGCCGGGTTGTCCTGGGCAACCTGGGACATGAGCTCGGCATTTTGTGTATACGAGCTTGCCACCGTCTCCAGGATGCTGCGATCGGTGAGCACCGATGATGCGCGCGAGCTGTCGTAGCTCGATAGCAGTGTGAGCTTGGGTACGCCTGCGTCGTCGACCGTATAGATGCCCGCAACCTCGCCGGCCTTGAGCGCGCGGTTTGCGTCGGCAGCGTCGTCGCATTCGTGGATCTCGAGCAGCTGGTCGTCGCCCTCCTTGGCAAGCGAGGTCGCCACATCTTTAAAGGTCGAAGCGTCCCAGGCTTCGTCGGCGACAACGGCAACCGGCACCGGGTCGACCTTGCCATCGGAACTCAGGTTCGCAAACATAAACATGAACATCGTGGAAAGCGCAACGGGAAAGACCGCGCCCCAGACCCAGGTGCTCGGCCGACGCAACAGCATCTTGAGCGTGGTAATGATGGTGTTGAACATGGCGCCCCCTAGTCGCGCAGCTCGCGGCCGGTGATCTCGAGGAACACGTCGTTGAGGGTCGGTGGCTCGCTCCACACGCGGCCGAGCGCCACATCGGCGGCGCGCAGCGTGTCGAGGATGTCGACCAAATTGTGCGGGCTCGCTTCGCAGGTGCAGACGATCTCGCCGCCGGACAGCTCAACCGAAAGCACGTGCTCGAGGGCGCGCAGCCGCTCGACCGTGGCGGTCTCTACGGCGCCAACCTCGACAGTCACGCGCTCGCCCATCTGAATCATGCGCTTGAGCTCGTCGTTGGTGCCCTGCGCCAGCACGCGGCCGCCGTCCATGATCATGATGCGGCTGCAAATCTGCTCGACTTCCTCCATGTAATGGCTGGTATACACCACCGTGGCGCCCTCGTCGCGCAGGCGGCAGATACCCTCCAGGATGGCGTTACGGCTCTGCGGGTCGACCGCCACCGTGGGCTCGTCAAAGAAGATGAGCTCGGGCTTGTGCGCGATGCCGCAGGCGATGTTGAGGCGACGCGCCAGGCCGCCCGAGAGCTTACCAGGGCGGAACTTAGCAAAGTCGCCCAGCCCGACGAAGTCGATCGCCTCGTCCACGAGCGCCCGACGGTGCTTGCGGTCGTTAACGTAAAGGCTGCAGAAATAGTCGATGTTCTCACGCACGGTAAGCTCGTCAAACACCGCCACCTGCTGCGGCACCACGCCGATGCGACGCTTGAGGTCGTAGCGCGTGGGCGTCATGGGTTCACCGAACAGCTCGATGGTGCCTTTGTCGTAGGCGAGCAGCTGCAGAATGCAGTTGATGGACGTGGTCTTGCCCGAGCCGTTGGGGCCCAGCAGGCCAAAGATCTCGCCGGGGGCGATGCTCAGGTTAAAGTGGTCGAGCGCAATAAGGTCGTCATAGCGCTTGACGAGGTTTTCGACGTGGACGATATCTGTCATGAGGCGGCCCTTCTGTTGCTTGCGGCCCGGTACGATTGCATCATCGCAGGAGCGGACGGCGCGCACCAGTGAGCTTTGTCACGAGTGCGGGGGCTCGGTCGCGCGGCCCGCCGACGCCCCCGCTTTGCCGCGCGGGAGGAATGTCACGGTTGCGCAGGCGGCCCCCTCCACCACGCGCAGCTTCGCATACAATACCCGTATGAACAGGCTTTTCGACAAATCGATCGTGCTGGCGTGCTGTATTGCGGCCGCCATGGGTCTTGCTGTGGACGCTCGCCTGGTCGCGGCGTTTTGCCTTGGCGTTATTGCCACCTCGCTGGCCGAGGTCGCACAGGGAAACCGCGCCCGCCGTGCGAGCGAGACCGCAAGTTACGCTTACATCATCGCGGCTGTCTTCGTGCCGACGTTTGTGCCGTTTGCGCCTCTCGCCCTCTATGACATCGCGCGACGCGTGCGCCGTGAACGCATCTGGCCCGCGCTGGCGATTGGCGCCGTGTTTGTCTGCGCGCTTGCCGCGGACCTTCGCGGCGGCGCGCTCACCACCCGAACGCTCCTGCTGACCGCTATCCTTTCGGTTGCCGCCACCTTGCTATCGCTACGTACCGCCCAGTTGGAGCGCGAACAGCAGCGCATGCGCCGTACCCGCGACGAGCTGCAAGAACGAGCCCTCGCGCTCGAAGCGCGCAACCGTGACCTTGCCGACCGCCAGGACTACGAAGTCGAGCTCGCGACGCTCGCCGAACGCGCCCGCATCGCGCGCGAGATCCACGATAACGTCGGGCACCAGCTCACGCGCGCCTCACTGCAGGCCGAAGCCCTACGCGTGGTCCACGCCGACGAGCCCAGGGTTGCCGCCGATTTCGCCGACGTCAAACGCACGGTTGACGAGGCGCTCCAGCTTGTGCGCACCAGCGTCCACGCGCTCAACGACAACGCCGTCGACCTTTCCGTGCAGCTCGAACGCATCGTTGAAGGCGCGCGATCGGACGGCGACCCGCAGATTGAGCTTGAAGTTATGAGCGAACATGCGCCCGCAAACGTCGCCAACTGCTTTGCGGCGGTCCTGCGCGAGGCGCTCTCCAACACCATGCGCCACGCTTGCGCCCAGACCGTCACCGTACGATGCATGGAGCATCCGTCGTTTTACCAGCTCATCGTTACCGACGATGGGACGGGCGGGACCCAGGCGAGCAGCCGTGGCGTCGCGGAAGGCATGGGGCTCGGCTCCATGCGCGAGCGCGTCGAGGCGCTTGGCGGCACCTTTACCGCCGGCCCGCGCGCCGGCTCCCCCGGCTGGCGCGTGTTTGCCACCATTCCCAAACAGCAAGGAGATGAGGGCCGATGAGGCTCATCGTTGTCGACGACGACCGCTTAGTGGTCGATTCGCTCAAGATTATCCTGGGCGCCCAGCCGCAGATCGAGATAGTGGGCACCGGCGCTAACGGCAATGAAGCAGTTTCGCTCTATGCCGAACACGCGTCCGATATCGCACTGCTCGACATCCAGATGCCGGGGCGCGACGGACTTTCGGCGGCACGCGAGATCCTTGAGCGCGACCCTGCGGCGCGCGTGGTGTTTCTGACGACATTCTCGGATGACGAATACATTGTGTCGGCGCTCAAACTGGGCGCGCGCGGCTACTTGATTAAAACCGACGTCGCTGCCATCCCTCCCGCGTTGACACAGGTCATGGATGGCAAACGCGTGCTCGAGGGTAAGGCGATCGAGGATATCAACTTTGATGGGGCGGGCGTCGAGGCCGGCACGACCCGCCGGCCCGCGGCCTTTGTCAGCCTGACCGACCGCGAGTTCGAAGTCGCAGAGCTCATCGCCCGCGGCCTCGACAACAAGGAGATTGCCGCCACCGCCTATATGGGCGAAGGCACCGTGCGCAACCACATCAGCTCGATCCTGGCAAAGATGGGCCTACGCAACCGCACGCAGATCGCCATCGCCTATCTGCGAGGGTAATTACCCAACGACCGACCGCCCCGGCATAGCAAAATGGCTGTTATCGATTTAATGCCATTTCAAAACCATGCCGGATTACGGGGCTAAACTCAGAGCCCCATCCATACCTGCGTTTTCTGCAAGATGACGGCTCGTCTACCTGCGGTTTTATTTTCACGAATATCGGCATGGTTGGGGACTCGTGATTCAGCCCCGTAAACCGGCATAGTTTTGTTCAGGCGACCCCGCACGAGTGCCTCCGCCAGCCTCGCGGGACCAAAATAATCCGTTTTCCTTCGCCCCCAAGGAATCAGCCGGAACCGCTCGCCACGAAACCGGCCCATCTACTACGTTTGACTCAATACCCCCGACCATACCCCCGTTTTGCAGAAAACCGCAGGCGTTCTACCTGCGGTTTTGTTTTCGCGTTTTTGGCATGGTTGGGGGTAAGGGACTAAACGTAGTAGATGGGCCGGTTTCGTGGCGCCCCCGGCACACAAAAGTGCCGCCACGGAGGAGGGAGATACCTCCGTGGCGGCTGGGGTGGGGTGGGGCTATGTTCTGCTCCCCGCCGACCGCCCGGGGCCTTTTGGCCCCGGGCGCTGCCAGCGTGCCTAGCGCTTACGGATACCCCAGACCAGGGCACCGACACCGGCCATGGCAATAACAAATGCCATGAGCAGTGCGGCGGCCTGTTGGTCACCCGTGGTGGGCAGGAAACCCTTGACCGTCTTGACGATGTTCGTCACGGTCTTGGGCGTGCCGGGGTCGGGCGTCGGCACGGGCGTCTCGGGCTTCTTGTACGTGTTGTTGAACACGATGCCCTCGACGCTCTTGTCGCCCTTGGTATAGGCGACGCTCGCCTTGAGGTTACCCTCGCCGTCATCGACCACGTTGACGGTCGCGGTAAAGACGGACTTGTCGTAGGTCATACCGGCCTCGTCGCCCTTGACCTCGCTGATGGTGTAGACGTACGTTCCCGGCTCGCTGTACTCGAACTTGTCGAAGTTGATCTTGCCGTCGGCATCGTTGGTGACGGTGGACTCGATGTCCTCGCCAACGAGCTTAAAGCTAAACTCGTCCTTCTTGAGCTCGCGTCCCTCGAGCACCTTGATGGCGCCGATGGAGACCTGCGTGGGCATGGCGTGATACTTGTTGGTAAAGCCAGCCGACTCGGTAGCTCCCTCGAGCTTGTGCGCCGCGGTCAGCGTGCCGTCGCCGTTGTCGGAAACGGTGGTCACGACGGTGTAGGTCGCGCCGTCATAGGTGACGCCCTTGTACAGGCCGAGCGCGTTGGGGCAAGCCTCGCGCAGCATGTACGTGTGCGTGCCGGGCGCATCGTAGCGGATCGGGCTCAGCGCAACGGTGCCGTTGACGTCGTTGGTGCCACTCGCGACAACCACGCCGTCCTCGAGCAGCTCAAACGTGAACTCGCCGGCTGCAAGGTCGCGTCCGGTTAGGCGCTTGACCGTCTTGACCTGGTCGGTCACGGACGAAACGGTAGGTGCCACGCTGTAGGTGTTGGTGAACGTGAAGGCAGCACCGTCGTCGCCTTCGCGCTTGACGCTCAGATGCCCGGCACCGTCGTCAGACACGGTGTAGGAAACCTTACGCGTGGCGTTGGTGTCGTTGGTCACGCCAGGGGCGCTACCGGACTCGGTCACCGTGTAGGCAAAGGTGTGCGAGCGCGGGGCGGTGGGGGCTGTGGGCTCGGACTCGTCGCTGGGCTCATCGGTCTCGGCAGCGTCGGCGTCAACCTCGGCCTCACCGGTGTTGGCTTCGGCGTCGCTCGATGCGTCGTCAGAAGCATCGGTCGTCACGCCCAGGGCGTGGTTGAGGTCCTCGAGCGTAAAGTGGATCTTGCCAAAGTCCACGTTACCGGCTGCGTCGTTGGTTACGGTCGTGCGCTCGGGCATCGGGGCACCTGCCTCGTCGGCGGTCACGGTAAAGGTGAACTTACCCGTGATGTCGGCCGGGGTCAGGCCCTCGGCAACCTGGAGCTTCTTAGTACCGGTGAGCGCGGCATCCACGGCGTCGGCGCCGTAGACGTTCTCGAACAAGGGCTCGACGCCGCCGTAGTCGACCGTCGCCGTCAGGGTACCGTCACCGTTGTCGACGACGATAACCTTAAAGCCAAAGCTCCACGTTGTAGCGGAAACGCCATTCGGCAGCCCGAATAAATCTTCGTAGGCCGTGTAGTTAATGGTCCAGGCAAGCTTGCCGTCCTTATCGGTACGATAAGCAAGCCCAGCAGCCTCAAGATTAGCAAGCATCTTGGTGTCGTAGTGCAGCGTATCAAAGCTCACGTGCCCGCCGATATTGGGCTTGAGGTTTTCGTATGCCACAAGCTCACCCTGATAGGCGATGCCGAACCAGAACTCGCCGTCGGCCATCGGGCGACCGGTCAGAGTCTTGGTGGCAACGACCTGAGCAGCGGTGCCACCAGGCGTGTTGGTCGTAGCGCTGTAACTGTTGTGGAACGGCACCAGGGCCTTCTCGACCTTGTTCTCGCCACTCTTGTGGACCGTCTCATGCGTGCCCTCGGGACCACCAGAGACGGTCGTCGTAGCAGTGAGCGTACCGGCGGTGTCGTCGGCGATGGCGATCGTCACCGTGCGTACGGCGTCATCGTAGGTGTAACCGGGCTGGCCGTCGTTCTTTTCGGCCACGGTGTACTTGAAGGTCTTGCCGGCGTCAGCCTGCGTAAATTTAACCTCATGACCAGCCAGAATGTCGATCAGTCCGACCGTTGCCTCTGCCGCTTCGGGGGACTTGAAGCTGTTGGCCCCGGGCAGCAGACCGAGCGCGCGAGCCGAAGCGTCGTCAGCAGGTGTCACGGTAAAGGCGAACTGGCCCTCGGTCATGGGGCGGCCGTCCAGATACTTGCTGAGCCACAGACCGCCGGCCGCGGTGTAGTTAAGCTCAGTGCGGTACGTGTTGGTAAAGCGTCCGTTTTCCTTCTTGGTGACATTGGCGGTCAGCTTGCCCTCGCCGTCCTCGGTCACGGTTACTTCGGCGGTCGCGACGTGGGAGTCATACGTCATGCCGACCGTATTACCCGCGTTCTCGCGGATCTCGTACTTGTAGGTTCCGGCAGCCGTGTAGCGAATCTTGCCGAACTTGATGGCGGCAATGCCGTCCTTCGCATCGTGCTTGCTCACGGTTACGGTTGCAGGATCGGGTAGCGGAGCGCCATCGGGGGCGGTAATGGTAAAGCCGAACTCGTCCCCATCCGTCCACTCGCGACCGTCGATGGCCTTGCTCAGGTCAAAGTCGAGGTCTGCATCGGTCGGGGTCACGCTGTAAGTGTTCTTGAAGGTTGCGGTCTTGGCGTCCTTCAGGACATGCTCGGCCTTGAGGGTGCCGTCGCCGTTGTCCGTGATGGTGGTCTCGATGGTGTACTCGGCGTCACTGTAGGTGATGCCCTTGCTGGTGGTTCCGCCGTTGGCCTCGCGCAGCGTGTAGGTGTGCTTGCCGGCCTTGTCGTACTTCACGGCGCCCATCGTGATCTTGCCCTCGGCGTCGTTCTTGCCGGTGGCGACGACCTTGTCGCCCTCGACGAGCTCGAAGGAGAACTCGCTGTCCATGAGATTGCGGCCAGTCAGGACCTTGTTCGCGGTGATCTGGTCGGTAACGCTCGTCTCGACAGGCGTCACGTTATAGGTATTGGTGAACGTAAATGCCACATCGCCGTCCGGCTTGCGGGATACGCTCAGATTGCCCTTGCCGTCATCAGTCACGGTGAAGGAAACCTTGCGCGACAGCTTGGCGTCGTTGGTCACGCCAGCCACTTCGCCGGACTCGGTCACGGTGTAGGTAAAGGTGTGCTCGCGCTTCTCGGGCTTCTCGCCCAGAGCCTTGTTAAGGTCGTCGAGCGTAAAGGCGATCTTGCCAAAGTCGACCTTGCCGTCAACGTCGTTGTGCACGCTCGTGCTCGCAGGCATAGGCGCGCCCTCTTCACCGGTCACGGTAAAGGTGAACTTGCCGGTGATATCAGCCGGGGTCAGAGCGTCGTCAACCTGCAGATTCTTGATACCCGCAAGCGATGCCTCGGTAGCATTCGTGGTGTAGGCGTTCTTGAACTCGATGCTCTTGACGTCCTTGGCGTCCTTCAGCTCGTGCGTGGCAACCAGCTGGCCCTTGCCGTTATCGGCGATGGTCGTCACGATGGTGTAGACCGCGTCATCGTAGTCAATACCGCCGGCGTTGCCCTTAACCTCATGCAGCTTGTAGGTGTGCTGGCCGATCTCGGTGTACTTGATGGCACTGAACGTCACCTTGCCGTCGGCGGCGTTCTTAACGGTCTCGACAGGCTTAACTTCCTTGTCAATGATTTCGAGCAGCTCAAAGCTGAACTCGTCGGCCGTAAGGTCACGCCCGGTCAGAGACTTGGTCACGGTAATCTGGTCGGTGACGCTGGACTCAACAGGATTCGTGGCGTAAACGTTCTTGAACTCGGTCTCGCCCGAGGTCACCTTCACGCCAGCGCTCAGCTCACCCTTCTTGTCGGGCGCTACCGTCACGGTGATCTCCGCGACGTTCTTGCTGTAGGCGATGCCGTCAATCGTGGTCCCGGCATGCTTTTCACTGACCTTGTAGACGTACGTGCCAGGTTCGGTGTATTCGATCGTGCCGAAGTCGATGGCAGCCTTGCCCTGGTCCAGGTCAGCCTTGCGCACGGTCGCAGTCCTAGCCGCAGGCATCGGGGCGCCGCTCTCGGATGTCAGGCCAAACTCAAACGCGTCAGCATTCGTCCAGTCGCGACCCTTGAGCACCTTGGTCAGGCCAAAGCTGGCCTTGGTGTTCACCATTGCCGGCGTCATGTCATACGCAAAGCTGATCTTGCCGTTGTTGCCCAGGTAGGAATTGACATGCGTCGCGGTCGCCTTGGCAGACACGTTGTTCCACTTGGGGTTGAGAACGTCGGTCGCGGTACCAGTGCTGTTGCCGCCCACGCTGCCCTTGGTAGTGTGGAGCTCATCGATAAAGGCCAAACGCGCGGTTCCCACGCTAAACGAAAGGTTGCCGTCCTCGTCGGCAACAAGAGCGCCGTCAAACTTCGCTGCGTCGCCGCCGACAAACTCGATGACAGCAGTGGCGGGCTTGGCCTCGCCGTTCGAGCCCCGCTCCTCAAACTCATCCTTGTAGTAATAGGTGCCAGTATCTGCCAGCGAATTCTTTGCAGGCTGCGTGCAGTCCTTATCCGCGTAAATGGGAGTCTGCTTCTGGAAGTAGTAGTAGCGGTTGGTGTCGGCCGGCTCAAAGGTCGCAACCGTATCACCCAGCGCACCACCGCTCCACTTGTTCGCGTAGAAGCTCACGGTCTTGGTGCCGTCAACGACAGTCGTATTATGCTCGATGTAGTTCTTGAGCCCTGCTACCTTCTCGGGCGTAAACAGGTTGTCAAGTGCGGCGCTCTTCACGCTCGAGGCATACTTCACCTGAATGGGCTTAACGTTGTCGACCGAAAGCTTGCCGTCTACGGTCTTAAAGTGACTCAGCGGAGTCAACGACGCAGGAATGTTAACCGTTACGATATCGCCCTTCCGGGGATTGTCATCGCCAGCACGCTGCACGGTGATGAGCAGGTCTTTTGCCTTGCCGGAAAACTCGTAGGTGTCGGTATTGGTTTCTTTGTTGACCGTCTTGCTCGCCTTGGTAAACGACATGCCGTTGATGACGACTTCGGTAAATCCGTCGACCTGCATAAAGTCGCCCAGCTCGTCGGTAAACGTGATGTAGCCGGACTTGGTCTCGTCGTAGCCCTTATGGATTTCGGTCGGGTAAGGCGGCTCCGATGTGATGGCCTGTGAGATGTCGTCGAAGACCTTCTTGAGCTCTTCAGCATTGGTCGCCGACTTGTAGTAGTCGGAATTTTCCGCGCGCGTGCCAAGCTCGTCGCTCGCATACGACGTGGCATCGGGATAATTACTCGACACGGCGTGCATAAACTTGTTGACGTCGCTTGTCCCCTTTTTCGAGGGATCGGCAACAGGGTCCGCTCCACTAAAGATGCCGATGGTATAAACGGTGGCCTTGCCATCCTTCATCTTCTTGGCAGCCGTCACGGCAGCATTGGCGACGTCAGAATCAAACTCGCTGTAGCTCGTTGGCTTGCCGTCGGTAAAGAACACAACGGTCTTCTTGGCATCTGCGCGACCAGAAGTGATATCCCCGGCCAGTTCCAGACCATAGTCGGCACGCGTAGCACCGCTTGGCTTGATTCCAGCAACTGTATCCTTAAGAGCTTTCACGTTGCCGCCGGAGCAATCGGTCAAACCCTTCATTACCTGCGAGTGGTTGTACTTGTATTGGCCTTGATAGTACGTGTCATTGCCGACCTTATCAGTCTTATCACCCGCAAACTTAACAATGGCAACCCTATGCTGCCTATCAACGCCCTCGATAGCCTCGTTTTGTTTGGCGATGGTATTGATAAAGCTGTTCGCAGCGCTCTTCAGTGCATCGATACGCTTGGTGCGATCTCCGCCACCCATAGGATCATCCATCGAGCCGGAGGCATCCAACACCATCACGATGTCAAGTGGCCTGGTGACTGTCACGGTTGAATTAGACGTCGAGGACATCGCCGAAAGCGTGGTCAAAAAGTCCGACTCTTCGTTTTCCCCGGTTGCCTTGACCGTCTTATCGGTCCAGATTCGGCCGACGTTTTGGGTCGTTACCTTATTGCCGCCGTGGCCTGCCGCCCAGATTTCCCAGCGTCCGCTGGTATCGGGGTCGACGACCTTTCCGGTCATTATCGGTCCGTCCATTCCTGTGCTGGACCTGGCGTTGGCCTCGGGCAGCATGGCGAATGCTGCGGCTGGCAACACCAGCACTACGGCCAGTATCACCGCCAAGAGACCCCTCGTGTACTTACCCATCGTGTCTCCCTTCTCGCGGTCTCAGGCCTTGCATCAGCCTAAAGTTACGAAATGAGACACAATTAGGGCAGGTGACACACGTTTCAGATTTGATTTTGGGCGTGAGACAAATGTCTCACCAAAGATGGGACACGAGAGTTTTCGCAGGAAAACGGGTGCGACTCGGAGCCATCAGGCAAAAATGATCCGTTTTCCTCCGTCCCCGGGGAATCAGTTGGTAACGCTCGCCACGAAATCGGGCCATCTACTACGTTTGACTCGATACCCCCGACCATAGCCGCTTTTCATGAAAAACTGCAAGCGTTCTACCTGCGGTTTTCATTTCGCATTACTTGACGTGGTCGAGGGCTGCCGCCTAAACGTAGTAGATAGGCCCATTTCGTGGCAGACGGGTCACGCGGCAGCCCTCGCAAGGCAAAAATGATCCGTTTCCCTCTGTCCACGGGAGATCAAGGGCTTCTACGGATATGGTGCTATTTCAAAACTATGCCGGATTACGGGGCTAAAGTCGGAGTCCTCATCCATACCCCCTATTTTTAAAAAACAGCAAGCAATCTACCTGCGGTTTTGTTTTTGCGATTTTCGGTATGGTCGGAGGTTCGCTATCCAGCCCCGTAAACCGACATAGTTTTGTTCGCGACGGCACAACCGCGCGTTTAAGCGCGGGGCCGGTGGGGCATTTTTGCCCCACCGGCCCCTATCCCAGCTCTATTCCGGCGCTACTCCGGCTTGGTTTCTACCGTGGGGGTCTTGTCCGCTGCGACTGGGGTGCGGGCGGTGTCCATAGTCAGGCAGTGCTTGGGGCAGCTCTCGATGCACTCACCGCACACCACACAGGCATACGGGTCGATCGACCACGTTCCACCCTTGCGATCGACCGCGAGCGCGCCCGCCGGACAGCGACGCGCACACATGCCGCAGCAGATACACACGTCCATGTCGTTGACGATATGCCCGCGCAAGCGCTCGGGTGCCGCGAGCTTCTCCTGCGGATAGCACACCGTTACCGGATGCTTGACCATAGAACCCAAGGCCGTCTTGGCAAATGTCAGCAAACTCATGCCGTGCCTACCTTTCCGTGCAGCTAATGCAGGGGTCGATGGTCAGGATAATCATGGGCACGTTGGCAATGAGCACACCCTGCAGCGCATGCGTCAGACCCGCCAGGTTTTGCGACGTCGGCGTGCGCGCGCGAAAACGGTCCAGATTCTTGGTGCCGTTGCCGCGCACATAGTAATACGCCTCGCCGCGCGGCTGCTCAATCACAACCTCGCCGCGCGCGCCGTCGGCCGGCGTGAGCTTGGTGCGCCCGCCGATACCGTCGTGCGGGATCTTGCCGACAAGCTCCTTGATGATGTCCATGGCCTGCGTGACCTCGGCACAACGCACCTGGCAGCGAGCATAGCAGTCGCCATCGGCAGCAACGACGGGCTCAAACGCAGCCAGGTCCGCATAGGCACCGTCGCCAAACATGCGCACGTCGTAGTCCACGCCCGAGGCGCGCCCAAACGGGCCGACCATCGAAAGCTCCAGCGCGTCCTTCTTGCTGATCACGCCCACGCCATGCAGGCGCTCGCCGCAGCTGTTGTCGTCCAAAAACGTATGCACCAGGGCCTCGTAGTCAGGACGCATGGCATCGAGCGTCTGGACAATGCCCGCCAGCTCGGAGTCCTCAATGTCGTGTTTAAGGCCGCCGATCTCGTTAATCGACAGAATCACGCGGCCGCCGCACGTGCTCTCAAAGATCTTGAGAATCTGCTCGCGCAGGGTCCACGAACGATAGAACAGCGCCTCAAAACCAAAGGCGTCGGCAAGCAGGCCCAGCCACAGCAGATGTGAGTGGATGCGCGAAAGCTCGTGCAGAATGGTGCGGATATACTGCACACGGCCGGGCACCTCGATGTCGAGCATGCGCTCGCAGGCGCTGGCATAGCCGCAGCTATGGCCCACGGCGCAGATGCCGCAGATGCGCTCGGCGATGTAGCCAAACTGATGCATATCGCGCTTTTCGGTGAGCTTCTCGAGTCCGCGGTGCACAAAACCGATCTGCGGAATTGCCTCGATGACGCGGTCGTCCTCGATTACCAGGTCTAGATGAAGCGGCTCGGGCAGCACCGGGTGCTGCGGGCCAAACGGAATTACGGAGCGATGTGCCATGGACCTTACACCTCCTTTTTCTGCTTGTCGCGGGCGGCCTTGGCGGCAAGCGCCGCACGGACCTTGGCAGCTTTCTCGGGATCCATGGCGGCGAGCTTTGCCTCCATCTCGGCAGCCTTGAGCGCGGCCTTCGCAGCAGCCTCATCGTGCTGAGCATCGGAGCCCGCGGCATCGCCGGCGCTCGCAGCGCTCTCCCCTGCAGCAGCCGCAGCCGCGGCGGCCTTCTCGGCCGCGGCCTTGCGCGCCTTGGCCTCGGCGGCGGCACGGACCTTCATGGCCTTCTCGCGCGCGACCTTCACCTCGGGCGTGATAACGCTCATGGGTTCGGCAGTCGAGACCTGGTAGAAAAAGCCCTTAAAGTCGATCTGCATGTCGGTGATGGCAAGGCCAAACAGGTCGTGTGCTTCGTTTTCAAACGGAAATACCGCCGGATAGTACGAGCTGATGGACGGAATCTCCTGGTACTGGTCGATGCCCTCAACCACCAGGTTCTCGATCGCATAGCTGCCGTCCTGCGCAATATGCTCCTGAGCAGCTCGAACGTTGATAAACGTATAGACCAAGCGATACGAGCCGTCGTCGACGTTGCGCTCGGCGTGCATTTGCACAAAGCGCGCGCCGACGCCCTTAAGCGCCTGGACATGCGGCAGGAGCCCGTCGATCCCGACGGTGGTATAGATAGCCTTTTGCATTACTCGGCCTCCTTTGCAGCGGCGGTCGCGTCGCCGGCCTCCGCAGCAGCCACAAACCCGTCCTCGCCCAGCTCAACGCCACCGTCCCAGGTTGCGGCACCACCCACGGTGAGCGGATCGCCGCCGGCGCGCATCACGGCCTCCTTCTGGTCCAGGATGCCGCACGCCTCCACGATGGCATCGATCACGGTCTCGGGGCGAATGGCGCACCCGGGCGCGTACACGTCCACGGGAATCGCGCGGTCCACGCCGCCGATCACGTTATAGGCATCGCGGAACACGCCGCCCGAACACGCGCAGATGCCGCAGGCCACCACGCACTTGGGCTCGAGCATCTGGTTGTAGATCTGGCGCACGACGGGCAGGTTCTGGGCATTGACCGACCCCGTCACCAAAAAGATATCCGCATGCTTAGGGTTGCCGGTGTTGACCACGCCAAAGCGCTCCGCATCGAACAGTGGCGTGAGCGAGGCCAGCACCTCGATATCGCATCCGTTGCAGCTCGAACCGTCGTAATGAATAACCCACGGCGAGCGCGACATTTTATGATCCATGGATGCCGCCTCCTAAATAAATACGTCGACGAGGATGGGCATAAGGTTGAGCAGGCCAAACACCAGCGCCACGCCCCATCCGAGCCTAAAGCAGCTGCGCCAGGTGCTGCGTGCGAAGGTGTTGTCGATCAGCACCTCGATAAAGTACGTCGCGGCCATCACGACCAGGGCGACCACCCAGCTCACCGGGTTGTCCCAAACAAAGAACATGCCTACCCACATCAAAAACAGCACGGTCTCGCACCAGTGCATAAGGGTCATCTTGGCCAGCGTGCCGCCGCTCATCTCGGTGGCGACGCCCTGGACAATCTCCTGATGCGCGTGATGTGAGTACGAAAGGTCAAACGGCGACTTGCGCAGCTTGATGGTGAGTACCGCAAGCAGCGCCAGGAAAATGGGCGCACTGTACACGATGATGGGCGCCGACTGCCCCGTCACGGCGATGGAATCGAAGCTATCGGTGGCAAGGTACAGGCCCACGCTCATCAGCAGAACGGCGGGCTCGTAGCTCATAACCTGCAGCAGCTCGCGGTCGGCGCCGACCTGGGCAAACGGACTTTGCGTCGAGGCGGACGCCAGCACCACAAAGATTGCGGCGAGCGTCACCATAAAAGCGCACAGCAGCGTGTTGGAGCCCGACACAAAGATGCCGCCGCCCACGACGGTGAAGATGAGCGCGCACGCCATGTAGGTATCGTCCATGGTGTTTACGCTGGCGGGGGCCTTGCGCAGCAACTTGGCAACGTCGTAGAAGGGCTGCAGCAGACGCGGACCCACACGGCCCTGCATGCGGGCCGAAAGTTTGCGGTCAACGCCGTCGATCAGGCCACCAACCAAAGGCGCCAGCAGGGCAAACACTACGGTACCAATAAATATGCCCACAACACCCGAACCCTCGAAATACTTGCCGCGCAGCACCGAGGGCGCGCTCATGGCAAGTCGCTCGGGCCCAATCCACGCGCAACACAGCAGCGCAAACAAGATGATGCTGCAGCACACGACGCTACCCGCGGGGCCAATACGCTTCTCGCCAAGGGCGTCCTCCGAGTACCAATTGCGCTTTTCGGCCTTCACCTCGTGCCCCATCGAGCCGCGGAAATGGCGATATTTGTCGGTTCCCACGCCCGAAAGATATACGTTTACATGCGGTTTGTTGCTCACGCGGAATGAAGTCAGCAGCACCACGGCGATAAACGCCACGATAACCACCATCAGGTACATGGCGTCCTTGCCAATAACGTACGGCACGCGGCCAAACACCATGGCCAAGTAAGGCGACACCAGACCGCTCGAGATAACCGGGAACGCCACGCAGCACAGAATCAGCAGCGCGGCGATGGTGTTGAGGGCCATCCATTCGGTCTTATGGACATTGACCTCAACGTTTTGAGCCGTGGGGTCGACGCCCGAAAGCTTGGCAAGCCACTTGCCCCAGAAGAAGAAGGTCGCGGCCGAGCCAAAGGCAAGCACCATGATCATGAGCACGTTGCCGGTCTGCGCGAACGCCACCAGAGCGCCCCACTTGGACACGAGCATGCCAAACGGCGCCACAAACATGCCCATGATGCCCAGCATCATCAGGCGCGTCAGGTGCGGCATGCGGCTGAACATACCGTCCATGTCCTCGATATTGCGGCTGCCGATATGATGCTCGGCCGTGCCCACGCACAGGAACAGCAGCGACTTTGCCACCGTGTGGAACAGGATCAGGAAGATGGCCGCCCATACGGCCTCGGGCGCGCCGACACCCAAGCAGGCACTGATGAGGCCCAGGTTGGAAATGGTGGAGTATGCGAGCACGCGCTTGGCGTTGCTCTGCGAGATGGCCATGAGGGCGGCGAGCAAAAACGTAATGGCACCCACACTCGTAACCATAAAGCCGGTCACGGGATAGATGGCATAGAGCGGACTCAGCTTGACCATCAGGAACACGCCGGCTTTGACCATGGTTGACGAGTGCAGCAGGGCGCTCGTGGGCGTGGGGGCAACCATGGCGCCCAGCAGCCACGTGTGGAACGGCATCTGCGCGGCCTTGGTAAGGGCGGCGAGCGACAGCAGAACGACCGGCATCACCAGCAGCGCGGACTGCGCGGTTCCAGCGCCGGAAAGCTCGATCATGCCCGAGATGGTCAGCGGCATGCCGTTAACGTGCAGAAACATAAGGCCCGCCAAAAACGCGATGCCGCCCAGCATGTTGAGGATAATCTGGGTAAAGGCGTTCTTGATGGCCTCGGGCGTGCGCGTGTAGCCAATCATGAGGAACGAGCACACGGTGGTGATTTCCCAACCGCAGAACAGCCACTCCAGGTTGTCGCTCGTCACGATGACGAACATGGCCGAGAGGAACAAGAACATAAGCGCCAGGAACTGCGGGCGACGGTCGGGCGCGGTCTGCCCGCGCAGCGCGGCCTCGTGCTCGTCATGGGCCTGGAAGTCCTTCATGTAGCCCAGGGCATACACGCAGATAAGGCTGCCGACAATGCCGACGGCGAGGACCATGATTACGCTCATGTAGTCCAGGTAGAGCGGGGTTGCGGTGACGGCTTCGGTCGCGGGCAGCGTCATGGCTGCAAAGGCAAGCGAGCCCACCAGCTGGACTATGCCGAGCACCGTGGTGAGCGCGTTCCTATATTTGTACGCGTTGTACAGGATGACGGCGCACAGGATGACATCGATGGCGGAGCTGATGATCGAGAGCACATGCGAGGTGCTGGGGGCAACCTCAAAGCTCTGCGGGCCCGCGCCAAAAAACATGACGGCGACTACAACTGTCACCGCCATAATAATGCCGGAACCTATGAGCCCCACCGCATCGCGGGCGCGGTCGCCGCGCGCGAACAGCATGCCCAGCGCCGGTACCAGCGGAAACAGGGTAAGGAAATACAGTAGCGTCATACCATCACTCCCCCATGCAAAAACGCTGCAATTGTTTAACGTTATAGCTCAATTGAGGAGTAGCGGCGGTAGGTTTTCGGTCAATTGGGGAGTTTTAGACGTGCGAGGCAGTGAGCATGTCCGCATTGGAGTAATGGGGCGGCAAGAAAAATGCGCCCCTGTGGGCGCACCATCCCGTTTGCTATTCCGCCTTTTTAACGCGCGGTTTGCGACCGCGCGGCTTATCGACCAGTGCGGCCTCACCGCTCTCGCGGTACTGACGGCACCAAGCCTTGACCGAAGACTCGCTGGGAATCTTGTGCTTGATCATGGCCTCGCGAACCGTCAAGCCGTTTTCCAGACGGTCCTTAACCACAGCGAGCTTTACGTCGTACGAGTAGGTGTGATGATGCGAACCGGCATTGAGAACGGCGTCGGCACCGCCCACGGCATACGCGCGGGCCCACTGACGAGCCGTGGCCTGGGGAATGCCAAGCTCCGCGGCGAGGGCGCGATGACCGACCCCCTCTTGGAGGATCTCGACGGCGCGCTGCCTAACCTCGGGCGCATGCGTGCGAGTCCTAGTTGCTTCCGACATACCTGCCACTTCTTAGCCTTAACCGTTAATCTGCTTTCTTACGTGCAAGTTAGATAGTAGCATTTTACTGTTTGCTCAAAGCAGTTAATTAAAATAGACGCGGCGTTATCTGGGCATTTGGCACCAAATTACGACATTTCTTTATCGATTATTTACGCTGGTAGCTGACTCGCAGCTAATCGTCATTCGCTTGTCAACAAAATTGGCATCTCTTTATGTCCTTTGGTATAGAGGATATAGTTATTAACCCCTCCCACAATAATTTTGAGTGATCTGCAATGCAGTAGACGTCCTCACTCCTCATGATTACCGCGCATTGCCATCCACTGGAGCAAAACAAAAGGCTCTGTTAGACCAGGATTGACATGCCGACCTGCCGGCTAACTCGCCGTCTCCCCGTCGGGCGCCGGCGTCTTGACCCTCATCTCGAACGGCATCCCGCCCTCTCGGACGAGCGCCCTGAGGAACGCATTGACGGCGGTGGACATGGACAGGCCGAGCTCGTCCAGGATGGCCGTGGCCTCCCTCTTGACCTCCGGGTCGATGCGGATCGTCGTGGCCGGTATGTTCGACGGCATGGCCTCACCCCTCCTCGTGTATCGCGGTGCGACCATTCTACCGCCTCTATGCGGCGGGCGCGGCCCAGTAGTCCATGTAGGGCGGCTCCACGTTGAACATGTCGCGGACGCGGCTCCTGCAGACGCCGTGCGCGAGCTGCCGCGCGACCGTGCGCCCGGCGGCGCCGGAATCGGTCGCCATGAAGGTCCGGCACCACCTGAACCAGGCGAGGTAGGCATCGAGGTGCTTCGTCGACACGCCCTTGAACGGCTCCATGAAGGCGCCGAGGAGCGAGTGGACGGCGTTGACCCGGTTGATGGTCCCCCCGGAGCGGTCCTTGGGGTCGTAGGCCGCGTGCGCGGCGACCTCGAGCTCGGCGAGGACGCCGACGTAGGCGGCCGCCCTGTCGGTCGCGACGACCGAGCCGGCCGCGATGCGGCCCCTCAGCGCGTCCATGGCGCGCTCCCTCGAAAGGGCGCCCCGCCCCGTGACCTCGAGGAACGTCTCGTTCGAGTCGTTCACTCCGGTCATGACGCAGATCCGCTCGCGCGACAGCCCGCGTCTGTGCACCTGCTTGCCGCGGTGCCGGGAGGGGCGCGGCATCGTGAACGACCCCTTCGCGTGGTTGCCCTTGAACGACTCGGGGAAATAGGTCTCGTCGAGCTCGCAGCCGCAGCCCCGCTCGACCCTGAACGAGGGGGAGTAGGCCGAGAGGCACTCGATCAGCCTGTGGCGCATGGTGTAGGCGGTCTTGAGGCAGACGCGGCAGCGCCTCGCGCATTCGCGCAGGGGCAGCATGAGCACGAAGCACTCGGCGTAGGCCATCCAGGTCTCCTTCGGGAGCTTGCTCGTCCCCAGGATGCGCTCGCTGCCCATGCCGAAGGTCCTGCCGCAGCCCCGGCAGAGGTAGCGCTGCTCGCCGTTCTTCGATTTGCCCTTCTTCACGACCGCGGCGGACCCGCAGCGCGGGCAGCGTTCGATTTCGTAGGCGGAGCCGGCCGCGTCGTCGAACGCCGCCGCGCGGATCACGTCCCTGACGGACTCGATAGCGCGGCGGCGCTCGGTCTTGCTGAGGTTCGCCATGCCCTTCTTGAAGTTGAGGACCAGGTCTTCGGCGTTCATGCTGCCCCCATCATCGCGGTCTATGGGGTCAACGATATGGCACCGTGGGGACACATGTATGTCAATCCTGGTCTAACAGAGCCTTTTTTAATCCCCGTCCCAGAAAAATCATCGCCAGAGTAGTTATTCGCAAAGGCGCATAGCCTCCTGCACGGCGCCGTATAGGTTAGCGTCGTTGCCCAGCTCTGCCGCCTTGACCTGCGGTACAGGGATGCCGGCGAGAATGCCCTCATAGCCCTCAAGCGCCGCGGGCATCTGGTCGCGAAGCGCGTCGATAAGTTCGGGGTGGCACGAAATGCCGCCCGCAATCACAAACACCTCGGGGTCGAGCACCGCCTGTAGGTTTACGAGCATGGCGTCGAACGTGCGCGCATAGCGGTCAAGCGCGCGCTTCGCCGCCTCATCGCCAGCCTCAACCCACTCAAAAACGCGGCGGCCGTCCACCGTGCCATCGGCAGGTAAGTCCTTCTCGGCCACGACGAGATCGCGCAGCGCACGCCAGCCGCCTGTGCTCGAAAACATTCTGTCCCCGGACGCCGGCTGCCTCACGTCGTTGCGCAGAAAGCTAAACTCACCTGCAAAGCCATGTGCGCCGCAAAGCACGCGGCCATCGATAACGATGCCGCCGCCGATGCCGGTGCCGATAGCGAGCACGACGCCAGTGCGGCATCCGCGAAGGGCGCCCGCTGCGTACTCGCCGAGCGCGCAGCATTTTCCGTCGTTGTTGACCGCCACCGGCATGTCAAACCGCTCGCGCAGCAACTTTCCCAGCGGACAGCCGTCCATGTAGGTAAGCGCGCCGCCGCGATGGATGGTGCCGTCCGCGTCATCCTCATAGATGCCGCCGGGTGCACTCACGCCCACGGCGGACACGCGATCGCGATACGGCTCGATAAGACCGGTCAGGGCCTCGACCGCTTCGTCTGCCGTAGCAAAATCGGTCGGCAGGCTGCCGCGCTCGCGGATGGAAAAATCCTCGCCCAGCACGGCCCACTTAACTGCCGTGCCGCCCACGTCGATGCCAAAATACTCTTTCATGCTGCCTCCGCTTCTGCGCCGATACGTCAATATCGGCAGACCATCCCGTCCATGCAAACACAGAGAATTCCAGACAAGGCCAAGTATTTGGTTAACGATCGCTTTTAGACTGTAAACGGAGTTTAATCTGTTTACAGCAGCTAGTTCTATAAATTACGCAATTATGCACTCATTTGGAACGATGCAATTTATCTTTTTTAGCCCCCAAAGTAGCTAAAAAGCCCCGTCCCAAATTAGCTACTTGAGACGGGGTGTAGGAAGCACTTAGCCCAAGACGTGAGCCATGCGTGCCTTGAACTCCGCGAGGAAGCGCGGGGCGTCCACGGTTAGCGCCACAAGGGCGCTCTTGTCCGGGTCGGCCACGCGGCGCTCGTCGCAGATGGTGCGGCCACGATACTCGCCGAGCAGGTCAACGCGCAGGTTGCAGCCGAGTGCGCCCACGAGCGTGGGGTCGATCGCCACGGCAACGGCTAGCGGATCGTGCAGCGCACAGCCGCCAAGATAAGGCGCGTTCATCTCGTATGAGCCAATGTAGTGCTCGACCATGCCTGCAAACGCGCAGCCCGCCATGGTGCCCGAACCCGTCCAGCCGGCGATATCGCGGCGCGTCAGCACCACACGGTGCGTCACATCCAACCCCACCATGGTGAGCTTGCGGCCCGAGCGCAGCACGGCATCGGCGGCCTCGGGGTCGCTTGCCATGTTGGCCTCGGCGCCCGCGCTCACGTTGCCGGGCACGGTAAGGGCGCCGCCCATCACAACCACGCGGCCGATAGACATCATCGCCGCCGCATCGCGCTCAAGAGCAAGCGCCAAGTTTGAGAGCGGGCCGGTCGCCACGTAGACCAAATCGGGGCCATAGGTGCGTGCGGCATCGATCAGATAATCGACCGCCGCATTGCCATCGGCCGACGTCGCCCCAACCGGCTCATACGGCGATGCAGGCACGCTCGCGCCGCCAATGCCGTTTTTACCATGGATGAGCGTGGTGGACGCCGGCGGCGTATAGGGCTCGGTCGCCTTGATGGGTCGGTCGGCGCCCAGGTACACCGGCACCTCGGGGCGACCCAGCAGGTCGAGCACGGCCAGGCAGTTATGCGCCGACTGGTCTACGCGCACGTTGCCAAAGCACGTGGTAATGCCCACGAGCTCCACCTCGGGGCTCGCGATGGCATAGGCGAGCGCCATCGCATCGTCTACGCCCATATCCAGATCAAGGATCAGCTTCTTGGTTGCCATTGTTCTACTCCGCTTCTCCGTCTAAACCGTCTAAACCAAACTTACGCTCAACTTCGGCGCGCGTGGGAATCGATTGCTGAGCACCCAGGCGCGATACCGTCACTGCCGAGGCGCGAGCGCCTGCGACCATGCACTCAAAAAGGGGCAAGCCCTGTAGCCGAGCCGCCGCAAGTGCGCCGATAAACGTATCGCCGGCGGCCGTCGTGTCGACCACCTCGCTAGAGAGCGCCGGCATGCGTAGCAGCCCTCCATCATCGCCGAGCGTAACCGATCCGGATCCGCCCAGTGTGATAACCGCGGCACCGACACCCTTAGCGAGCAAGGCCTTAAGCGCGGCCACGCAGCTCGCGTCACCCGTGGGCAAGATGCCCGTCAGCACCTGGCACTCGGTCTCGTTGGGACAAACCAAGTCGACCGCAGGCCACGCTCCCGCCGGCAGGTCGCAGGCGGGCGCCGGATTAAAGACCGTATAGAACCCCAACCCGTGGGCGCAAGAGAGCGCCGCAGCCGTGGCCATCAGGTCACATTCGCCCTGAGCGATAAAGACGCCGCCGGCAGCCGGGGCGAGGTCGCAGATATCGGCGTCAAGCTCGTCAGCCACCAGATAGCGCAGCGCGCAGGCCACGTCCTCGCCCGAAAGCGCATGGTTGGCGCCCGGCGACAACACGATGCGGTTGTCGTTCTCGCAGCGAATGATAGTCGCGGTGCCAGTCTCCACGTCGTCGCGACGCGCCACAAACTCAACGCCCACGCCGGCATCTTGGAGTCCCGCCACCAGTGCATCGCCAAATGCATCGCGCCCGACGGCGCCGATCATGCACGTGCGCGCACCCATGCGCGCGGCGGCCACAGCCTGGTTGGCACCCTTGCCGCCGGCGTTGGTGATAAAACCGCTACCGCCGACGGTCTCGCCCGCACGCGGCATGCGCTCACACGCCACCGAAAGGTCCATGTTCATGCTGCCGAACACCGCAACGATGCCGCGATCTGCCATGGAAACCTCCTCATCTGCGGGCTTTATGCCCACCGTCGGCCGTCAATCGTATGCTTTCGCACTCTATAACTTTAGTTCACTTTGATGTGAACGCGCGCTTGAGGTTGCGCCAGCAGCAAGCATTCACAGGAGCGGGCAGCTACAATGAATACGTGCTGATTTTTCTCGTCATTGGATGATGTTTTATGGAACAATTCCCGCAATCGAGCTCACGCGGCCCGCGCCGCGCGCCCGATAACCAGGCGCCGCGCGAACGCCCGCGCACTGAACGCCGCGCAGGCGACCCGCGACGCACCGCGAGCCCCCATCGTGCTTCTGCCAACAACGCTGGCCGCGCCAACACTCCCGCCGCGGAGCAGACGCCTGCTCGTCCCAAGTCCCGCTACATTCCTGCGCTCGACGGCCTGCGCACGCTTGCCGTCGTCGCGGTGGTGCTCTATCACCTCAACCTCACGTGGGCTCAGGGCGGCCTGCTCGGCGTCACGATCTTCTTTGTGCTTTCGGGCTATCTGATCACGCGCTTGCTGCTCAACGAAGTCGCTAAGACCGGCCGCATCGACCTTAAGAGCTTCTGGATTCGCCGCATCCGTCGCCTAGTCCCCGCCGTGGTAACGGTAGTGTTCGTGACCTGCGCGCTGTGCACCATCTTTAACCACGTGATGCTCACCAAGATGCGCCCCGACATCCTGCCGTCGCTGCTGTTCTTCAACAACTGGTGGCAGATTGCCCAAAACGTCTCGTACTTCAATGCCCTGGGCGACCCCTCGCCGCTCACGCACTTTTGGTCGCTTGCCATCGAGGAACAGTTCTACCTAATTTGGCCGCCACTGCTGTTTGCCATGGTATCCATGCATGTGAGCAAGCCCAACACGCGCCGCGTGGTTCTGGGCCTTGCCGCGGTTTCCGCCCTCGCCATGATGGTGCTTTACAACCCTGCCGCCGACCCCAGCCGCGTGTACTACGGCACCGACACCCGCGTGTTCTCGCTGCTGCTGGGTGCCTGGATGGCCTTTATCCCCGATCGCGACCTGGCGCCGGTGCGTCTCGCTCATCGTTTGGGGCTCAATCGCCTGGCTGGCGCCGCCAAGCACGGCAAGAACGCCGAGGGCAAGCCTGGCGAGAAGGCCGACGAATCAGCCAAGACCGCCCCGGCACAGCCGAGCGCCCTCGTGCGCTTTTGGTCCTCGCCCGCATCCATCGATGTACTGGGCGTCGTGGGTCTGGTTGGCCTTGCCGCCATGGTCGCGCTCACCAACGGCTACACCGCGTTCCAGTATCGCGGCGGCACACTGCTATGCTCCATCCTCACGCTCATGGTCATCGCGGCCTGCGTGCAGCCCCAGGGAATGGTTGCCCGCGCGCTGTCCGCCGAGCCGCTCGTGTGGGTTGGCAAGCGCTCGTACAGCATCTACCTGTGGCACTATCCGCTGCTGTTGCTCATGAACCCGGTCGCCAACATCAACGATACGCCCTGGTGGCAGTACATCTTGCAGGTGCTGCTGGTGATCGCCGTAGCCGAGTGCTCCTATCGCTTTATCGAAACGCCGTTTAGGAAGGGCGCCTTCGGCCGCACCGTCACCGAATTCCGCAATGGCACCACCACACCCGCCAACTGGGCACGCGCGCACGTCCCTGTCTGCGCAGCCTGCGCTGTCGTGTTGGTCGTTGCACTGGGCGGCCTGATCTTTGTTCCCGAGACGTCTGCGCTGAGCGGCGAGGGCGCCGAAGTTCTGAAC
>JBKWEB010000017.1:0-45130 GCA_046976245.1 Collinsella sp. | reverse complement strand
ATTCCATACGGGCACGCCAGACTTAGCAGCGAGCTCCTCGACGTCGTCCTGGGCAAAGCCACGGAACTCGATGCCGTCATACATGCGGCCGAGAACGCGGGCGGTGTCCTCGATGGACTCCTTCTTGCCCATCTGGGACGAACCGGGATCGAGGTAGGTGACGCCCATGCCAAGATCCATGCCGCCGACCTCGAAGGCGCAGCGGGTACGAGTGGAGGTCTTCTGGAAGAGCAGAACGATGTTCTTGCCCTCGAGATAACGGTGCGGAACGCCAGCGCGCTTCATGTCCTTGAAGTTCTTGGAGAGCTTGAGCAGGTACTCGATCTCCTCGGTGGTGAGGTCGAGGAGCTTGAGGAAGCTACGGCCGGAGAGGTTAACACCCATGGTTCAAATCCTTTCGAAGAAATGAATTACGTAAGTATTAGTGTTGCCCGTTTAACGGGCGAAGCCGGTGCGGTTGTAGGGGGACCGCACCGGAAACGGAAAGACTTAGAGGTCCTCGCGCCAGAAGGGCATGCTCATGCAGCGCGGGCCGCCGCGGCCGCGGGAGAGCTCGGCGGAGGGCACGACGAGAAGGTCCAGGCCCTCCTTGTACAGCACGTCGTTGGTGACGGTGTTGCGGGCGTAGACGCAGATCTTGCCGGGCTCGACGCACAGGGTGTTGGAGCCGTCGTTCCACTGCTCGCGGGAGGCCGCGATCGGGTCGCCGCCGCCGCAGGGGATCAGCTTGACCTGGTCGACGCCGGTGGCGTCCTCCAGGACGTGCTCGAGGGTGTCCTCGATCAGGCGGATGTTCACGTCGCCCGGGTTCTTGCCGGCGGTCAGCTCGTAGACGCGCAGGGTGCCCATGATGGCGGGGTGGATCGTGAACTTATCGACGTCGATCTGGGTGAAGACCGTGTCGAGGTGCATGAAGGCGCGCGAGACCGGGATATCGAAGGCCAGGATGCGCTCGACCTTGGAGTCGGAGTTCCAGAAGATGTTCTGGGCCATGACGTCGATCGCGGCGGCCTGGGTGCGCTGGGAGATGCCGACGGCGAGGGTCTTCTCGTTGATGTTCAGCACGTCGCCGCCCTCGGTGTGGAACTGGCAGTCGCGGCGGAAGTACAGCGAGACGTCCTTGTAGTCGGGGTGGTACTTGAAGATGTACTTGCCGTACAGGGTCTCGCGGTTGCGGGTGACCGAGTACATGCGGTTGAGGTTGACGCCCTCGCCGATGACCGCGAACGGGTCGCGGGTGAAGTAGAGGTTGGGCATCGGGTCGATGATCAGGTCGGACTCGGACTCGGAGTTGACCAGGGAGTCGAGGGTCGTGGACGCCGTGAGGGGCATGTCGATCTCGGACTTGGTCATGCCGGCCATGGTCTTCTTGACGAACTCGAGGTTGTCCTCGATGGAGTCCAGCTTCTCGCGGACGATCTGCGGCATGTGCTGGCCGCGGATGCCGGCCTCGGCGATGTACTGGTCGGTGAACTCGGCGCGGGCGCCGGGGACCTGGTCGAACACCTCGGCGACGAGGTTCTCGAGATAGAGGACCTCCACGCCCTGGTCCCTCAGGATCTGGGCGAAGGTGTCGTGCTCCTGCTGCGCGACCTCCAGGAACGGGACGTCGTCGAACAGGAGTCGCTCGAGCTCGTCGGGCGGCAGGTTGAGGAGCTCGTCGCCGGGACGGTGCAGGCAGACCTTCCTGAGCTTGCCGATCTCGGAAGGCACGTGCAGACCTTTCGTCATGGCCTCCTACCTTTCTTTCGGGCCCTTGTCAGGGCCGATTCGTTAGCGCCCCTCCGTGTGAGGCGTTATTGCTGACGACATATTTATATCCAAAATCAGCTCATACTTCCACCTTGCCCCCGAACGGTTTTTTATAGGGGGTGAACGGCATACACATATACTTCACGCATGGCACACTTCATCTTAATAAAGCGTATTTACGTGCTTAAACGCGTTTTAATCCTAAAATCAAATGGAACTAAACTTTGTTAAACCATCCTCAAATTGCATATTTCCAATAAAGCTATGAATAGAATTAGCGGTTCACACCGCGTCTCAACCATTTTCATTTTTATTCAGAAAAAAGTTTGTCCTATTCATTTCTGATAAATAAATTACCGTTTACCAGACGCTTGATACCGTTCACCGGAAACTCAGTATAAGGCCCAGCGGATACCGCCTCGCTTTACGGCCCCATTTGTAACAACTTGACTTCTCGGTATAGAAAAACGGACCCGCTTCCCCTAGGGAAACGGGTCCGTTTTCGATTATCTTCGGCTAATTTGGATAAGGCCCCCGAAGACCATCGGAATCCTAGCGATCGAACTCCGCCAGTGCCTCGCCCAAAAGCCTCAGGCCCTCGCGCAGAACGTCCTCGCTCGCGCAGTAGCCCAGGCGTGCGCCGCAGGGAAGCTCAAAACGGCTACCGGGGACCAGCAGCACTCCCCTCTCGGACAGCAGGCGCCTGCAGAACTCCTCGTCATCCTCGGGAATATCCAGCTGGATAAACGAGGTGGACACGCCCTGCGGGGCCGTCCAGGAAACGCGATGCTGCGTATCGATCCAAGCCTGCGCGATATCGCGGTTGCCAAACACGATCTTGCGATTGCGCTCGAGAATCTTATCCTTGTGCTCAAGCACATAGGTCGCCAGAGCATCGTTGAACACGCCGCCGCAGATCATGGTGTAATCGCGATAGGTACGGATGCGGTTGGACACCTCTTCGTCTGCCACGACCCAGCCCACGCGGGCCGCAGGTGTCGAATAGGTCTTCGACAACGAGTTGGTGACAATGGCCCTCTCGTACACGTCGACCATCGACATAAAGGACTCAGTGTTTTCGAGCGGCAGATATACCTCGTCGCACAGCACGTAGGCGCCCACCGAGCGGGCGATCTCGGCAATCTGGCCGAGCATATCGGCATCGAGCACCGTACCGATGGGGTTAGATGCGTTGTTTATGCAGATAAGCTTGGTGTTGGGACGCACCAAGCGCTTGAGTTCCTCGATATCGGGCTTCCAGCCGAGTTCCTCGCGAAGCTCCCAATACTCGACCTCGGCGCCCAGCGTGCGCGGAATCTCGTAGAGCGGCGCGTAGGTGGGCCACTCGGCGATAACATGGTCGCCGGGCTCGACCACAGCCATGATGGCGTTGAGGTTAGCGCCCGTGCAGCCATTGGTCTGCAGAATGTGATCGGGATTGACCTCGCGACGATACAGCTTGGCAACCTCGGCCTTAAACTCCGGCGAGCCCTCGATCCAGCCGTAGTTCATCTTCTCGCGGTCCAGGCGCTCGTAGAACGTGGCGCCGTCCTGTTCATCGAGCGCGCGCAGCTCGCCCATGGTGAGCGACGAGATCGTCGACTGGGCGATGTCCCACGTGGCGCTCTTCTCCCAAACGTTGAGCCATTCCTCAACGCCAATCGTCTTGATGTCCATGGCCAAGCTCCTTACAAAAGCAGTCATCCAATCGTGTTGACGTTCCTCATACAAGATTGGGGCGGTGCGAAAACCCGCACCGCCCCAATGGGAGACATCTAATGGCAGCTAGATGTATGTATTATGACCTGTACGGGTCCTTGAAGACCTTAGAGGTCCTCGCGCCAGAAGGGCATGCTCATGCAGCGCGGGCCGCCGCGGCCGCGGGAGAGCTCGGCGGAGGGCACGACGAGAAGGTCCAGGCCCTCCTTGTACAGCACGTCGTTGGTGACGGTGTTGCGGGCGTAGACGCAGATCTTGCCGGGCTCGACGCACAGGGTGTTGGAGCCGTCGTTCCACTGCTCGCGGGAGGCCGCGATCGGGTCGCCGCCGCCGCAGGGGATCAGCTTGACCTGGTCGACGCCGGTGGCGTCCTCCAGGACGTGCTCGAGGGTGTCCTCGATCAGGCGGATGTTCACGTCGCCCGGGTTCTTGCCGGCGGTCAGCTCGTAGACGCGCAGGGTGCCCATGATGGCGGGGTGGATCGTGAACTTATCGACGTCGATCTGGGTGAAGACCGTGTCGAGGTGCATGAAGGCGCGCGAGACCGGGATATCGAAGGCCAGGATGCGCTCGACCTTGGAGTCGGAGTTCCAGAAGATGTTCTGGGCCATGACGTCGATCGCGGCGGCCTGGGTGCGCTGGGAGATGCCGACGGCGAGGGTCTTCTCGTTGATGTTCAGCACGTCGCCGCCCTCGGTGTGGAACTGGCAGTCGCGGCGGAAGTACAGCGAGACGTCCTTGTAGTCGGGGTGGTACTTGAAGATGTACTTGCCGTACAGGGTCTCGCGGTTGCGGGTGACCGAGTACATGCGGTTGAGGTTGACGCCCTCGCCGATGACCGCGAACGGGTCGCGGGTGAAGTAGAGGTTGGGCATCGGGTCGATGATCAGGTCGGACTCGGACTCGGAGTTGACCAGGGAGTCGAGGGTCGTGGACGCCGTGAGGGGCATGTCGATCTCGGACTTGGTCATGCCGGCCATGGTCTTCTTGACGAACTCGAGGTTGTCCTCGATGGAGTCCAGCTTCTCGCGGACGATCTGCGGCATGTGCTGGCCGCGGATGCCGGCCTCGGCGATGTACTGGTCGGTGAACTCGGCGCGGGCGCCGGGGACCTGGTCGAACACCTCGGCGACGAGGTTCTCGAGATAGAGGACCTCCACGCCCTGGTCCCTCAGGATCTGGGCGAAGGTGTCGTGCTCCTGCTGCGCGACCTCCAGGAACGGGACGTCGTCGAACAGGAGTCGCTCGAGCTCGTCGGGCGGCAGGTTGAGGAGCTCGTCGCCGGGACGGTGCAGGCAGACCTTCCTGAGCTTGCCGATCTCGGAAGGCACGTGCAGACCTTTCGTCATGGCCTCCTACCTTTCTTTCGGGCCTTTCGGCCGAATCTCTCAGCGCCCTTCCATAGCGGACGCTGCTTGCTGACAGCTCTAGTTATATCCAAATTCCACCCGCAATTCCACCTCGCCCCCGAACGGTCAACAAAGTGCGATGAACGGTATATCGCATGAGATTCCCCCATAATGTACTTCGGCGTTCTAAAGTAACTTTTCTAAGGTAAACGCTCTTTTTTCTCAAAAATCATTCGCAATTACAACTCCAATCTTTCGATTAAGAATTGCATATCTAAAACGGTTTTATGTATATAAATGACGCTTGTTCGTGTTTCTGTCTGTATTCGATGATATTCAGCTACCTATCATTCTTATTCACACATACTCACCAGTTGAGTGAGGATATAGACCGTTTTTCACAACGCGACGGGCGTCAGCTCTATGGCTTGTCAGCGTAAGAAGTAGGTAAAGATACCGTTCACGCGATACGTCCGTGCCATAGGTCGACTAAATTGAGACAATAGTGAATAGTGTTAGGCAACCGTCCCCTGCGGGGACTGAACGGACAGATGCATATGCCGAGCAAAATCGAAAAAAAGCAAGCCGCCGCAAAGCTGCGCAAACCGCCGCGCGACTTCTCGTACACGCAGAACCGAGAGCTCAGCTGGCTGCGCTTTGACAACCGTGTGCTCGACGAGGCTTTTGATGAGTCCGTGCCGCTGTTCGAGCGCCTTAAGTTCGTCTCGATCTTCGAGTCAAACCTCGATGAGTTCCTTATGGTGCGCGTGGGTGGCCTGTCCGACCTTGCCGAGCTCAAAAAACAACCTGTCGACAACAAGAGCAATATGACTGCCTCCGAACAGGTCGATGCTGTCATGGCCGAAATGCCCGGGCTCCTTACCCGTTGGGAGTCCATCTTTAAGAGTATCGAGGGCAAGCTCGACACCCTGGGCGTTCACCGTGCGCGTGTCGATTCGCTTACGCCCGAGGAGCGCACCTTTGTAACCCGCTACTTCCAGGCCTACGTGTCGCCGGTCATCTCACCGCTGGTGATCGACCCGCGCCACCCTTTCCCCAACCTGCGCAACGGCGCACTCTACCTGGCCTGCGGCCTGGACGGCGTCACCGACGAGGAAAGTCTGCTGGGCCTGATCGAGATTCCCGCCTCGATGAACCGCGTGGTCGAGATCCCCTCGCCCACCGGCACCTACTCCTACATTCTGCTCGAGGACGTCATCCTCGCCTGCCTGGACAGCTGCTTTGGCTCCTATAAGCCGCTCGACCGCGCGCTCATCCGCGTCACCCGCAACGCCGACATCGATCCGGACGGCGAGGGCGTCGAGGAGGAAGAGGACTACCGCCAGCATATGAAGCGCATCCTCAAGAAGCGCCTGCGCCTGCAGCCGGTGGTTCTCGCCGTCTCGGGTTCACTCGAAAAAGCAACGCTCAAGACTATCCGCAAGGCACTCGAGCTCTCGCGTCGCTCGGTCTTTACCTGCGACATCCCGCTCAACCTGGGCTATGTCTTCGGCATTGAGGGCAAGATTCCCGAGCACCTGCGCAACGAGCTGCTCTTTACGCCGTTTAAGCCGCAGCCCAACCCCACCATCGATATGACCCGCTCCATCCGCGAGCAGGTACTTCAGCACGACAAGCTGCTCTTTTATCCCTATGAGGCCATGAACCCCTTCCTGGATCTGGTGCACGAGGCCGCCTACGACCCCGAGTGCATCTCGTTGCGCATCACGCTCTACCGCGTGGCCAAGCAGAGCCGTCTGTGCGAGTCGCTCATCGATGCCGCCGAAAACGGCAAAGAGGTCACGGTGCTCATGGAGCTCCGCGCCCGCTTCGACGAGCAGAACAACATCGAGTGGGCCGAGCGTCTGGAAGAGGCAGGCTGCACCGTCATCTACGGCTCCGAGGGCTTTAAGTGCCACTCCAAGATCTGCCAGCTCACCTATCGCGAGGGCATGGCGCTTACACGCCTGACGCTGTTGGGCACCGGCAACTTTAACGAGAAGACGGCCAAGCTCTACAGCGACTTTATGCTCATGACCGCCCATCCCGGCATCGGCGAGGACGCCAACTTGTTCTTCCGCAATCTGTCGCTGGGCAACCTGCGCGGCGATTACCGCTTCCTGGGTGTGGCGCCCGTCGGACTGAAACCGCTCATCATGCGCGGGCTTGACCGCGAGATCCAGCGCGCCCTTGCCGGCGAGCCCGCCCGCGTGTTCTTTAAGCTCAACTCGCTGACCGACCGCGAGGTTATCGACAAGATCGCCGAGGCATCGTGTGCCGGCGTGCGCGTAGACATGATCATCCGCGGCATCTCGTGCCTCAAGCCCGGTGTTCCGGGCAAGACCGAGAACGTGCATGTCCGCTCCATCGTCGGACGCTTTTTGGAGCACGCCCGTGTTTACGCTTTTGGCGTGGACTCGGACATGATTTACCTGAGCTCGGCAGACATGATGACACGCAACACCGAGCACCGCGTGGAGATCGCCTTCCCCGTGCTCGACCCCACCTGCCGCGCCCTGGTACACGAGTACATGGGCATGCAGCTGCAGGACAACGTGAAGGCCCGCAGCCTCACGAGCGACGGCACCTGGGTCCCCGTGGAGTGTGCAGAGGGTGAGAAACCCTTCAACTCGCAGGAAGCTCTACTGGAGCGTGCCTATCGCAACGCCGAGGCCGCCGCGCAGCAGCGCGCACAGGAGAAGGAACGTGTGGCCGAAGAAGCTATTCAGGCCGAGGTTGAACATGGGGCAGCCGCCAAACCGGAAGCGGTTGCCGCTCCCCCGGTGAATGAGCCCGAGGCTGCCGCAGAGCCCGCCGTGGAGAAAGCGCCCGAGCCCGCTACCGCGACTCCGGAGCCCGCCGCCGAGGCAAAGCCCACCCCTGCTCCTAAGCCGCAGCCGACCACACCCGAGGTTCAGAAGGTCCAGGCGACTGTCATTGAGCCCGAGCCTGCACCTGCACCTCAGCCCGAGCCGCAGGTCACCAAGCCCGTATCCGAGACGAGCACCCGTCGCGATAAGCCCGCCGGCAAGACCAAGGCCATCGAGCGCCATCGCCCCGGTCGCGTGCGCATAGGCCTGGGCCTGATCGGCCTGGGTCTTAAGACGCTCATTACCGGCAAGACGAAATAGTCGTTTGTAGAAGCAGTTTGTAGAAGCGCCCCGCATTTGAGGAAAGCCTCGGATGCGGGGCGCTTTTCCCTGCTACCATGGTGCGAACAACAACGCGAATGACAGGCAGGAATATGAAGCTCACTATAGAATCGATGACCTACGGCGCCGACGGGCTGGCGCACGCCGACAACGGCAAGGCCGTCTTTGTGCAGGGCGCCGTGGCAGGCGACATCGTCGAGGCCGAGGTCGTACAGGACGGCAAGTCGTTCATGCGCGCCCGCACCACCGAGATTCTGGAGCCAAGCCCCGATCGCATTCAGTCTCCCTGCCCCTTCGTGGGCATCTGCGGCGGCTGCTCGTGGGGCAATCTCTCACGCACGGCACAGCTCGCCGCCAAGGAGCAAAATCTGCGCTCCACGCTCGAGCGTATCGGCAAGTTCAGCCCCGATCAAGTCGATGAACTGGTGCAACCCATCCGCCACACCAAGGATGATTGGGGCTACCGCAATAAAATCGAACTCGAGCCGACCGTTGTAAACGGCCGCGTGCGTCTTGGCATGCACGGTGTCGATCCTCGCAAGATCGTGACCGTCGATTCGTGCCCGTTGTTCGACAAACGCTTCCCCAAGGCACTCAAATCGGTCGTCGGCGCGCTCAATTATCTGAGCGGCAGCCACGACCTGGGCCTTGAGCGCGTGGGCATTCGCGCCTCGCGTCGCACCAAGGCACTCGAGGTGGCGCTCTGGACGCCTACGGGCTCTTTCCCGCGCTCGCAAGTCTCGCGCGTGTTGGCAGACGCCGCGCACCCCACAAGTGTCGTACGCGTGATGAGCAAGGGCGAAAAGAAGGCCCGCCGTGTTTCCAAGGTCGAAATGCTCGCCGGAGAGGGCTCATGGACCGAGAATATCGCCGAGGGTCAGATGCGCTTGTCTGCCCCGTCTTTTTTCCAGGTCAACACCAAGGGTGCCGAGATTTTGATCGAGCTTGTCATGGAAACGCTCGATCCGCAGGAAGACGAGCTTGCCGTGGACCTGTACTGCGGTGCCGGCACCTTTACCCTGCCGCTCGCCCGCCGCTGCGACTTTGTCGCCGCCGTCGAGGCCTACGGCCCCGCCGTGCGCGACCTGCGCCGTAACCTGGAGATCAACAAGCTTGATAACGTCGACGTCATTGGCGGAGACGCGGTGCGCGAGTTCCCCGACCAGGATGCCGACGTCTTGGTGGTCGACCCGCCGCGCGCAGGCCTCGCCCCCGAGGCGATCGACCTTATCGCCAGCACGAGTGCCCACGATGTCGCCTACGTGAGCTGCGACCCGGCCACCCTGGCGCGCGATCTCAAACGCTTTGTCGAAGAAGGCACCTTCTCTCCCGTAAAGATCACGCCAGTCGACCTGTTCCCACAAACCTTCCACTGCGAGACCGTCGTCCACCTTAGGCGCAACTAGCCACTTAATCATTGCTCAGAAAAATCATTGGGAAATCGAGCGTGGCAAGCGGAGGTCTTCGGGGTATAAGACGGCTAATTGTATGCCGCCTATGAAAGGAACCCTCATGCCCAGCGTTGCCGTTCTCGCCGCCGATGGCTTTGAAACTATTGAATGCTTGACCATGGTCGATGTCATGCGTCGCGGCGGCGTGCGTGCCACGCTCGTCTCGATTATGCCCACGCGTGAGGTCGTAAGCTCGCTGCAGATCCCCGTGACCTGCGATGCGCTCTTTGATGAGATCAACTTTGACGAGTACGACTGCGTCGTGCTGCCCGGCGGCCTGCCCGGTGCCACCAACCTGCGCGCCGATCAGCGTGTCTGCGACGTGGTCTGCGAGTTCGCCGCGACCAAGCACGTCGCCGCCATCTGCGCCGCCCCGTTTATCCTGGGCGAGCTCGACCTACTCGAGGGGCGCCACGCCACGTGCTTCCCTGGCTTTGAGAAAAGCTTCCCCGAAGGCGCCTATACTGGCGAGAAGGTCACGCAAGACGGCAACATCATCACTGCCAGCGGCATGGCACAGTCACTCCCCTTTGCATTGGAGCTGCTGCGCACGCTCGCTGGCGACAAGGCCGTCGAGAAGGTCGCCGAGGGCATCCAACTATGATTTTGGCTTCGCAATCGCCGCGCCGCATAGAGCTGATGCGCGAGGCAGGCTACAACATTCGCGTGATTCCCGCGGATATCGACGAAACGCCCTTTGATGGCGAGGCTCCGCTCACGCTTGTCGAGCGCTTGGCACGCGCCAAGGCGGCTGCCGTTGCTGCCGAGTATGCCGAACCCAAAGAACTGACGGTCGCGGCCGACACCATCGTCACCTTCGACGGCAAGATTTTGGGCAAGCCGGCAACCGAGGGCGAGGCGCGCACCATGCTCCGTGAGCTTTCGGGCCGCACGCACCAGGTCGCAACCGGCGTCTGCATCGTTAAGGCAGGCGATACGGCCGCCCCGCATGCCGCCGAGAGCCTGTCGTTTGTCGATGTGACCGACGTGACATTCTACGAGCTCACCGACGAGCAGATCCAGCACTATGTCGCCTCGGGTGAGCCCATGGACAAGGCCGGCGCCTACGGCATTCAGGGCACAGGAGGACGCATGCTCGTGCACGATATTTCGGGCGACTTCTATAACGTGGTGGGCCTACCCATCGCCCGCGTCGCGCGCGCGATTCAAAAACTCTCGTAATTGCATCTGGCGCTGGGTATCCCCCGGCGCCTACAATTTTGGCGTACCGTACGGATCCCGACCGGGCACAAGGCGCGGCGGAAAACCGATAGGAGTTAAACATGGATACACTGCTCGAGGCCATTGACGTCTGCGATGTCGATGGCTTTTGCTATGGCAACTATACGGACGAGGAGGCCGGCACCGGTTGCACCGTAATCGTGGCACCCGAGGGCGCCACCGGCGGCGTTGACGTTCGCGGCGGTGCTCCAGCATCGCGCGAAACCGACCTGCTGCGACCTGAGAACACCGTCGACAAGGTCCACGCCGTCTGCCTTTCGGGCGGATCGGCCTTTGGCCTCGAAGCTGCAAGCGGCGTCGCTCGCGAGCTTGAGAGCCGCGGCATCGGCCTTCCCGTCGGCCCCACGCAGGTGCCTATCGTGTGCTCCAGCTGTATCTTCGACCTTGCCTTTGGCGACCCCACCGTGCGCCCCGACATTGAGGCCGGCATCGCCGCCGTGCGCGAAGCACTCGACCACACCCCCACCAAGCTCGAACAGGGCAACGTAGGCGCCGGCACGGGCGCCACCGTGGGTAAGCTCATGGGGCCCGCCGCCTGCATGAAGGCCGGCCTTGGAGCTGCCGCCGTGGCACTCGGCCCCATCAAGGTGGGCGCCGTGGTCTCGGTCAACGCCTGCGGCAACGTTGTCGACCCCTTCACCGGCGAGTGGGTCGCCGGCATGCGCGCCGCAGCCGATAGCGACCAGATCGTCGACATGGAACTCGCAGCCTTTGCCGCCGCCGGCTCCATGCAGATGCCGCTCGACCGCACCAACACCACCATCAGCTGCATCGTCACCAACGTGGAACTCACTAAGGCACAGGCGACCAAGGTCTCCCAGATGGCCGCAGACGCCTATGCACACGCCATCCGCCCCACGCACACCACCAACGACGGCGACACCATCTACACCCTCGCCAGCGGCAAACTAGGCACCCAGGCAAGCGCCGCCGTACCCCTAGACCTGCTGGGCATGCTCGCCGTAAGGGCTCTACAGACCGCCATCGTAAACGGAGCCAAAACCGCCAAAACCTCCCACGGCATCCCCGGCGCCGCGAAGTAGCCTAACCTGACCGGTTGCCCGGTGGGGCTTGGTTATGTTTGCTGCTCTACAGTCCTGGCTCGCACGAAGAGCACATTAAGTGCTCTTCGGCTCGTGCGGAACTCGCGACAAACATAACCAAGCCCCACCGGGCAACCTACCAACCAAGTCTTTTCAGCCCAGGCCCCTGTGTACCGCGCGTCAAAGATTTTCAAATTCTGTAGCCTGACATTAAGCTGGACATAGCAGAGGACCCCTGGTCCTTAACTTGATACGAGTTCCGCACGCAAAGGAGGCGCCAGTGGCGCCTCCGTCTTGCGCAGGACTGTTCGAAGTAGCAAGTTAAGGACCAGGGGTCCCCGTTACCCGAGCGTTTCTGTGCTAGTTGAATTTGAAGATCTTTGAGGCAAGACGGTATAGGCCGAGTGTGGTTTTGTCTCCCGCCCGTCCGCGCAGATTGGTGAAGAACCCGACCACGCCGTAGCGGGCACGACGATACATGCGCTCGTCGTAGGCCTTCAAATCATTCCACAGCGTCTTTAGGCGCTCGTCGGCGCAATCTTCCTCGGAAAGCTTGGTGAGCACCGAGCAGATCGCCATCATCATGGTGAAGTAGCCCATCATGTACGAACGCAGGCGCGACGACTCAACATCGCTGTACAGGTGGTACGACTCCATCATGATGCGCGTCACACGGAACTGCTGGTCCAGACGCTTGACCATCGTTGCCTCGTTGACGCTCTGGCCTTCGCGACCGATAAAGTAGCGGTAGAGGTCGATGTCGGCGTAGTACATGGTCTTGCAACGCGGCAGCGGCACGTAGGCGTAGATGTTGTCCACATAGAACGTGTGCGGCGGCATGGGAAGGTTGGACTCGCGCAGCACATCCGTGCGATAGCACAGGCTGTGCATGAGTAGGTTCTGGTCCAGGCGGAAATGACCGATCTGATCCCAGGAAAAGATCTTTTTGCGCGGCAGGGCAAATTTGTAGCCAATAGCGGTATGCGTGCCCTCGTAAACCTTCTCGTACACGTAGTTCGAGATAAACAGGTCAACGCGCTGGTCACGCTCTTCAAAGCCGCGCAGAATCGACAGCATGGTCGAAAGAGCCGCAGCGTCGAGCCAGTCATCCGAGTCGACGACCTTGTAGTATGTGCCCTGCGCCTCGCGCAGACCCGAAAGGACGGCAATACCGTGGCCGCCGTTCTCCTGGTGTACCGCGCGAATGATACCGGGATAACGTGCCTCCCACTCATCGGCCTTATCGGCCGTCTCGTCCTTGGAGCCGTCGTCCACTACGATAATCTCGATATCGGTGGCGTAATTGCTCCCCTCCAAGATGGAGGTGATGCAATGGTCCATGTCCTTGGCGGCGTTATACGAGGGAATACCGAATGTTATGACTTTATGCATGGCAGGCGATAATCTCATCCGAAAGATCGAGGGCGGAATTGGTCACAGCGTCCATATCGTAGTAACGATACTCGGCCAGACGACCCACCGGGTGGAAGTTCGTCAGGTTCTGGACGCGCTCAAGATAGCGCTCATAGAGCTCACGGTTCTCGGGCTCAAGAATGGCGTAGTACGGCGTCTCGTCCGAGCCGGGCGTATAGGCCTTAGAGTACTCCTTCATGATGGTGGTCTTGCCGGGCAGGACCTGACCGGTCATGTTCTTGAACTCGGTGATACGCGTGTAGTCCTCGCTCGTGGTGTAGTTGACGGTGCCCACGGGCTGGAACTGGTCCATATCGAGCGTCTCGAACTTCATATCGAGCGTGCGGTACGGCAACGCACCCAAGTCGAGGTTGAACAGCTCATCGAGCGGACCGGTATAGACAATCTCGCCGCCGTAGACCTTGCCGTCGATCTTGACGGTAGTCTCGTCGATTTCAAAGAGGTCACGGGCGTCCACGTCGCAGAACACGTCGATCAGGTCGTGGTCGAGCATGTGCTCAAAGAGCGCCGTGTAGCCCTCCTGCGGCATGCCCTGGAAGGGAGCTTGCGGGAAGTAGCGGTCATCATCGCCCACAAAGACGGGAACGCGGCCGGTGATCGAGGGATCGATCTGATCGGGCGTCTGGCCCCACTGCTTCATGGTGTAATGCAAAAAGACGTTCTCGTAGACGTAATCGGCGACCTCGGCCAAGTCGGGGTCGTTCTTCTTACGCAGCTCCATAATGGGCACCTTGACATCCTTGCCAAAGGTCTCCACGAGCTTCTGATACAGCTCCTCGCCGCGCTCGTCACCAAAGGCGAGCTTGAGACTCGCATGGTTGAAGGGCACGGGCATAAGGGTACCGTTGATGTTGGCGAGCACCTTGTGCTGATAATCCGTCCACTTGGTAAAGCGCGACAGGAAATTGTGCACGCGCTCGTTAAAGGTGTGATAGATATGCGGACCGTACTCGTGGATCAGGATTCCGGCCTCGTCAGTGCAGTCATAGGCATTGCCCGCAATGTGGCTACGGCGCTCCAAAACGGCAACACGATAGCCGATGGTCTCGGCAAGACGGCGGGCGCAAACGGCACCGGCATATCCAGCACCGACGACAATCATGTCGTACGCGCCGGCGTTAAAGCCTTCAGGCAGGCCTGAGGTAATCTGCATCGATACTCCTTGTCAAAAGCCACGGGCTCGTTAGCTGGGCTTTTCTCGAACATTCTTCGAGACATATTTATCAGAGCGATTATAGCGCTAATGCGTCCTATAATGAGCTTGCCACACAAGGAAAGCTCAAGCATCGCGGCGTACATAATTGAAAGGTAAACCCGCTAGCAGCGGGTTTATTCGTGAACAGCCGGGCGCCTGGAGCTTAGCGAAACGCTTGTAAGGAGTAACATGAGCGATTTCCTTAACCGTATGAAGTCTGCCGCCAAGGCCGACCTTAAGACGATCGTCCTGCCCGAGGGCGAGGATCCGCGCACCATCGTCGCGGCCACCAAGATCATCGAGGAGGGCCTGGCAAAGATCGTCATCCTGGGCAACCCCGACGAGATCGACGTTCCCGGCGCCACCGTCATCGACCCGCGCAATGCCGAGAAGCACGAGGAGTACGCGCAGAAATTTGCCGAGCTCCGCGCCAAGAAGGGCGTTACCATCGAGCAGGCTCGCGCCCAGGTGATGGACGCCACCTACTTTGGCACCATGATGGTCAAGATGGGCGATGCCGACGGCCTGGTCTCCGGCGCCTGCCACTCCACCGCCGACACCCTGCGCCCTGCGCTTCAGATCCTCAAGACCGCCCCGGGCACCAAGCTGGTCTCGGCCTTCTTCGTGATGTGCACCGACACCCCGCAGTTCGGTACCGACGGCACGCTGATCTTCGCTGACTGCGGCCTCAACATCAACCCGTCCTCCGACGAGCTCTCCGAGATCGCCATCGCCTCGGCCCACTCCTGGTCCACCTTCATGGGCAACGTTAAGCCGCACGTGGCCATGCTCTCCTACTCCACCATGGGCTCCGCCGGTGGCGAGGTCGCAAAGAAGGTCCAGGAGGCCGTGAAGTTCTGCAAGGAGAAGGCTCCCGAGCTCGCCATCGACGGCGACCTGCAGCTCGACGCCGCCATCGTCCCCACCGTCGCCCAGCTCAAGGCCCCCGGCTCCTCCGTCGCCGGTAAGGCCAACGTGCTCGTGTTCCCCGACCTCGAGGCCGGCAACATCGGCTACAAGCTGGTCCAGCGCTTCGCCGGTGCTGACGCCTACGGCCCCATCCTGCAGGGCATCGCCAAGCCGGTTAACGACCTGTCGCGCGGCTGCTCTGCCGACGACATCGTGGGTGTCGTGGCCATCACCGCCGTCCAGGCTCAGATGGCTGAGTAGCGAACATATCCCCTCGGGACCCTACAGGGTAAAGCTCTGAAAACGTCCTCGGACATGTCGGAAGCCCCCGCTGCGCACTACGTGCGGCGGGGGCTTCCTCCGTCCTGTGGAATATTTTCAGAGCTTTACCCTGTAGGGTCCCTGCCGTCACGTGGCAGTCAGGGTATCTGGAGTGGACGGCGGCTTGGCTACGAGCTGAGGCTGAAGATCTGGATGGCCGGGTGCCGTTGCTGGGAGTGCAGGCGTTACTGGCGATGGTCACTTTGGGACTGGTATTTCCGCCTGCTAGCAAAAAGGCCTCCGGAGCTGTTGCTCTGGAGGCCTTTCGTTTACTTGCAAATGCGCGCGTTAGTTGTTCTTGGTCAGGCGCTCGACGTCGTGGGCGATCATGTATTCCTCGTCGGTGGGGATGACCATGACCGTGACGGCGGAACCGGCGGCGCTGATGACCTGCGGGCCGTTGCCCACGGCCTCGCGGTTCTTGTTGTTGTCGATGCGTACGCCCAGCCACTCAAAGCAGTCGCAGAAGGCCTTGCGGATCGACCAGTCGTTCTCGCCGATGCCGGCGGTAAAGGTGATGGTGTCCACGCCCGCCATGGAAGCGATCATGGAGCCGGCCTGCTGCATGGCCTTGTAGGCGAACATATCGAAGGCGAGCAGGCAGCGCTCGTCGCCCTCAGAGGCGCGTGTACGGATGTCGCGGGCGTCGTTGGAGATGCCCGAGATGGCAAGCAGACCAGACTGCTTGTTCATCATGTCATCGACTTCCTGATAGCTGTATCCGCCCTCGCGCTGAAGATAGCACACGGTGGCCGGGTCGATGGAACCGCAACGGGTACCCATCATCAGACCGTCAAGCGGCGTGAGGCCCATCGTGGTGTCGCGGCACACGCCGTCCTCGATAGCAGCAAGCGAAGCACCGTTACCCAAATGGCACGAAAGCAGACGGTGGCAGCGCGAACCCAGGATCTCCTTGGCCATCATCCACTCATAGCGGTGGCTCGTGCCGTGAGCGCCGTACTTGCGCACGTGGTACTTGTCGCACACGTCCTTGGGCAGCGCGTAGGTATAGGCGACCTCGGGCATGGTCATGTGGAACGAGGTGTCGAAGACCGCCACGTTGGGCAGCTCCGGATACTTCTCACGGCAATACTCAATCGCCGCGGCCTCGCCGTAGTTGTGCAGCGGGGCGAGCGGGGCCACCTCGAGAATCTTGGCCATAACCTCGTCGTCGACAACTGCGGAATCATCGAAGTGCCAGCCGCCCTGAACGATACGATGACCAATGCCATCAATCGTAAAGTCGGTCTTCTCAAGCTCCTCGAGCACGCGAGCGATAGCAGAGCGATGATCGGGGAAAGGGACCTCCTCGGTCTGCTTGGCGCCACCGTTCTCGGAGTGGCCAAAGATGCCCATGTCCGAACCGATACGTTCGCAGTTGCCCTTGGCGAAAACCTCGCGGGTATCGGTATCCAAAAGCTGATATTTAAGGCTTGAGCTGCCGGCGTTGACAACAAGTACGTTCATGAGACTCCTTTGCAGTGCAATACGGTCGACGCAGACCCCTTAAGGCGGCCGCATTTTAATAAGAAGTTATCACAACTTGATAAATAGCTATCAAGCATATCGCCCAACGAGCGCAAAAGAGGGGCCGAACGGCGCTCGGTCGTCCAGCCCCTCCCCTCTTGCAATTACTTGCCGTTGACGATGCGCTCGACGTCGGAGGCGATCATGAACTCCTCGTCCGTGGGGATGACGAAAATCTTGACCTTGGAATCCTTGGCGGACAGGCACCAAGCGCCGTCGCCACGCAGGGCGTTGCGGGCATGATCCATCTTGACGCCCATAAAGGCCAGACGGTCGGCAACGCCGGCACGAACGGCCGGAGCGTGCTCACCGATGCCAGCAGTGAAGACGAGCGTGTCCATGCCGCACATGGAAGTAGCCATCTCGGCAGCCTTGGCGGCAATCTTGTAGACAAACATGTCGAAGGCGAGCTGAGCCTCAGGGTCACCAGCGGCGGCGAGCTCCTCGACGTTGCGGCAGTCGTTGGTCTTGCCGCCGGTCACAGCCAAAAGGCCGGACTTCTTGTTCATCATCTCGTCGACCTCGTCGAAGGTGTAGCCGCCCTCGCGCTGCAGGTAGCACACGGTAGCCGGGTCGATGGAGCCGCAGCGGGTGCCCATCATGACACCGTCGAGCGGCGTCAAGCCCATGGTGGTGTCCATGCACTTGCCGTCCTCGATGGCGCACAGGGAAGCGCCGGAACCGATGTGGCACACGACGACTTTGCGAGCCTCGCCGTTGGTCATCTCGGCAACCTTCTTGGAGATGTAGCGGTAGCTGGTGCCGTGGGCGCCGTACTTACGGATGTGCAGCTTGTCGCAGACGTCCTTGGGCAGGGCGTAGGTCTTAGCGACCTCGGGCATGTTGAAGTGGAAAGCGGTGTCGTAGACCGTAACGTTGGGCAGGTCGGGATACTGCTCCAGGCAGTACTCGATAACGTTGGCCTCGGGGTTGTTGTGCAGCGGCGCGAGCGGGGCGACCTCTCGGATCTTGG
Organism: Collinsella sp.; assembly: GCA_046976245.1. Lineage (GTDB taxonomy): Bacteria > Actinomycetota > Coriobacteriia > Coriobacteriales > Coriobacteriaceae > Collinsella. The sequence continues at coordinate 27,063 of JBKWEB010000017.1, read as the reverse complement.
CGAGAACGTCCTCGTCGACGAGGGAGGAGTCGCCAAAGTACCAACCGCCCTGAACGATACGGTGGCCAATGCCCTCGATCTTGACGCCGTTGGCCTCGAGGTCCTTCAGAACGACCTCGATGGCGACCTTGTGGTCGGGGAACTCGATGTTCTCGGTCACCTTCTTGGAACCGTTGGCAGCGTGGGTGAAGGTACCGCCGGTAAAGCAAACGCGCTCGCAGGAGCCCTTTGCGGACACCTTGTGGGACTTGGTATCGATGACCTGATACTTAAGGGTCGAAGATCCTGCGTTGACGACCAGAACGTTCATGTGTCTCCCTACTAACAGGCGGTGTGGCGCCGCCAGGTTACATACGCTTCAATAATAAACCCAAACGCCCTCGCGCTCGGGTTTATTGGCGTTGATATATAAGTTATCGGTGCCTAAATACTCATGTCCTTTGGCTTGTAAGACGAAATAGCGCGGGAATATACACCAAAGAAGAAATCCCGAGCGCGACAAGCAATACGACTCGAATGCCCGCAGCGCTGCTCAACACAGCGTTGAGCAGATAGAAAAGAACAGCACCCACCGCCACCATCTGGCTTTGAACCGAAATCAATGAACAGCGCATCGAAGAATCAGCAGCATTTTGAAAAATTGAGTATTTAATTGGAGCAAATAAAGAGTAAGCGACCGTCTGCAACACATAGAACACGGGCAGCAAACAGACCGGAGTAAAGGGAATCAAAAACAGAGCAGTCAGGGAAAGGCGCACAATGCCGCAAATACACGCAAAACGGCCCTTGTCGACACGAGCAATCACACTAGGCACAATAAACCCTATGGAGGCGGAGGCAAGGAGCTGAACCGCAATGGTCACGCCCGAAGCGACAGCATTCATTCCGCGACCCGCAAGCAGCAGTGAGAAAAAGTCTTCCAGGGCGACAAAAGCAAATGCCTGAGAACAGTCCATGATGTACGCCGAACGAAGAATACCATTACACGCAATAGCGGCACCGATCATCTTCGGGCTAATTCCACGTTCAGGTGTCGCCGCAGCGCCCTCTCTTCGCATCTCAGGAATGCAGACAACAACAACCAACGTCAACACCATAGCGATGATATCTGCCGAAAGACCAATGAGATATGCACCGACAGACGAAATGAAACCGCCCACACAAGCGGAGAGGGCATAAGACGCATAGAAAACAAATCGCTCAACGACATTAAGTCTTACGAGCTGGTCCTGAGAGACGCTGTCAATGTAAATCGCTTCTATGGATCCGCTCACACATGCAACGGCAAAACCCTTGAGAGCGAACGCACCGATTAAAAGCAGAGGAGAGCGGACAAGGAGTAGGGCGGCGTAGTATCCAAGCATTCCCACGACGCCAACGAGACCACTCGTCTTTCGTCCAAGCCTATCAGCAATATAGCCAGTGGGAACTTCAAGGATGAACTTGCTCACTTGATATGCAATCATCATGCTAGAAATCGCCACCATCGAGAATCCGACGAATTCAAGGTAAACCGTCAGAAAATACAAAATGGTGCTGAAGTTCGACAGAAAAACGAACGTCATATAAAGCAAAACCGTACGGTTTTTCATGCTCCGCCCTCCAAGAGTCAGCAATCTAAATCGGAATCTTGGAAAAGCATGAGGGCAAAGCTGTCAGCTATGTGTTGCAAGGCGTCAACATTCACTTGACGACACGAGGCCAAATGGCCTCACGAAGCAAGATGACGCAATAGGTGAAGAAATACCGTCTGGTGTCGATCGGTCCAGGCATTTTGTCGATAGCAAAAGTAGATGGGCAAGGCTACGTCATGCGAGCCTTCAATAGAGCACTCGCTCACTTCCAATCCATCTGATGCGAGAGAAGAGCCAGAAAAACTCAATATCAATCCCCCGGCTTGAAGAAACTCGGCCTGCGCCCTGCTTCCGTATTCGACATCGCGAAAGCGGAAATTAACCAGCTGAGCTTCGGGACATTGATTGATTGCATTGAGACAGGGTGACAAATTGATGGGAACAGCGAGCCTGCCGCCCAGTAACTCACGAATGGTCATAGCGTCAACAGATTGATGACCAGCTGGGCATGAAAGAACCCTGAGCTCCTTTTCACCCATATATTTTGAAGAAAGGACGCTGTCCCGTGGTTCCTCAAACGAGATAGCCGCGTCCGAAATTCCAAGTATAAGTGATTCAAAGCATGTTGCCGTTGGCTGATGCCACACATCAAGATGAATCTGAGGGTGCGAGCTTTCAAACGAGTCGTACCAGTTTTCGGAAAAAAGGAGCCCCCGCCCGTGAAGACAGGGGGCGTAAAGACGGAAATGGCCGTCGGGCAAAACGCCGCCGTTCCCCGATTGAGCGTACTTTTTGAGATCGTCGACTTGCGCCAGGATCACGCGTGCACGACGCGCAAATTCTCTGCCCGCCGGAGACAAAACAGCCTCCCCCGCCGATCGGTCGAGCAAAACAATCTGATACTCAGATTCCAACTTTTTTATTGCCGACGAAACGGCCTGCGGACTCACGTGAACGGCGCGAGCTGCTTTGCGCACGCCGCCATAGTTCGCTACAGCTTGAAGGTATTCGAGTTGAGAAAGCTGCATAGATTACTCCAAAGGCAGCCAAGTCGACGGCCTACGCGCCCTCAGATGAGGTTCTCGCCCAGGTTCTTGCCACCGAGAACGTGCATGTGGAAGTGCATGACGGTCTGGCCGGCGTTGACGCCCTTGTTGGAGATGACGCGGAAACCGTCCTCCAAGCCCTTGGCCTTAGCGACCTCCTGGATGGCGTGAGCCACGGCGCCCATGGTCTCGGCAGGTACGTTGTCGGCAATGTCACTGTAGTGCTTCTTGGGGATCACGAGCGTATGGACCGGCGCCTGGGGATTGAGGTCGTCGAAGGCGATGACCTGGTCGTCCTCATAGACAACGGTCGAGGGGATCTCGTGGTTGGCAATTTTGCAGAAGATGCAATCGCACATAGTTGGTTCCTTTCTCACAGACCAAGGTAATTATATTTGGTCGGGATGGCTAGAACGAGAGGTTGTCGTCGGTGTTGGCGGCTTCGCCGTCGGCGAGCACGTCGTTGCCGTCGACGTCCTTAAGGAGCACCGAGACCTTCTGCTCGGCATCAGTCAGGCGGGTACGCAGGCTCTTAAGAAGCTCGACGCCGCGGGTGTAGCTCTCGAGCGATTCCTCGAGCTCCATGTCGCCCGACTCCAGGCTGCGGATAATGAGCTCCAGCTCCTGCGAGGCCTGCTTGTACGTAAGCTGCTCGACCGGGGTCTTCTCTGCCATATCTGTTTCCTTTCCTAAAGGTCTATCACAATGAAACGCGGTCTACTCAACCGTATCGACGGTTGCTGCCACGTTACCATCCGCCATACGCACGCGGATGGCGTCACCGGGCTTAAAAGTCTTAGCGCTCGTAGCCACGCCGCCATCGCTGTATGCGATGGAGTAGCCGCGGGCAAGCACTTTGAGCGGTGACAGGGCATCGAGCGAGGCCGCTGCGCGACCCAAGTCGGACGCGGGTTTGCTCAACATCGTGCGTCCCTGTTGCTCCAGACGGGAACTCGCGAGCGTGAGCGCATGGCGCTTGCCATCGAGCCCCGAGGTGCTTGCGACCAAGCGCTCGGGCAGGCGCTCATAGTTCGAACGGAACACCCCGACCGAGCGCGCAATGGCGCCCGACAGGCGGTCAGCGGTCAGGGCAAGCTCCGACTCACGACGCTCGACCATAAACGTTGGATCGTTCAGGCACGGGCGGCACGCGGCCGCATCGAGCGCATCGCCCAAGCGCGCCGTATAGGTATCCCAGGCACGCCGACCACGCTGATCGAGCATCTCCAGATCGACCTGATCCGACCCGATCATCGAAGCCATCGCAGCACCTAGGCGCTGACGGCGCGTCTCGAGCACATCCGCCAGCTCTGTCATAGCCGGTGCCACGGATTCCGCCGCCGCCGTGGGCGTGGAAGCGCGACGGTCGCTCACCATGTCGCAGATCGAGGTATCGGGCTCATGGCCAATGCCCGTCACCACAGGCACGGGGCAAGCCGCTACCGCACGGGCAAGGTCCTCGTCGTTGAAGGTCATGAGGTCCTCGAAGGAACCGCCGCCGCGCACGAGCAAAATGCAATCGAGCGCGGGCGTGATGGCAGCGGCGCGGCGCAGACCCTCAATAAGCTCCGCCGGCGCGCCCTCGCCTTGGACCTTGGCACCCACGCAAACGAGCTCGACAAGTGGGTTGCGACGGCGCAGCGTACGCTTGACGTCGTCGATCACGGCGCCCGAAAGCGAGGTGACGACCGCCACGCGTGAGCAAAACACCGGAATGCGACGTTTGCGCGCCTCGTCCATCAGGCCCTCGCGACGCAGCTTTTCGGCCAGTTGTGCCACCTGCTGACGCAGCAGGCCCTCCCCCGCCAGCGAGAACGAACGGGCGACAAAGCTCATACGGCCCGTGGGCTTATAGAGATTGAAGCCGCCCTTAAAGCTCACCTGCATACCGTCGCGCAAGTCGAAGGTGCGCTTAAGATAGGCACCCTTCCAGATGATGCAATCGACGGCAGCCGAGTCGTCCTTGATCTGGAAGTAGCAGTGGCCGCTTCGGGCATTGGGGCCACGAAAGCCCGTGACCTCGCCCAGGACGCTCAGCTGCGGAATGGCATCGAGCGCGCCAGCGGCGATCTCCACCGCCTGGCTCACGCTGAGCTCCTTGCGCTCCTGCTCGTCCGAGCCGTCAAACTCGGCGGAAACGCTGTTGCCGGTTAGATTCCAGCCTGCCACGCAGCCTCCTTTCGTCATCGTGCACACGGGCTCCAGCCCTGTGCAAATTCAAGTCCCACACATAGTACAGCGCCGCGGGGACACAAATCCCCGCGGCGCCTGTCAGTCTAAGCTCTTATCGGTTGGAGTTTCTGTTGTAACGAGCCATAAGGTAGAGCAGCTGAATAATCGAGGTGAGCGCCGCCGCCACGTAGGTGAGCGCAGCTGCCGTCAGTACCTTCTTGGCACCGTTGACCTGCTTGGAGCTCATACCCGACTGCTCGATATACGCCACGGCGCGGCGGCTGGCATCGATCTCGACCGGCAGCGTAACCAGCTGGAACAGCACGCTAAACGAAAAGAAGATCAGCGCGAGGGTCGTGAGTCCCGCGATGTTCATGAACAGGCCCATAAGCAGCACGATCGTCCAGGTGTTCTGGGTAAAGTTGACAACCGGCACGAGGGCGCTGCGCACCTTCATCATGGCATAGCCGCTTTGGCGCTGGGCGGCATGGCCCGCCTCGTGGCAGGCGACGGCAACGCTTGCCACCGAGCCGCCCGAGCGGTTGGCGTCCGACAGATACAGGTTGTTGTCCTGCGGGTTGTAATGGTCGGTGAGCTCGCCGGCAACGCCCTTGATACCCACGGCGTTGCAACCGTTGGCGTCGAGCATGCGGCGAGCAACCGCAGCGCCCGTGTCGCCGTCCGAGCGTACCTTGGACCACGTCTTGTACGTCGAGTTGATATAGCTCTGCGCGGCAAGACCAAGCACCGTACAGACAAGAACAACCAGCAGGTACAGCGGGTCGATGCCAAAGCCGTATCCATAGTAATAAGGCATGCGAATTCCTCCGAATCGAGTTACACGTTGGAGGCATTTTACCCACTCAAACGGCTAGGCTTCCTTACAGCAATTCGATTTTTCCGTCCTTCACCGTCAGCCCCATATTGCCGGAGAGCAGATCGTCCAGGCGCGAACCCACAAGCTCAAAGCGCCAGCCTTCGCGCAGGGGGCTCTGCTCGGGATGCTCAATGTAGTCAGCCAGATCATCGCGCGAGGCGATGACTGAGGTTGCCACGCCCGAGCGCTCGGCAACCAGGCGAATGAGCGCATACATCAGGTCCGTCACGCTCTCCAGCTCCGGCGAGATCTGACGGTGTCCGCGCACCATGAGCGGCAGGCGATCGTGCGGGCAGCTCGCACCGCGCTTAATGGCCATGAGCGCGCCGTCCACGTCGCGCTCCCCCAGCTGGTCGGTACCGCGAATGCTGCGGAACTCCTCAACACGAACGGGATTACGTTTAACCAGGGCCAGCAGCGTATCGTCGGACATGACCCACTTGCGCGGGATGTTGCGGCGCTCGGCGCGGTCCTCGCGCCAAGCGGCAAGCTCGCGCGCAATGCCCAGCTGATGGCGGCTGCAGGAGTTGATGCGCTTGACCTTGCGGAATGCCTCGTGACGATCGGCGCGATAGTGCGACTCGTCGGCCAGCGAACGCAACTCGTCGAGCACCCAGTCCACCCGGCCCAGCTCGCGCAGGCGACTCATCATCTCGGTATAGGCAACGATCAGGTACTTGACGTCATCGATCGCGTACTCGATCTGCTTATCGGTCAGCGGGCGGCGCGACCAATCGGTCAGCGACTCGGTCTTGGGCAATGAGACGCCGCAAAACGTCTGCACGAGCGCGCCGTAGGAAATCTGCTGGCGCTCGCCCAAAAAGGCGGCGGCGACCTGCGTATCGAAAATCGGTCGCGGCAGTACGCCCACGGTATGGAGCATGACCTCCATATCCTGCGAGCAGGCGTGGAAGACCTTAGTCACGCTCTCGTCGGCCATAAGCTCGGCCAGCGGCGATAGGTCGTCGATTACCAGAGGGTCGACCGCGACGCTCTCGGCAGGGGTGGCAATTTGAACCAAGCACAGGCGCGGATGGAACGTGCGCTCGCGCAAAAACTCGGTATCGACGGCAATCGCGTCAAACTCACGGGCGCGCTGACAAAAGTCGAGTAGAGCCTGATGTGTGGAAATGTACATATCAACCCATCGAATAAGGTTAGGCCCGAAAAACACGGGTAGGATATCGGCATTGCCTTACAACTATACTCGGTTAGTCACAGAACGGGAACGTAAGTATGCGCTGCCTTATCATCCACAACCCGGCATCGGGCCCCAGCTCAGATGAAATCTACGCATTCACGCACGCCCTCGCGCAGGGCGGCGACGAAGTCGTGATGCGCTTTATCGGCGATGGCATGGAGCCCGAGAACGCCGTGGCAGACGTGCGCGAGTTTGATCGCGTGGTCGTTTCGGGCGGCGACGGCACCGTCTCCAACGTGCTCGACCAGATGCGCGGGTGCGGTGTCCCCACGCTCGTCTTCCCCTCCGGTACGGCCTGCCTGTTCTTTAACAACATCGGCAATGCCCCTGAGGCGGCGGCGCTTGCCAAGGCTTGCCGCGCCGGTCGCACGGTCAAAGTCGACATGGGCGAGCTCTTTTGGCTCGACGAGAACGGCAACGAGAAGCGCCACGGCTTTATCATCATCGCCGGCTCGGGCTTCGACGCCGAGATCATGATGAAAGCCGCCCCAACCAAAAACGACATCGGCGAGATCGCCTACTTCCTCTCTGCGCTCGCCACGCCCAACCCTACGGTAGCGCACTTTACGATTGAGCATGACGGCATTGTCGAGGAGCTCGACGGCATCTGCTGCATGGCCGGCAACACCTCGGTCATCCAAAACGACATCAACCTGTTCCCCGACTGCCGCATGAACGATGGCATGGTCGACATTGCGGTCATCGAACCCGTAAAAACTGTGCAGCTTCTACCGACTGTGATCACCGCCGCACTCGACCCCGCCGGCAAGGTACTCGGGCGCCCGCAGTTCAAGATCATCCAGACCAAGGAAGCCAAGATCACCTGCACCCCGTCGCTGGGCATGCAGTTCGATGGCGAGATCATCTCCAGCAACTCGGGCGTCTTTGGTGCCCGCGCACTTCCGCAATGCCTCGACCTCATCGTCGATGAATTCTCACCGCTTGGTAAATAGGAGGACCCCATGAACGACAATCCCCTGATCGGCTTTATTGTCATCGTCTTGGCCATGCTCGTCGGTTACGCCATCAACGTGATTCACCGCCGAAAGAAGTAATTCCACATTGGTCTGATATTCATCAAATTATCGTCTCTCCCGTTGTTTATGCAAATCCTAAACAGCGGGAGAGTTTTCTTTTTGACCGCCGTCTAATGCTTTATTCAGCTACAGTAAATGCAGGGTGCCTTTATTTAACTAAAGCCATATAATGAGTATTATTATCCGTTCATCGTATATTTCTTCACGCTCATCGAGTAAAAGCTGTTGTCGAATGAATACTCTTTACACTTCCTTTAGGCTAATAGATGTATTTATTAGCTGAAATCCTGCACGGTTCCGCGGGGTTTCAACGGTTGGGAGGGATTATGAGGTTTACTCATCCTGTCAACACGCTCAAAAAGCTCGGCTGCGGCCTTGCGTTTGGAGCAGCGGCCATCATGGCCATGCCGACTTCGGCACTCGCCTGCACCCAGATCTACATGGGCAGCAAGCTCACGGCAGACGGCAACACGTACTACGGCCGTTCCGAGGACTTCGGTCCGCGCTATGTCAAGCACTTTGGCATTGAGCCCGCACACAAGGACGGCAACGAGTACACCTCGGTCGAGTCCGGTTTTGAGTACAAGTGCAAGGGCGCAACCTACCGCTACACCTTCGTTCGCGACAACCCCTCACAGTGGGAAGATCGCTACGACGCATATTCCGAGGCAGGCATCAACGAGAAGGGCGTCTCCTGCTCTGCCACGTTGAGCACCTCCTATAACGAGAAGGCCGAAGAGGCCGACCCCATCACCGAGGAGACTGGCATTGGCGAGTACAGCTATGCCAGCGTCATCCTGGGCGAGAGTGCCACGGCCCGCGAGGGCGTCGAGCTCATCGGCAGCCTGATTGACGAGCAGGGCGTCTGCTCCAACGACCAGATCATCATCGCCGACAGCACCGAGACCTGGCTGTTCGCCGCGCTTTCCGGCCATCAGTGGATTGCCATGAAGCTCGCCGATGATATCGCCTCGCTCAACCCCAACATCGGCAACCTCACCTATAACGTCGACCTCGATGACACCGAGAACTGTCTCCATTCCGAGGGCATTGAGTCCATGCCTAAGGAGAAGGGCTTTGCCGAGTACACCGACGGCAAGTTCGACGTCGCCAAGACCTACGGCGAGGAGATCAGCGAGGCCGGTATGCACCAGTGGTCGCGCTATATCCAGGGTCGCGATTACTTCATGGCTCCGCTTGCTGAGGGCACCGACTACGAGATCGTCAAGGACGAGCGCGAAGACGCTCGCGCGACGACCGGCGCCCTGGTCCACGAGATGCAGCCGCTGTTCTTCCAGCCCGGCAAGTCCGACTGGAACACCTTTGAGATGATTCGTTCCTTCGCCGCTCGCGGCGAGAATGTCGCCGGCCTCAACGCCAACACCGACGGCGCCTATGCCATCGGCTCCAACCGCAACACCGAGATCCACACCTTCCAGATCCGTCACGGCATGGATCCCGAGATCGCGACCATTCAGTGGGAGATGCTCTCCAACGCCGAGTTCTCCGTCGCCATCCCTCTCTACTCCGCACTGCTCACCAAGGTCAGCCCCTACTTCAGCGATCAGGATGTCTCCTTCGATCACTGCGAAGAGGAAGACGTCGTGAACAACGAGGAGCCCAAGAACTCCATCAACTACGTCCTCATGGACATCAACACGCTCGCCTATGAGAACCGCGACCACTGCGCCACCGGCGTCCGCGCCTATCTCGACGCCCTGCAGAAGGAACTCATCGAGCAGAACCTGACCGTCGACGAGGCCATGCAGGCCGAAGAAGGCACCGAAGCCCGCACCGCCCTAGCCAACAAGGCCGGCAAGGCTGCAACCAAGAACACCTATGTTAAGTGCAAGGCCATGCTCGAGGAGATGCGTGACTACCTCCAGGAGGGCGACTTCTCCGAGGAGTTCGTCCCGAGTGACTACGATGCCGACAACGACCGCCTGGTCGAGTCCATCACCTACGCCGACGAGGCCCTTTCCGATGAGGACGTGGCCGAGCCCGAGGCCGAAGAGGAAGAGGTCACCGAGGAGAAGTCCGAGGGCAACAACATGGCCGCCATGGCCGTTGGCGCCGTCGTCGTCATCGGTGTCTGCGCCTACGTGGTCTATCGTCGCAAGAAGGCCTAAGGCCCTCATGTCCTAGCCGAGCGGGCAAGGCAGCAATGGCAGCCTCGCCCGCTTAACCCGCCTTTTGACCGACGGGAAACCCGCCTGAAATCTTTTCAAAAAAGATTTCCCCGCACATACTTCGCTGTGCTATAGTGCAGCGCAACAGCAACTAGGTGCGACCGCGCCACGGCATCACGAAAGGAGCCACCAACATGAAGAACACGATGAACTCTCTCAACAACTGGTGGTGGCGTGATGCGAATACGATCGGTCGACAGTGAGTCCCTCACGCCTGTTTTTGCGCTCTAGGTGATTGGAAGGCCTCCGGTTTCGACCGGGGGCCTTTTTCTATCTCGAGCCCGATCGCATTCGCATCACGCGCCTCCGCTTTTCCCCTGCGCTTCCCTTCAGAAAGGATTTTCACCATGTCTCAGAACACCACCGCCACCCAGCCCCGCACCGTCCAGACCGCCGACCGCGGCAAACTCGACGTCCGCGCTCTCGTCCTGCTCGCCATCCTGCTCGCCGCCGGCTTCATCCTCAACTTCACCGTCGGCAAGGCCATCTCAGGCATCTCGGGCGGCATGATCAGCCCCGAGTTCATCATCTCGGCCTTCTGCCTCACCATCCTGGTCGTTCGCCCCAACATCGGCCAGGCGCTCGTCATTGGCCTCATCTCGGCTGCCGTGATCCAGATCACCACCACTTCGCCGTTCGTCGATTTTGCCGCCGAGGGCATCGCCGCCATGCTCATGGCCGGCATCGTCAACGCCGCCGGCAAGGACGGTCAGGTCAAGCCCGCAATCGCCATTGTCGCAACCTTCCTGACCACCTTTGTCTCCGGCGTCATCTTCATGGTCATCAAGATGGCCATGCTCGGCGTGGTCGGCGAGCTCGCCGCCGCCATGTTGCCCGTCGTCGCCATGACCGCCGTCTTTAACGCCATTCTGGTCGGCGCCCTCTATCTGCCCATCCAGAAGGCCCTTAGGCTCAACTAACCCGCTCGGCTTTACGAGCCACCCCATCTTGGCGTTCATTCGACGCTCGCGTACCCAAGTACGCTTCGCTCCTCTTTCGCGCCAACCTGGGGCCCCTCGTAAAGCCGTCTCCGTGCTTCACCACCAAAGGCCATCCCAAACAACGAGCTTTTTTGGGACGGTCTTAAACAACTGGTCATTTAAGACTGTCCCCAATGACTATGAAAGGTATCCATGGAAACGATCATCAACGTCGACGATGTCTCGTTCTCCTATGGCACGCAGACCGAGCAGGCGCTCAGCCACATCTCGCTCAGCGTGAACAAGGGAGATTTCATCGGCATCATCGGGCCCTCGGGCGCCGGCAAGTCCACGCTTGCCGCCTGCCTGTCGGGTGCCGTGCCCCACCACTACACCGGCACGTTCTTTGGGTCCGTCATGGTTGACGGCCACGACACCTGCGAGGTCTCGCTGACCGACGTGTCGCAAATCGTCGGCAGTGTGCTGCAGGATATCGACACGCAGATGGTCGCCTCGGTCGTCGAGGACGAGATGCTCTTTGGCCTCGAGAACTTTGGCGTTCCCCACGACCAGATCGAGCGGCGCGTGAGCGAAACGCTCGAGACCGTCGGCATCAGCGACCTGCGCGACCGCGAGATCGCCACCCTCTCGGGCGGACAGAAGCAAAAGGTAGCCATCGCCGCCATCCTCGCCATGCGTCCGCGCGTCTTGGTTCTCGACGAGCCCACCGCGGCACTCGACCCCGCTAGCTCCACGTTGGTCTTCGAGACGCTGCGTGAGGCAAACCGCGCACTTGGAATCACCATCGTCGTCGTTGAGCAAAAGGTCGCCCTGCTCTCGGAGTACTGCAACCGCGTGCTCGTGCTCAACCATGGCGAAATTGCGCTGCAGGGCGAGCCACACGAGGTCTTCGCGCATACCGACGAGCTCCGTGCCATCGGCGTCGACTGCCCTCGCGTCACGCGTATCTTCAATAGCCTCCAAACCGATGGCCTGGTAAGCGGTACCCCCTGCTTGGATGTCGATGAGGCTGAGCGCCTGATTTCGGGCATCGTCGACCCCGCACACGCGGCCATCGAAGCCCAGGCACCCGCCGGTTCCCCGCATGCACCGTCGTTGCGTCCTCATGCCAAGGACGCCGAACCCGTACTCACCTTCGATCACGTTGAGTTTGCCTACCCCAATGGCGGCGCCGCCGTACACGACCTTAGCCTGACGCTCTATCCTGGCGAGCTCGTGGGCATCGTCGGCCAAAACGGCGCCGGCAAGACCACGCTCACCAAACTGCTCACGGGCCTGCTTAAGCCCGCCTCGGGCAGCGTGCGCGTCACGGGACTGGATACCGCAGCCGTTCCCACGAGCCGCATCGCTCGCGAGGTCGCGACCCTCTTCCAAAACCCTGACCGTCAGATCTGCAAGGACACCGTGCTCGACGAGGTCGCCTTTGGCTTGGAGCTTGGCGGCATGGACCGTGCCGAGGCTCTGCGTCGTGCCCAACTCGTCATCGACCGCTTTGGCCTGCCTGCCGATGAGGCACCGTTCTCGCTTTCGCGTGGCCAGCGACAAATGGTGGCGCTTGCCTCCGTCGTAGTGGTTGAGCCCAAGATCGTCGTACTCGACGAGCCCACGAGCGGCCTTGATTACCGCGAATGCATGACCGTCATGGAAACGGTGCGCACCATGGCCGAGCGTGGCTGCGCCGTTATCATGGTCTGCCACGATATGGAAGTCGTCTCGGATTTTGCCGAGCGCATTGTGGTAATGGCCGACGGTCGCATCCTCGACCGCGGCCGCACGCACGAGCTATTCTCGAACATCGATCTCATGCGGCGTGCCTACGTGGAGCCTCCCCAGGTTATTGAACTCTCGCGCCGTCTGGCATCTTCCGTCTCGCCCGCTTTTGCGCAGGTGAGCGAGGTCACCGATGTCGTTCGAATTACCAAGGAGATGGTCCACCGTGGTTAACGTCATCGACTACATGCCGGGCGATACGCTACTGCATCGCCTGAACCCCGTCGTCAAACTGGGCCTCGCCGCCGCCATCATCGTCGGCATCTTCTTGTCCGACACCTACGTGGCGCTGCTGGGCTTTTTGGCACTCACCCTTGCGCTGGGTGCCTATGCCGGCGTCGTCGACCGTCTGTTCTCGCTGCTCAAGTTGCTGATCCCGCTCGCGCTTATCATGCTGGTGCTCCAGCTGGCCTTTATGCGCGATGGCAACGTGGTGTGGGGCTTTATCACCGACACGGGCCTCATCACAGGATCGAAGGCCTGCCTGCGCCTACTGGGTGTGGCGTTACCACTCATCCTCATGCTCATGGTGACCAAGCTCAACGACCTTGCCAACGCCTGCGTCGAGGTGCTGCACGTACCGTATCGCTATGCCTTCACCTTTACCACGGCGCTGCGCTTTGTGCCGGTGTTTGGTCAGGAGATGAACGCCATCATGGAGGCGCAGACCGCACGCGGCGTCGAGTACGACACCAAGAACCCCATCAAGAAGCTTAAGCTCATGCTGCCACTGTGTGTGCCACTGCTCATCTCGAGCGTGGGCAAGACCGATGCCACAGCCTTGGCGGCAGAACAGCGCGGCTTCTATCTGCGTACGCGCGCCAGCTCGTACAAGCGCTACCCCATCAAGGGCCTGGACATCGCCGTACTCATCGTCAGCATCGCCCTCATCGCCATCGGCTTCCTGTTCTAGTTCACCACCGACAGCAACCGCCCAACGCAAAAGGCCTCGGCTCGCACCAAACGAGCCGAGGCCTTTACTGTTTCACCAGATAAAACCTACCAAAATTAACCTGTCCCTTTTTGACAGGTCGGAAGCTAGAGGCGGTAGGGAGCGCCGCTGCGGATGATGGATTCGCGCACCAGGACATCCATGGCGTCGAGGGTGATCTCGGGCATCTCTCGGTACTTTTGCAGCACCGAGAGCTCGGTGCAGGCCAGAATGACGCGGTCGCAGCCGCTACGGGCAAACTCCCACATCACACGGTCGAACTTATCCATATCGGGCTCACGCCCGGCCTTCACATCATCGTAGATAAGCGACATCACATCGTTCTGACGTTTCTCGCTGGGATAGACAACCTCAACACCCGCAGCCTTACATTCGCGGCCGTAGACGCCCGCGCCCACGGTGCCATCGGTTCCCATAATGCCAATCTTGTGCACCGGCTCGGCCGGCATACTCAGGTTGGGATCGAACTCGCACTCCCCCATCACCGCACCGGCCAGAGCATAGCGCACCGACTCACGCGGCATGTGGATAATCGGCACCTTCGTAAACGACTGGATCTGGTCGTAGAAGTAGTGCGACGTGTTGCAGGGAATGGCAATGTGCGCACAGCCCAGCGACTCGAGTGCCTGGGCGCACTCTTTCATGGTCGCCAGCAGCTTGGCATGCTCGCCGGTCTTAATGGCCAACGTGCGGTCGGGCATGGTCGACTTGGAGAGCACCACCATGTCGATATGTTCCTGATCGCAGGCAGCAGCCGTATGACGCACCACCTGGTCGTAGTAATACGACGTGGCCTCGGCGCCCATGCCGCCGATAACTCCCAGCTTTTCCATCGCCGCCTCCTTGGTAACGCTTGCGCAATTGCGCGTATCATACCCGCGCCCGCCCGATGCAAACCGGACGGGCGCCGCACTCATCTACTTGTAATACGTCTTGAACAGCTTAAAGTGGCGCAGCTTGGTGTGCCACATGCGCAGCCAGCGGTTAAAGACAAAGTCGCCCTTCATAAACGAAGGGTCGGCGCCCTTACCTTCCTTGTCCAGGCGATGCACCTTAGCGCGCAGCTCGGGATCCTTGACGTACTTGTCGACGACGCCCATGGGGACGACCATCCACAGGGCCTCGTCCTGCGCCGTCACAAACTCCGGCTCAAACGGGCGGTTGAACACATACTCGTCCACCACATACTTGGCAACGTTAAAGCCACTGTTAGTGACGTAGTAGTTGCTGCGGCCCTGGCGCGTGTTGAAATCGAAGAACTTAAACGAGCCGTCGCGCTCGTCGTACTTAACGTCAAAGTTGGAATAGCCCACAAAGTGAAGGTCCTCGAGCAACTTGCGCACGCCGCCCATGAGTTCGTCGTTAGGCTCGGTAATGATACAGGCATGGTTGCCGACACCGTGGGGCTGATGCTCCTCGAGCAGCACATGGCCCAGGCACATCATGCGGACCTTACCGTTGCGGTCGGAATAGCTGGTGAGCACGCGCATGTACTCGTCGTTGCCGGGCACGCGATCCTGCAAGATCAGATCGTCGGTGTAGCCGCTGGCATACGAATCGCGAATGACCTGTTCCAGCTCGGCGCGGTCGGCAATCTCATAGGCCTTCTTCTGGCCCTCGAACTCATGCTGCCACCACATGATGCCGTCAGAAGGCTTCAGAATCATCGGGTAAGGAAAATCGATCTGGTCGAGCACTTCGGCAGGCGCCTCACCCTGAGCATTGAGCATCGCCTTGGTAAAGGTAAACGTGTGTGGATAGGGCACGCCATGCTTCTCGCACAGCTCGTAGAAGATCTCCTTCTTCTGGCACTGCTCGAGCATGCTGTAGGGCGCGTAGGGAGCGACGATGTTATCCGCCAGCTCATGAGCATCCTTGGCTTGAGCCACGAGAGCGACATAGTTGTCGCCGCAGCCCACAAGGACAATAGTCTTGTCGGCATGCGCTTGGGCAATGCCGTTGACGGTTTTGAGCATCACGGGCATGGTGTCGATATCCACGTTGGGCGTGTAGTCGATAATCTGGCTGCGGTACGCGGGACCCGTCTGATACTTGCCAAAGACCAGACTCTTGACCTGGTACTCCTCGTAGAAGGCGCGCGCCACCGAATAGGCGTTGATGTCGCCACCAAGCAGCACGGGAATGAACTCGCGCTCTGTAAATTGCAATGCCATGGAAACTTCCTATCATGAACTGCCCACACAACGGGCGGTCTTTGCGCAACTGATTTATTTTAGCGTGCCAAGCCGCCGGCGCCCAAAGCTCCACCGTATCTATGGCAATCGACGTAATCGTCCTCGACGTAATCGTCCAGCACGAAGGCCAGCACGAAGACGGCGCTCACCGTTGTATGACAACGGGCAATGAACCTACCATTGTTGTAGGATTCAGTGTATTGACATCCTCGAGCGAAAGGCGCGCACGTGCCCCAAGACCATCCGACCGATAATCCCATCCTCAATGCCGCGAGGCGCGAGCTGGCGAAACGTGCGAAAGCGACCGCTCCCCTGTGCACGGCAAACGACGCCTACAACGGACCCGCCCACATCGTCTCGATCAACACGTCGGTACACAAGGGCACTCGCAAGTCGCCCGTCGCCGATGGACGCGACACCGTTATAGAGCAATTTGGCCTCGCCACCGATGCGCACGCCGGACATTGGCACCGTCAGGTTTCCTTTTTAGCCGCGGAGTCCATCCAGACGGCGCAGGCACGCGGGCTCGACGTACACGAGGGTGACTTTGGGGAGAACTTCACAACCCGGGGCATCAACCTGCTCTCGCTCCCTTTGGGCACACAGCTCAAGCTTGGAAGCGACGTGCTCGTCGAAATCAGCCAAATCGGCAAGGTCTGCCACACCCGTTGTGCCATCTACTATCTCGCCGGCGACTGCATCTTTCCCCACGAGGGCGTTTTCGGCGTGGTACTAAAGGGCGGAGAGGTCAACGCCGGTGACGAAATCCAGGTAGTCAAGCTCGGCGACGGCACCTGTTCGTTCACCCCCGCCGAGGCCCTCGAAGAGATTGAGCAGGCTCGCCAGAAGGGCACGCTGTAGTTATAAAACCCCACGTTGAGATGGCTTTTACAGCCCAAAACTCCTCTCAAACAGAGCTCTGTAACGTTAAAGTTGAACTCTATGGTTTCTCAACAATTCATCATAACTGCAGGTCAAAGCCAAAGCCTCAAGTTCAACTTGACCCTTTGGAACCTTTAAGGTTCAAGTTGAGGTCGAAAGCAGTAGTAGAATACCGTTCGAACCATAACCTACGATTGATTGCAGAGGGATTGGATGCAGCATTCGAATCATCGCACCGCAGCGTTCATTGCGTCGAAGCCGGCTCGTATCATCACGAGCGCCGTGCTCGCCGTTGCGCTGACGGCCACGCCGATGCTCTCCCCCGTTGCGGCGTATGCCGCCTCGCAGGCAACGCAGGACCAGCTTTCCGCAGCCCAGCAGAAGATCGAAGCCGCCACGAGCGCCTACAACGACGCCCGCACCAAACTCGATGACCTGCAAAAGCAGATTGACTCCAATGAGGCAAGCATCGAGGAAATCGAGGCCAAGCTTCCCGAGCAGCAGGCCAAGGCAAGCTCCGCCATGCGCGATCTGTACAAGTATCAGAAGGGCACCAATCCCATCGTGAGCTTCCTGGTCAACGCACAGAGCCTGGGTGAGTTCATCACGACCTGCAAATACACCAACCAGATCACGAGCTCGAGCGTCGACGAGATCGAACAGCTCAATAACATGCAAACCGAACTCGAGCAGAACAAGGCTGAGCTCCAGCAGGCCAAGTCTCAGCTTGAGGCAGAGCAGAAAAACGCCGAGGATGCGCTGGCACAGGCCCAGCAGCTCCGCAGCGAGGCACAGGCAAAAGCCGAGCAGGAAAATGCCGCCGAGCTTGCCAAGCTTGAGGCCGATAAGGCCGCTGCCGCCGAGAAGCTCTCGGGCGAGGGCGTAAGCGGCAGCAATTCCAGCAGCCAGGCCACCAACACCAACACCACCATCGACACCACGGTGAACAACGCCAATACCGGTAGCTCCGATTACGATTCGTTCATTAATGAGTGGACGAGCCGCATCGACAATTATCTCGCCGGCTCCCCCATGGCAGGCCAGGGCTATAACTTTGCCGTCGCCGCTTGGAATACCGGTGTCGACCCCCGTTGGTCCCCCGCCATCGCTTGCATCGAGAGCACCAAGGGTGCTTATTGCGCCAATTCTTACAACGCCTGGGGCTGGAGTGCCCGTGGCGGCGGTTGGCGCAGCTTTGGCAGCTGGAGCGAGGGCATCTCCGCTCACGTTGCCTATCTGGGCGCCAACTACGGCTCCACCCTTACCCCGGCAGCAGCCAAAAAGTACTGCCCGCCCACGTGGCAGGACTGGTACAACAAAGTCGCCGCTCAGATGAACCGCATCTAAGTGCAACTGCAAAGGGCCCCAATGGGGCCCTTTTCTTTTAGGTAGCGGAGGTATCGACGACGCCGGTCGCATTGGCAACCGCGACTATGACGATCATGCATAGGAGCAGCACACCCAATGCCTTGAGCCAGAGTTTCGCGAGTTTCTTGCCGCGATAGCTGTCGAGCAGCGCGAATCGCCGACGAAGACGACGCTTGTCGAACAGCGCAAAATGCATAAGCACCATAAGGCCATCGACAAAGAAAAAATACTCGATTATGAGAAGCCACGTCGGGTAGCTTTGGTTTGCTCCCGTGGGGTGAAAGACGGCAAAGTGACTTCCGGCAAAGAACACAAGCAGCGAGAAGAAGACGAGCGTATTCCAAATGCGCCCCAGAGACTCCGGAACGCGAGAGAGCAGACCGCATGCAGTGGAGGCGGCAGGCCTAGGAAGCCCTGTGGGGTTCTGGAGTCCTTGGGGCGTCAACACCGTCTCCGAGGCCGGAGTACGGACAAGCACAGGCGCAGGAGGCCGCACGGGGCGACTTAGATCGTATGCCGCGCGCGTCGCCCGTCCCAACGCTTCCGCGCTCGCAAAACGCTTGGCCGGGTCGAGCGCCATCGACATGCAGACGGCATCGGCAAGTGGAGTGGGAATGCCGCATGCCTCACATTGCTCGCGCATGTCGAGCCCTGGTTTAGGGTCGACTCCCGTCAAGCAAAAGAACAACAGGGCCCCAAGTGCGTAGACATCGCTGCGCACACTCGTCTGCCCAAACCCATACTGCTCGGGCGGCGCATAGGGTCGCGTGCCAAACTTGACGGTGTCAGCATCGGCGCCATCGCGCCATACGCGCGCGATCCCCAGGTCGATAATCACCAGCGATGAAAATGCCAGGCCGTCATCAGGCGTATAGTTGGCACCTGTCACGATGATATTCGACGGCTTGAGGTCGCGATGGATCACCGGCGCCGACGTCTCCCCCACCATTGCAAAACCGGCATGGAGCTCGCCCACGGCATCGCATAGGGCAGGATACAATTCACGCGCATAATCGGGGGTGGCTCCCAGACGGTCCACCAGCGCCCCGAGTGTCTCCCCTTCGATGTATTCCATAACCACGTTGAGCTCGTCGCCCACACGACGACAATCGACGATTCTGGGCAGGTGCTCAAAACGCCTGCCTGCCCGCTGAGCGGCAAACAGACGCTCGTATGCCCCGCCGATTTGAGCCGAGGCATCGATGCGTTTACGAACAAAGGGACCGAGCGAACCACCGCCGGTTCCTTCAAAGTACACGAGCTCGGTTGTTTCGACGGACGAGCGCTTAAGTACACGCTCCACGCGATAGCTGTCGTCGCGATCGAGCGACGCCAGGTGCTCGGCAAGCGCTGCGGTCAGCTCGTCATCGGAATATGTTGGGCTCTGAGTATCCATAGCCTCCATCATAGCGCAGGGCGCAGACACCCCATGGCATCTGCGCCCCGTTCGCTTGCATCGTTGTTCGGCAGCTCCGCCGGCTCAGATATCAGCCGCTAACTCACCGTCTCCTCGCCAAAGCGATACAGCTCCTCGTTGACCTTTTGGAGGCTGCACCCTCGATCGATGCAAAAAATGATAATCGCATCGCGGCGGTCCTTGCAGTTAAGGACGCTTACCCCGGCAGCCGTCAGCGCACGGTTGGTTTCTTTGAGCGCCAGCGCCATCGCAAAGGCAATCTGCAGCACCTTATTGCGGCTCGGATGCCGCGCACCGGTAAAGATCTGATAGCCAAAGGTCTCATTGAGATCGGCCATACGAACCACGCGCGAGCGCTCCAAGCCCTTTTCCTGCAGTAGCTGCTTCAGGTAGTCCGAAAGCGACGGGGCGGCAAAGTCGTGCTCCTTGATATAGCCATCGATGTTTGGCGCGTCGAGAAGCTCATTGAGTAACTCGTCAGTCAGCTTTTTATCGGGCATACGACTTCACCTCCCCCAGTGCATACAACATGCTAAAAACCGCTTACGTCCGAACGCCCCCAACTGGCGACCTGATCGGGAGACACCGTGCCCAGCGCCTCGAACTTCCAGGAGCCGCCCGCCTTCAGATGATTGGTGTTTGCAAGAGCCGTTCCAACCTGGTTGCCATCAGCATCATACAGAACATACTCAATCTGAATGTAGCTCTTTTCCTTGTCCGTGTTATTGGTCAGCGTCCCCGTGATCTTATAGGCAAACTGATTGGAAGTGTCTTCAGCCTCGTCAGCAATGGTATACGGTTCTTGCGGTTCTTTTTGCTCCTCAGCCTGCTGTGTCGTCCCGGCAGGTTTTGCCGAATCGCTCGCAGGCGAATCGGTTGAGTTGCCGCCCATAGAGCCCACGGCACCGACAATAACCAGCACCACGATGACGCCTAGGACAATCTTACCGATCGGCTTCTTTCCCTCTTTTGCCATTATTCATCCTTCCTACGATCCGGCTACCGTGCCGGCACACAGCACATCGTAGGAAGGATTAAACTTGAATTCATTAGCAGAGAGCTAAGGTTGCGGTAAACGGCCAATGCAGTTATCCAAACGCCGAGCAAACGCACTTTGCGCGACCGTCTGCCGGCAGCGCATCAACCCACCGTGACGGATTCCCCGGTAAAGGCACTGACCATCAACAGGACAAAGAACACCAGGTAGCTGACACTCAGCGGGTACGCAATGACCAGGAATACAACCCAGCCGACATTGGTTTTACCGCCGGCACGGCGTCGCTCGCGATTGCGGCAGAGCCAAATCGTCACGCCGATGGCAGTGATAAACAGTACGAGTGCCGCCGCAGCCAGCCCAGCAAGCGCAAACATCACGCCAATGCTCACAGCAATAACCGGAAGCAACAACAAGCCGCATCCACACCCACCGGGACTATAAATGGCAGACTGTCGGCGTCGTTCCATCGTCACTCCAACCTCAATATCTTTGAGCACTACAACGCAGCGGCCTGCTGGACAGGAACGATCTTATTCAGCTCCGGTTCGATCCGCCTTTTCTCGGCCTCAAGGTCAAACGCCACCTGAGCGCGCAGCCAATAACCATCCGTCAGGCCAAAATAACGGCAAAGACGGAGGTCGGTGTCGGCCGTCACGCGACGTTTTCCCAAGACAATCTGCCCGATACGCTGAGCCGGAATCCCAGTCTCTTTCGCAAGGCGATATTGAGAAATGCCCATGGGAACAAGAAACTCCTCTTTGAGAAGCTCACCAGGAGTCACCGGCGACAGCAAATCGGCCGAAGTCTCATCACTTGTGATAATCGACGATTTCGACATTCCAAGCCATCTCCTGTCTCCACTCAAAACAGACCCGATAGCGCTCGTTAACACGGATGCTATATTGACCGGCACGATCGCCCTTCAAAGCTTCCAGGCGGTTGCCCGGTGGAACGCGAAGATCATCAAGCGAAGCACAAACCTGCAGTTGGCGAATCTTCCTCAACGCAACACGCTCAAAGGGCACGAACCTCCTGACCCGCACACCCATGGCAAAGCGTTCGGTATCCTCATCTTTATACGATGCAATCATAGTATCGCCTTACGTTAGTAACGTCAAACGTTTCTATAGACTTACATCTCTATTATATCGTACGTTTGTTCGTGTTTTCTAGAACAAATAGTCCTTTGCGCCTTAGTCAAGCAAAAGCAATCGTTTGTAGACATCGAGGCCTTTGAGAAGGATTTCCTCGTCGAAGAGCATGCTATCGGTATGCAGAGCGCTTGTGGCATAGGCGGGACAGCCATCCGAATCACTCGGGTTGTCTTGGTCCTCTGGCATACCCGTGCCCAGCAGGAAAAACACGCCCGGCAGATGGCGTTGATAGAACGCGAAATCCTCGGCGATCAGCAGCGGTTCCTCCACAAGCTGCAGCCCGGGCAAGGCAGGCGCGACGCTGGCAAACAACTCGGGGTCGTTGTCGACCGGCGGATAGCCCTCGGCAAAGTTGAGATCATACGTGCAGCCCGTTGCGGCACAGGCATCGTCCAGCACGCGGCGCACGCCTTCGCGCGCCCGGTCGAACATGTCGTCCGTAAACACACGCAGGCTTCCGGCCACATGGGCCTCCCCCGCCACCGCGTTGCAAACCGTACCGGCCTGCAGCAGACCAAACTTACCGATACAGGGCTCGTCGGTGCCCAGCTCGTCCATCAGTTCGCGCTCGGCAACCAAGAACTTGGCAGCCGCCAGCGCCGCATCGTGCGACTCCTCGACCGGAACGCCATAGGTCTTAGCGATATGGATGCTCGTCCCGTGAATATGAATGTGTGTCTCACTCGAACGCGCCAGCAGCGGACCGGAACAACTCGCCAACGTGCCGGCAGGCAGATCGGGCCACACATGGAAGCCAAAAATGCGGTCAGCCCCATAGCGCTCGAACACACCGCTCTCGCATACCGTCTTGGCACCACCGGTCGTTTCCTCGGCCGGCTGGAACACAAAGAGAACGTTGCGCCTAATGGCGCCCGGCTGCTCGCGAATCGTACGGTCGACATACGTCGCGGCGGCAAGCGCCATGGCCATGTGTCCGTCATGTCCGCAAGCGTGCATCTTACCGGGATGGGTCGAGGCAAAGGCCGCTCCCGTCGCCTCCGCGATGGGCAGCGCATCCATATCGGCGCGAATCGCCGTGGCATGCGCGGCATCAACGCCGGCGTCGAAGAAAGCACAGACGCAGCTGGGGCACGGATGGGTCACCTCGCAAGCGAGCGGTGCCAGCACGCCCTCGATATAGGCAATGGTTTGCGGAAGATCGAAATCGAGCTCCGGAATGCGATGGAGATCGCGGCGATAGCGACGGAGTTCTTGGAGCTCGGTCATAGAGGATCCCTTCGTGAGGCACATCTGTTGCAACTTATTGTGATACAGGATTGTGGCGCACATGTTTCCAGCATATCCCTGCATTTTTTAAACGTTATATACGAATACTCTTGTTTGGTAAAGTGCAACGTGATAGGGTCTTTACCACTTGATAGAGGCGCGGGCACGAAGAGCCACGGGCGAGCCGGCAGGCTTTGACCCCGTGGGGAGGCGAAACCCGCCGAACTGGGTTTTACGGGCACGAACAACCTGGTGGGCCTGTGGGAAACACCCACAGGACTGTCTGCAGCAATGCGGGAGCGCTATCCGGACATTGGGTCCACGCTATGCGGATTCGATGCGCAGATGGCGCCGTCTGGATAGCGAGGTTTACGGGACATGGCATTGACCCCCAACGAGG
The DNA here is from genome assembly GCA_046976245.1 of Collinsella sp. GTDB lineage: Bacteria > Actinomycetota > Coriobacteriia > Coriobacteriales > Coriobacteriaceae > Collinsella. Next base: position 3,664 of record JBKWEB010000017.1, on the reverse strand, counting down.
CATATGCGGCCAAGCAGCCGTTTGTGGACAAGGAGACACTCGAGCATATCGTCGAGCAGTTCCCCACGCCGTTTCATCTATACGACGAGGCGGGCATCCGCCGCAACATGCAAGAAGTGCGCGACGCCTTTGCATGGAACCCGGGCTTTAAGGAATACTTTGCCGTCAAGGCCAACCCCAACCCGGCGCTCATCTCCATTCTCAACGAATACGGCTGCGGCTGCGATTGCTCGAGCTATACCGAGCTCATGATCGCCCGCTCGCTGGGTATCACGGGACACGACATCATGTTCTCGTCCAACGATACGCCGGCTGCCGACTTTGAGCTCGCCGACAAGCTGGGTGCCATCGTCAACTTTGACGACATCAGCCACATCGAGTTCTTTGAGCGTGTTGCGGGGCCCATCCCCAAAACGGTCAGCTGCCGCTTTAATCCAGGCGGCCTGTTCCAGCTCTCCAACGGCATCATGGACAACCCAGGCGACTCCAAATATGGCATGACCACCGAGCAGCTCTTCGAGGCCTTCCGCATGCTCAAAGCCAAGGGCGCCGAGGACTTTGGCATCCACGCATTCCTTGCCAGCAACACCGTCACCAACGACTACTACCCCAAGCTCGCGCGTATCCTCTTTGAGCTTGCCGTACGCCTGAAGCGCGAGACCGGCGCACACGTCGCCTTCATCAATCTGTCCGGCGGCGTCGGCATCCCCTATCTGCCCGAGCAGCAGGCCAACGATATTCACGCCATCGGCGAGGGAGTGCACGCGGCATACGACGAGATTCTGGTTCCCGCTGGCATGGGCGATGTGGCGATCTGCACCGAGATGGGCCGCTTTATGATGGGTCCCTATGGGTGCCTGGTCACCAAGGCCATCCACGAGAAGCAGATCTACAAGGACTATATCGGCGTGGACGCCAGTGCCGTCGACCTCATTCGTCCCGCCATGTATGGCGCTTACCACCACATCACGGTGATGGGTCAGCCGGACGGTCCCGATAAAACCGCAGCCACCGTCACGAACACGTACGACATCACGGGCAATCTGTGCGAGAACAATGACAAGTTCGCCATCGACCGCGAGCTTCCGCATATCGACATGGGCGACCTGCTCGTGATTCACGACACCGGCGCGCATGGCCACTCTATGGGCTACAACTACAACGGCCGTCTTCGCTCCGCCGAGGTCCTGCTGCGCCCCGATGGCTCGGCAGACCTCATTCGCCGCGCCGAGCGCCCGGGCGATTACTTTGCCACGCTCGACGTGCTGCCGTGCGGCCGCGAGCTGCTGGCCAAATCGCGCGCCGAAAGCGCCCGCCGTCGCGCTCAGGACGAGCGCCTAGCAGTCGCCGCCCAATGGAACAAACGCGTCCAGATCGCGGAAGCGAAGGAGAAGAACACGGATATCCGCAATCTCGAGGGCTCAATCGTCGCCCTTGTCACGCCGTTTAAAAAGGACGGCAGTGTCGACTTTGACGCGCTTGAGCGCCTTATCGATTTCCACCTGCAAAATGGCACTGACGCCATCCTCACCCTGGGCACCACCGGTGAGAGTGCCACGATGACCGATGACGAGGACAACTCCGTCGTCGCCGCTGTGGTCAAGCATGTTGCAGGACGCGTCCCCGTTATTGCCGGCTCGGGCTCCAACTCCACGCAGACCATGCTCACCAAGTCGCTCACCTATCAGGGCCTGGGCGCCGACGGTCTGCTGCTCATTACCCCCTACTACAACAAGTCCAATGAAGAGGGTATCTATCAGCACTTTAAGACCGTCGCCGATGCCGTGGACATCCCCTGCATCCTGTACAACATCCCCGGCCGCTGTGGCTGCGGCATCAGCGAGCGCAACGTAGAACGCCTGGCCGCGCACCCCAACATCATGGGTATTAAGGAGGCCTCGGGCAACGTCGCCTACGCGGCCAAGATCGCCCACCTGCTGTCAGACGACTTCCGCATGTACTCGGGCGAGGACGCGCTTACCGTACCGCTCATGAGCCTGGGCGCCTCGGGCACCATCAGCGTGTGGGCCGATGTTCAGCCGCAGCTCGTGCACGACATGTGCCGCGCCTATCTGGACGGTGACGTGGCACGCGCCCGCGATATCCAGATTGCCGGCCAGCCGCTCATCAACGCCCTCTTTAGCGAGGTCAACCCCATCCCCGTCAAGGAAGCGCTCGCCCAGATGGGCATGATCGAGGCAAACTACCGTATGCCGCTGTGCCCCATGGCAGACGACACGCGATCCGCACTTACCGATGCTCTGAAGGGAGCTGGTCTGCTTGATTAAGACCGTCATTATGGGAACGGGCCGCATGGGCTCGCTCATCCGCACCACCGCCGAAAGCATTGTCGATGCCGCCGGGCAGCCCGTTTTTGATATCGTGGCCCAGATCGGTTTTGACCTGACCGAGCTCGAGGGCGCCCCGGCAGCCGACGTCATCATCGACTTCTCGAACGTCGCGACCTTCGACGCTGTCGTCGCCTATGTCGAGCGCACGGGCGCGGCGTTGGTCTCAGGCACCACAGGCTACACCCCCGAGCAGATGGACCGCCTGCGTGAGCTGGGCCAGAACACCCGCGTTATGCACTCGGGCAATTACTCCATCGGTATCGCAGCCCTGCGCCATCTGGTAGCGCAGGCTACACGCGAGCTGCCCGGCTTTGACTGCGAAATCGTCGAGACGCACCATAACCAAAAGGTCGACGCCCCCAGCGGCACTGCCAAGTTGTTGCTCGACGCCGTCGTCGAAGCCGAGCCCGAGGCAGGCTACCACCCCGTCTATGGCCGCGAGGGCATGTGCGGAGCACGCGATCCCAAGGAGATCGGCATGCACTCGCTGCGCGGTGCCACTGTCGCCGGCGTCCACGAAGTGAGTTTCTTTGGCCAGGACGAGGAGGTCACGCTCACCCACCGCGCCACGAGCCGTCAGATCTTCGTCAACGGCGCCCTGGCCGCCGCTCAGAAGCTCGTCACCCGCGACCCCGGCTTCTACACCTTCGACCAGGTCATGTTTGCCTAACCAGGTATCAACCGTATCCACGAAAAGGAGAAACAGCATATGAGTAACGCAGCCGAGATGGATGCCCAGGAGATTATCAACTACATCGCCACCGCGCCCAAAAAGACACCTGTCAAGCTGTACGTGCGCGAAAAGCCCGGCATGAAGGTCCAGTGGGGCGATGCGCACGTCTACGGTGGTCGTCGCGGCAAGACCGTCTTTGGCGACTGGGAGGAACTCAAGGCCATCCTGGACGCCAATGCCGATTCCATCGATTACTACGACGTCGAGAATGACTGCCGCAACTCCGCCGTCCCCATGCTCGACCTTAAGGGCATCAACGCCCGCATTGAGCCGGGCGCGATCATCCGTGACCGCGTCGAGATCGGCGATCGCGCCGTCATCATGATGGGTGCCATCATCAACATCGGCTCCGTCATTGGCGAAGGCTCCATGATCGATATGGGCGCCGTGCTGGGCGGCCGCGCCACCGTGGGCAAGAACTGCCACATCGGCGCCGGCACCGTGCTGGCAGGCGTCGTGGAGCCCGCCAGCGCCACGCCCGTCATCATCGAGGACGACGTTATGATTGGCGCCAACGCCGTGGTCCTGGAGGGCGTGCGCGTGGGCAGGGGCGCTGTTGTTGCCGCCGGCGCCGTGTGCG
>JBKWEB010000016.1:0-45637 GCA_046976245.1 Collinsella sp. | reverse complement strand
CGGCACGCTGCCTATCGTACGCGAGACCGGTGGCCTGAAGGACACCGTGCAGCCGTACAACGAGTTTACCGGCGAAGGCACGGGCTTCTCGTTTAGCAACTTTAACGGCGACGAGATGGGCGACGCGGTGTTCCGCGCGGCACGCCTGTTCTGGGATAACCGCGACGCCTGGAACCAGCTGGTCACGCAGGCCATGAGCCAAGACTTTAGCTGGACGCGCTCGGCCGATAAGTATCTGGACCTGTACTTCTTTATGCATCCGGAGATTGAGAGGCCGGCGGCTGTTGTCGACGAGCCTGAGGCTGTTGCAGAGCCGGTGGCCGCAGAGGAGCCCAAGGCCGAGGAGAAGCCGGTTGAGGCTGAGCCCGCAAAGGCCGAGCCTGAGGTGAAGGTCGAGGCTACTCCCGAGCCTGAGCCTGAGGTGAAGCCTGCTGCGAAGCCTTCGGCAAAGAAGACCACGACTCGTAAGACGACGGCTAAGAAGGCCACTGCGAGCAAGACCACCGCTGCCAAGACAACGACCACGCGCAAGCGCACAACCGCAGCTGCCAAGAAGGCCGCCGAGGCCGAGGCCGTTTCCGAGGTAAAGGCCGAGGCCGCCGTCAAGGCACCGGCCAAGACCACTGCCAAGAAGACGGCTGCGATCGCCAAGAAGACCACGGCAAAGAAGTCAACGACCACGAAGGCCGCCACGACCAAGGCAGCCGCAAAGCCGGCCGCCAAAGTCGAGGAGACGCCCGCCGAGACCAAGGCCGAGGCATCCGTCGAAGCCAAGCCGGCCGCCAAGACCACCACGCGCAAGCGTGCCACGACGACGGCCAAGAAGACCACGACCAAGGCTGCTGCTCCCAAGGCAGAGGCTAAGCCCGCTGCTGCCAAAGTGGAGCCCAAGGCCGAGGTAAAGGCCAAGCCGGCGCCGAAGACCGCTGAGGTCAAGGCCGCCCCGAAGGCAGAGGCCAAGCCCGAGCCCGCCAAGGAGACCCCGGTCTCCCCCGCCGCCGCGGCCGAGGAAAAGGCTCCGACCAAAAAGACGTCCGTCCGCAAGGCAACGGCCACCCGCAAGCGCCGCTAGCACACAGACGATCCAAAACCTAATCAAACCCTAAGCAAGGGGCGCTCCAACCGGGCGCCCCTTCTCTGTAGGGAGTGGTAAAACGATTTTCTAGGACAACCGTTCGCCGATGGTAAACGGATGTTGTTTATACAGCCTGTGTACAACAGATATACTTATATCCTGTGCGTAAAGCCCATGGCCAGCAGGCCATGATTCAATTGAACTGGACCGTACTATGAGATTGATACACAACAGCCGTCTGCCGCAGTTTCGCACTCCGTTTGGCGCTGTGACCACAGGAACTACCCTTTCGCTCTCCGTGATTCTGGAGGATGCCGATCCCGCGCAGGCAACGCTTACGCTGCGCACCTGGGTCGATGAGATCGGTGAGTCTCGGTATCCCATGACGCACGAGGGCGACGGCATATTTACCGCCGAGCTGGAGTGTACCGAGCCCTGTCTTATCTGGTACAGCTTTATCTGCAATATCGAAGGCCAGCCCGAGGTTCGCCTGGGCGCGCCACAGGGCCGCACCGGCGGAGAAGGCGTAACCTACGACTACGCCGAGGTACCGTCATTCCAGGTCACCGTCTACAAACACCGTGAGAACCGTCCCACCTGGTACGAGCGCGGTATGGTCTACCAGATCTTCCCCGATCGCTATGCCCGCGACGAGCACTGGCGCGAGCGCACGCTGGCCGAGGTCGAAAAACCGCGTAAGGGCATTCAGCGCCGCATGGTCGAGGACTGGAACGAGCCGCCTGTGTACGAGCGCGCCGAGGACGGCTCCATCAAGACCTGGGACTTCTACGGCGGCTCGCTCAAGGGTATCCAGAATGACCTGCCTCGCATCGCCGAACTGGGCTTTACAGCCATCTACCTCAACCCCATTTTTGAAGCCGCGAGCAACCACCGCTACGACACCGCCGATTACACCAAGATCGATCCGATTCTGGGCACCGAGCAGGACTTTACTGAGCTGTGCGAGGCGGCCGAGAAGCTGGGCATTTCCATCATTCTGGACGGTGTGTTCAACCACACGGGCGACGATTCGATCTACTTTAACCGCTACGGCAACTATCCCGGTGTCGGCGCGTGGCAGAGCGAGGACTCTCCGTGGCGTGATGCGTTTTATTTCCACGAGGACGGCTCGTACGACTGCTGGTGGGGCGTGGGCAATATGCCCGCCATCAATGAGAGCTCCGAACTGGTACGCGAGCGGATTCTGGGCAAGGACGGTATCATCCGCAAATGGCTGCGCGCCGGTGCCCATGGCTGGCGCCTCGATGTGGCCGACGAGCTTTCCGATGACTTCCTGACCGAGATCAAAAAGGCCGTGCTCGCCGAGAAGCCCGACGCGCTGCTGCTCGGCGAGGTCTGGGAAGATGCCTCCAACAAGATCAGCTACGGCCATCTGCGTCGCTATCTACAAGGCTCCGAGCTCGACTCGGCCATGGATTACCCCTTCCGCGACATGGTTATTGGCTTTTTGATGGGCCACAAAAATGCCTACCAGTCAGCCGAGGATATCGAGACCCTACGCGAGAACTATCCGCGTGAGGCCCTGTCTTGCGCGCTCAACCTGCTGTCGAGCCACGACCGTCCGCGCATCATCTCGGTGCTCGGCGGCGGCCCCGACGAGTCGCAGCTGCCCGAGTGCGAGCGCAGCAAATGGCGCCTGGACGAGAACGCGATGGGCCTGGCCAAGAGCCGTTTTTGGCTCGCGACGCTCATGCAGATGACGTTCCCCGGTGTGCCTTCGATTTACTATGGCGACGAGTACGGCCTTGAGGGCCTGACCGATCCGGGTAATCGCCGCACCTTGCCGACCAAGGAAGACCTGCACGACTTCGATACGTTCGCAATCGTCAAGAACGCATCTGCTGTGCGCCGCGCGCTGCCGTTTATGATCGACGGTGAAATCAAGGCCTTTGCGCTCAATGACGAGGTGCTGGCCTACAACCGTACCGGTAAAGACGGCGAGTCCGCGACCGTCATCATCAACCGCAGCCTGCGCAATTCGCACCGCGTGACGATTCCGGCGCTCGGTGAATGCGCGAGCGACGTTATTAGCGGTCACGAGTGCGAGATTCACAACGGCACGGTCACGCTCGACCTGTATCCGCTGGGTTCGTCGATCATCTACCACCACGCCGAGCAGCGTCTACAGGAGCCGCTCGACCACGGCGCGGGCGTCGTGTGCCACATCACCTCGGTGCCGACCGACGACGGCAAGCCCGGCACGATCGGCGCGCCCACGCGTCGCTTTATCGACCACCTGGCCGCCATGGGCATGCGCTACTGGCAGGTCCTGCCCGTCAACCCGACGGACTTCTTCCGCTCCCCCTACGCTGGCCCTTCGGCCTTTGCGGGCAATATCGACCTGCTGCCCGAAAGCCACGAGGAACTAGCCGCCGACTTTGAGACCTGGAAGGCTCGCGGCGGCGAGGATGCCGATCCGCTCTACACCGCGTTTAAACATCGCAATGCCGATTGGCTCGAGAAGTACTGCGTCTATATGGCCGTCAAGAAGTACTTTGAGGGCGAGTCGCGCCACGATTGGCCGACCGATGTTGCACGCTACAACGAGCACTTGATTGACGACAAGCATTTCCACGACGAGGCCGAGCTTCAGGCGTACATGCAGTACCGCTTTGACCTGGCTTGGTGCGAGCTTATGAACTATGCGCACAAGAAGGGCATCGAGGTCATCGGCGACATCCCGATGTATGTCTCGGACGATTCGGCCGACGCGTGGAGCGAGCCCGAGAACTTCTGGCTGTCCGATACCGGCATGGCGATTGAGAGTTCCGGCGCGCCGCCCGACAACTTTGCGCCCGAGGGCCAGGTGTGGGGCAACCCGACGTTCCGCTGGGACCATATGAGGGAGACTGGCTACCGCTGGTGGATGGACCGTCTGCGCCGTGCGTTCTCACTGTACGACCGTGTACGCCTGGACCACTTCCTGGGCTTCCACAGCTACTTCAGCATTCCCGCGGGCAAGGCCTGCGCCGACGGGCGTTGGCTGGCAGGCCCGGGCAAAGACCTGTTCCAGACCGCCTACGAGGAGCTGGGCCCGCTCAACTTTATCGCCGAGGATCTGGGCTACCTGACGCCCGGTGTTCGAGCCATGGCTTCGACCTGTGGCTTCCCCGGTATGGACGTGCTGGAGTTTAGCGATTACGACGTCCGCAACGGGATTAATCCCACGCCCGGCAAGATCCTGTATACCTCGACGCACGACACCTCGACGCTCGCCGGTTGGTGCACGCGTTCCTTTGCGGGCGGCGACGAGCCGAGCGGCAAGGAGTTCGCTGGTAAGCTAATGGGTGACGCGCTGGCAAGCGACGCTCCCCTTGTGATGATGCCGCTGCAAGACGTGCTGGGTCTGGGCGACGATGCGCGTATGAACGTACCGGGTGTCGCTACGGGTAACTGGACTTGGCAGGCCGATGAGGCTGATATTGAAGCCGCCGAGGATAAAACTGCACAGCTCCTGCGCAACACCCATAGATTCTGGGGCGAAGCGTGATAAAACCCCCGATATAGGGTACAGTTACAGACGTTTGAATTTATGCGGGCAGAGTGATCTGCCCGCTTTGTGCTGAAAAGGAAGTATTATGGCGCGCTACGATTACAAGTGCTCGAGTTGCGGCAACGTGTTTGAGGTTGAGCATCCCATGTCCGAGACCCCCGAGGTCATGTGCCCGAGCTGTGGCGCTCCGGCCGCCAAGACGTTCTCAGCCAGTGGCATCAAGTTTGAGGGCAGCGGCTTCTACAACACCGACCAGCGCAGCGGTGGCTCCAGCACCAGCGCCACCAGCGGCTGCTGCGCCAACTGCCCGCATAGCCACTAGGAACCAAGCAGCCCCGCGACCAAAACCGATCGCGGGGCTATTTCTTTGCTCTATGGGTAGTTAATTAAGCTACCCAGGTTTCCTTGTGAGTTGCGGTGAAATAAGGACTGTTTGGCGGGCAGAAGCGGCTTTTCAATCCCTATTTCACCGCAACTTAGTCGTTACTTGTGGACCAGTCTGGCGCAGAAGTGGCCGTCGTAGGAGTCGGCGTTTACCGGCACGCTTTGGAAGAGGCCTCGATCGTTCTGGCGTACGGATACGAGCTTCTTGGCCTGATCGAACTCGGGGAGTTGCAGAATCTGTGCCTCGGAAAGCGGTGCCACGCTAAAGCCGGCACCATCGGGAGAAGCAAGGAAGGCGTCCACGACCTGCTTGTTTCCTCGTCAAACCGAGCAGGTGGCATAGATGAGCTCGCCGCCGGCAGCCACGCGCGCGGCGGCTTCCTTGAGCATCGACAGCTGCAGTTTGGGCAGCTCAACCGTCACATCCTTTTCGGTCAGACGCCACGGAATCTCGGGATGACGACGCATGGTTCCGGTGCCCGAGCACGGCGCATCGATAAAGACCGTGTCGAATTTAACCGGCTCGCCAAGCATGGCATCAAACGATGTGAGCACCTCATCAAGCTCGCAGGCATCGCCCGAAACCGTACGAACGCCCTGAATACCCGCCTTGTGAAGGCGCGCGAGATTTAGGTCGCACTTACGGTCATGAAGATCAAGTGCCGTATGCTGACGCTCATAGCCGGCGCGCTTGGCCTGGCACATCATCACATAGGTCTTGGTACCGCGACCGGCACCAATCTCAAGGCAGCTTCCAGGGCGCGTGGCAGCTGTGGCGATAAGCTGCGCGTTGAGATCAGACGCCACCGCGGCAGCACGCTCAAACACACCCGAAGCAACGGTAACCTGGGCATCAACCGGAGCATGGCAGCCCGGGAAGAGAGGCGCGACGAGCTGCGAGATATACGGATCGGGCTTAGTCGCAAAGGCGTTCTCATGCAGGGCCAGCGGCGCGGGGGCCAGATTACCGGCAAAGTTAAGCGCACCCTCTGGCGTGTCAAACGACGCCATAATGCGAGCGCACAGCCAGCGAGGAAGACCCATCAAACGAGACAGACGAACCAGGCGGCGCTCGGACTCATCCACGTCGGATGCCGTGGCAAAGTCCTCAACGTTGTCAGCAACCTTGTGCAGCACCGCGTTTGCCAGGCCCGCAGCAGACTTAGCACCGCTGCGCACCAACTCAACGCCCTGGCTCACGGCAACGCGGCCCGGCGTATGCAGGTAGAGCATCTCGAAGGCCGAGATGCGAAGCGCCATGCGCACACGCGGCGCGACCTTTTTGGGCTTATCGAGAAACTGGTCGAGCAGCTCGTCCAAAATGCCCTGTGTGGCGGCAACGCCGAGCGCCAAACGGGCGGCAAACGCGGAATCACGCTGGTCAATGGCCTTGGCAGAAGCGCGGGAGGACAGCACGTCGCGCGCGTACATGCCGCGGCGATCGGCCTCCATCAGCACATCGAGCGCAAGCTTGCGCGCGGGGGACAGCTTGCTCATGACAAAACACCCCACATAAGATCGGCGCCCTGCAGGCCAGCAGCCCAAGCAGAGGCAGCCATGGCACGCTTGCCATCGGGCTTAACCTCGAGCAGCTCAACCGCATTATCGGAAAGGCCAAGGTAGACGCGCTTAGCCTTAACGAGAACCTGACCCTCGCCAAGCGAAACATCAGCCGGCGCAGCATCGAGCACACGCACGGTCTTGCCGGCAATCACGCAACGAGCAGGCGCGGTATCAGACGAGGCAAGCACATGACGAACGCAATCGAGCACCGCCATCTGCGGATCCAGACGCATCTCCTGCTTAGAAATCTTGGCAGCATGGGTCACAAGCGACTCATCCTGCTCAGTCCAGACAGCCGAGCCATCGGCAAGCAAGGGAAGCGTATCGGCCAGCAACTTACCGCCCAGCTCACCAAGCTCCATGGTCAGCGCCTCAGCATGTTTACCGGCAACCGACGTGGAAGCCTGAGCACAATAAGCACCAGTATCCACGCCATGCCCAATGCGCATAATGGAAACGCCAGCAACCTCATCACCAGCAAGAATGGCACGCTGAATAGGAGCAGCCCCACGCCAACGAGGCAGCAAGGACGCATGAACATTCACAATGCCGAGCGGCGCCATATGCAGCACCTCATCGGGCAAAATGCAGCCATAGGCAGCCACACAGAAAATGTCAGCCTGGGCAGCCTGAAGCGCCTCAACAACCTCAGGCGTCATACGATTAGCCTCAATAACCGGCAACCCCAGCTCAAGCGCCTTGGCCTTAACAGGAGAAGGCTCAAGCTTCTTACCGCGCCCACGAACAGCATCAGGACGAGTAACAACAAGCGCAATCTCGTTGCCAGCCGCAACAAGCGAAGTTAAAGAAGGCACAGCAAAATCGGGCGTACCCATAAACACAATACGCATAAAAGTTAGTCTCCTCTCAATAACGAGCCGAGACGGCTACAAAACAAAAGCGTTCCGGGTCGCAAACGCACCCAGTCGCAAGAACAGTTCAACAAGAACAAATATACCCAAAACCAAAGAAAGAGCCGCAATAAAAGCAGCTCTTCCAACAAAGCAATTATCAGCGAAGACGCCCCTCCCTGGCCCACGGCACCCGGGCGAGACAAGCAGCGTTAACGTAGTCCCCGGGGCACCCGCCTATATCGTCTCGCGCGCAGTTTCGCAGCGCAGCGAGAATGTTTGAGCACGGGATGATATAGGCGGGTGCCCCGGGGACGGACAAACCTACTCCGTCTCGCCCGGTCGAGCGCCGCGGGCCAGGGCGTCCTGGTACTCCTTGACGGCCTTGAGCCTCTGCATGGGCTTAAGGCGCTCGAACATGGTGTTGCCGTGCAGGTGGTCGATCTCGTGCTGCAGGCACACGCAGAACAGATCGCCCGAGGCCTCATAGCGAATCAGGTTGGCATCGATGTCATACGCCTCGACGACGACATGGTCGGGGCGCTCGATCTCGCAGCTAATGCCAGGAATGGAAAGGCAGCCCTCGCTAAACGGCACAAGGTTGTCACTCTGCTCAACGATCACGGGATTGATGAGCACGTACGGGTCGTAGTCGTTCTTGTCGCTGTAGTCGCAGTCGATGGTGACAAGCTGAATGAGCTCTCCGATCTGCGGGGCAGCCAGGCCGCAACCGCCGTTCTCGAACATCATCTTCTTCATCTTCTCGGCAAGCGCCTCGATCACCGGGGTGATCTCCTCGATGACGGCGCACTCCTGCCGCAGACGAGGGTCGGGAGACAGTACGATTCCGTTGGCTTCCATGGCCATCCTTTCGGGTTGTTACATCAAATCATAGGCGTCGACGTCAACGCTCACGCTCACGCCGCGCACGGAACCCGCCTCTTTGAGACAGGCGTCGATATCATCAGAGACATGGTACCCCACGGGCGACTTTACAAGCAGGTGGAAGCGGTAACGGTCTTTGGCTCTCTCGATTACACACGAAGCCGGGCCCAAAACCTGCGGCACTGCACTCCCCGCCCGCAAAAAGTCGGGCGCGGCCGCGTGCCAGCGGCGCTTGAGCAGCCTTGCGATGCGGCCGATGTAGTCCTGCGCGTCATCGCGATTCGCCGACCATACCAGGATGTTCACCAAACGGACGAACGGCGGGTACAGCGCATCGCGACGCTGGTCCAGGTCGTAGTCGGTAAAGATTGCGCGGTCGTGCTGGGCGACGGCGCGAATGACCGGGTCCTCGGGCAGGTAGGTCTGGATGATGACCTCACCCGGACGGTCACCGCGACCGGCGCGGCCCGCAACCTGCTCCAGCAGATCGTAGGCGCGCTCCTCCGCTCTAAAATCGGGCAGCTTAAGGGCAAAATCCGCATTGACAACGCCCACGAGCGTGACCTCGGGAAAGTCGAGGCCCTTGGCGATCATCTGCGTGCCTAACAGCACCGCGCAGTCTGCCGCGTCGAACTGTTCCAGCAGCTTTTTGTGCGCGTCCTTGCCGCGCGTGGAATCGGCGTCCATGCGAATGACAGCGACGTCCTGGGGCAGCATCTGGCGCAGCGCGTCCTCGATCTGCTGCGTACCCAGACCCATTTTTGCAAGGTAGCGGCTACCGCACTTGGGACAGCGACTCGTGGGTGCCGGATAGGGCTGCACGCGCCAGGACGAACCGCAGGTGTGGCACTGAAGCGTGTGCGTGCGCTCGTGGTACGTGAGCGCCGTGGAGCAATGGTTGCAGGTGGGAACGCAGCCGCACTCGCGACACATCAGGAACGGCGCAAAGCCACGGCGGTTATGCAGCAGCACGGCCTTCTCGCGGCGCTCGACCACACGCTCCAAGCCCTCCATCAAGGGTTTTGAGAACATGGAGCGGCTGCCGTGCGAGAACTCCCGGCGCAGGTCGGCAATACGGACCGTGGGCAGCACGGCGTGTCCCGGGCGCTCGGGCATCTCGACGCGCGTCCAGGTGGCACCGTTATACGTGCCACGGCGGCAGCGGTCGAGGGCCTCAGCAGAAGGCGTGGCCGAGCCCAGCACGAGCGGGCAGCGATAGCGACGCGCCATCTCGGCCGCCACTTCGCGCGCATGGTAGCGCGGGCTGGAACCCTGCTTGTAACTGGTCTCGTGCTCCTCGTCGATGATGATGAGGCCCAAGTCGCTGAGCGGGCAAAAGAGCGCCGAGCGGGCGCCGACGACCACGCGGGCCGCACCGCTGGCGACCATATCCCACTGGTCCAGGCGCTCACCGGCCGAGAGGCGCGAATGGAACACGGCGACCGTCTCGCCAAAGCGCGAACGGAAGCGGCCGACGGTCTGGGCCGTCAGCGAGATCTCGGGCACGAGCACGCAGGCCGAGCGACCGACCGCGAGCACGCGCTCGATAGCGGAGAGGTAGACCTCGGTTTTGCCGGAGCCCGTAACACCGTCCACGAGCACCACGTCGCCGTGCGCATCCAGGCGCGCGCGCTCAATCTGCGTGAGCGCCTGCTGCTGGCCGTTGGTAAGTGCGACCGGCGCCTTGCCGCTTGCCGAGGACAGCGTGGTCTGCTCGCTGCATCCACGCCAGGCGCGGCGCTCCTCCACAACCACGACGCCGCGTTTTTCGAGCGACTTGATGGTCGCCGACATGCTGTTATAGAGAAGGTTGAGGTCGCGCGTCGTGACCGGGCCGCACTGGAGCGCCTCAATGAGCTGACGCTGACGAACTGCAGTCTTGGGCGGCGTATAGTCGAAACCCTCGGGCGTGAGCATGACCCAGCGGTTTTGGATTGGCTTGACGGCGGGCGCTCAACAGTCCACACGCCGTCGTCACCCTTGACCACGCGCGGGCTGCCGCCCGGAGGCAAGAACAGGCGCAGGCACTCGGAAAGCGTTGCGACGTACTCGCGGCTCATCCAGCGTGCGATACGGGCGGCTTCGGCGGTAAAGAGCGGCTTGCTGAGGATAGCCTCGATAGGCTTGATGCGCGCAGGATCGAGGGTGTTGTTGCCCTGCAGGTCGCCCAGCTCGGGCGCGATATCGACGATATAGCCTGCGGCGGCACGGTTACCAAAGTGGACCAGGACTGTGGATCCGATCTGCGCCTCGTCGGCAAGGGACCGAGGAATGCCGTAAGCAAACGGCTCGGACAGCGCGCGCGTCGGGATGTCTAGAACCACGCTCGCATAGGCGGCGATGGGCTCAGGTGCAAGCTTAGGCTGAGCCGAGGCAGCGGCAGGCACGGGCTTCGCCGGAGTCTCCTCCGGTTCCGGCGAACCAAACAGCGAAAGTTGCTCGGCCATGGCCCCAGCACCTCCTATCCCATACGTCTACAGAAACAAGAGCCCCGCTCGGGGTGAACGGGGCTCGGATACAAACGTTTGCGCAGTGATTACAGCGCCATCGTGCGGGCGCGGTCGATACGCGCCAGGCAGTCGTCGCGGCCGACGAGCGCCATGGTCTCGCCCAGCGGGGGGCTCACCATGTTGCCGCAGACGGCGACGCGCACGGCCTGGAACACCACGCGCTTCTTAAGGTCCATCTGCTCGGGCAGCGGCTCAAGCGCGGCGTCGATGTTGGCAGCCGTCCACTCGTTCACGCCCTCGAGCGCGGCCCTGGCGGTGTCCAGAATGGCACCCATGCCCTCCTTGGCAAGGCCCTTGTTGACGGACTTCTCGTCATACTCGAGCGTCTCGGCCGTAGCGAAGATGGGAGCGGCTACGGTCACGGCGTCGGCCGGCATCTTGGTACGCGGCTTGACGATGGCGGCAAGCGCATCGATCCAATCCTCGCCGTACTCGACATTACCCTCGATGAGACCCGCCTCGTGCAGCTCGGGAACCATGATCTCGTCGGCAAACTGAGCATCGGACATACCATTGATGTACTCGGCATTGACCCAGTCGAGCTTCTTGGGGTCGAAGGTAGCCGGGTTCTTGGAGATGCGGTCGAGCGAGAACTTGCTGGCAAGGACTTCGCGCGGGATGATCGTGGTCTCGCCGTCGAGCGACCAGCCGAGCAGCGCCAGATAGTTGACGAAGGCGTCGGACAGGTAACCGGCATCGCGGTACTCCTCCACCGAGGTGGCGCCGTGGCGCTTGGAGAGCTTCTTGCCGTCGGCGCCCAGGATCATGGAGATGTGAGCGAACGTGGGCACGGGAGCGCCGAGGGCCTCGTAGACCATGACCTGACGCGGGGTGTTGGACAGGTGGTCGTCGCCGCGGATGACATGGGTGATCTTCATCATGGCGTCGTCGACGACGGTCGCGAAGTTATACGTGGGCGTGCCATCGGAGCGGAAGATGACAAAGTCGTCGAGCTCCTTGGCGTCGAAGGTCACCTCGCCGTGGACGGCGTCGTGGATGACGACGTCGCCGCGGTCCTCGGGCACCTTAATACGCAGGACGTAGGACTCGCCGGCCTCGATGCGACGGCGGGCCTCCTCGGGATCAAGATCGCGGCAACGGCGCTGATAGCCCTGGAAGGGGTCCTTGCGCTCCTGCGCGGCCTTGCGGTCGGCGTCGAGCTGCTCCTTGGTGCAGAAGCAGGGATAGGCCTTGCCCTCGTCCCAAAGCTTCTGGGCGGCCTGCTTGTACAGGTCCAAGCGCTCAGTCTGGGCGTAGGGGCCAAAATCGCCGCCCACCTCGGGACCCTCGTCCCAGTCCAGGCCCAGCCAACGCATGGCGCGCAGGATGATCTGCGTGTTCTCGTCGGTGGAGCGGGTGGGGTCGGTGTCGTCGATGCGCAGGATGAACGTGCCGCCGTTAGCACGGGCGAAAGCCCAGTTATAGATAGCGGTGCGGGCGCCGCCGATGTGCAGCTTGCCCGTCGGTGAGGGTGCAAAGCGGACGCGAACGTCTGATGCCATGGAAATCTCCTCGATTGCAGGATGGATGTCTAACTGCACCAGTATAAAGCATCAAAGCAACCTCCGCACAAAGGGCACCGACCTACTCATTGGGGACAGACTTAAATGACCAGTCTTTGGGCAACCTGTCGGCACTTAGGTAAGGCTGGTCATTTAAGTCTGTCCCCAATGAGTAGGTGCGGAAAGGGTGTGAATGTTTGATTTACGCGCTATGATGTGCCCTTGCATAGAGAGCCCGGCGGAATGGTAACGGTCGCCGGGACACGTTTTTGAAAGGACAATCATGTCAGAAGAACTTCGTTCCATCCCGCCCCAACACGGGTCCTTTGTTTTTACGTCGGAGTCGGTGACCGAAGGTCATCCCGATAAGATCGCTGACCAGATCAGCGACGCCGTCCTCGACGCAATCCTCGCCAAAGAAATAGAGCTCCAGGAGCAGGGTTACATCGCCCCCAACGGCGTGCCTGCCAACGTGGAGAACGTCCGCTGCGCCTGCGAGACCCTCGTGACCACCGGCACCGTCATCGTCGCCGGCGAGATTCGCACCCAGGCCTACGTCGACGTACAGGAAATCGCCCGCGGTGTTATCCGCCGCATTGGCTACAACCGTGCCAAGTTCGGTTTTGACTGCGACACCTGCGGCGTTATGAGCCTCATCCACGAACAGTCACCCGATATCGCCCAGGGCGTTGACGAGTCCTTCGAGACCCAGACCGGCGCTACCACCGACCCGATCGACCTGATCGGTGCCGGCGACCAGGGCATGATGTTCGGTTATGCCTCCAACGAGACCAAGACCCTCATGCCCATGCCACACTACCTGGCAAGCCGCCTAGCCGAGCGCCTGGCCGCCGTGCGTCACGACGGTACCCTCGCCTATCTGCGTCCCGACGGCAAGACCCAGGTCACCGTGCGCTACGAAGACGGCAAGCCCGTCGAGGTCACGACCATCGTCAACTCCACGCAGCACGCCGCCGAGATCGAGGACATGGGCAAGATCAAGGCCGACCTCATCGAGCACGTCATCACCCCGGTCATGGCCGCCGAGAACATGCCGTGGGACAACGCGGACATCTACGTGAACCCCACCGGTCGCTTTGTCGTGGGCGGCCCCATGGGCGACACGGGCCTCACCGGCCGCAAGATCATCGTCGACACCTACGGCGGCTACGGCCGTCACGGCGGAGGTGCCTTTAGCGGAAAGGACTGCACCAAGGTTGACCGCTCCGCCGCATACGCCGCGCGCTGGGTCGCCAAGAACGTGGTCGCCGCCGGCCTGGCCGACCGTTGCGAGGTCGAGCTTGCCTATGCCATTGGCGTTTCCAAGCCCCTTTCAATCATGGTCGACACCTTCGGTACCGCTAAGGTCGCCGAGGACAAGATCGTTGAGGCCGTAGAGAAGACCTTCGACCTGCGCCCGGGCGCAATCATCCGCGACCTGGACCTGCGCCGCCCCATCTACGAAAAGACGGCAGCCTACGGTCACTTCGGCCGCGAAGACGCCGACTTCACCTGGGAGAAGACCGACCGAGTCGAAGAACTCAAAGCAGCCTGCGGCCTGTAAGCTAACGGCAAAAGCTACAGCCAAGAAACAACGCACCAAAAGAAGTACCGGCTCCAACCGGTACTTCTTTTTTATTTAAAGATGGTTAAGATGAGCCGACCTGGGACATGGAATAGGTCATAGGCCGATAAATTTCGCAGCAGAGCGACTCCAACCATGTATCCTAAGTTCCGAGTGCTTTAGTATTTGGTCGATCGCGAGTTCCGCACGAGCCGGAGGCCACTTAATGTGGCCTCCGTGCGAGCAGGACTGTCCGAGCAGGCGACCAAATACTAAAGCCCTCGGAACGGCGGGACAGAGTATGCCCCGCCCCTCGGGACGATGGGATAGAACAGGAGCGCATATGGCAGGCAAGCCACAAACACTAGCTACGACCTCGGCATTCGAGATCTTGGGCCCCGTCATGGTCGGCCCCAGCTCATCGCACACCGCCGGCGCCCTGCGCTGCGCACAAGTTGCCGCCAGCCTGCTGGAAGGCCGCATCACCAAAGTCACCTTTGGCCTGTGGAACTCCTTCGCCCACACCTACCGCGGCCACGGCACCGACCGCGCTCTCGTCGCGGGCATTCTGGGCCTCGACACCGATGACGAGAACATCAAGCAGGCCTTCGACCTCGCACGCGAGCAGGGCCTCGAATATCACTTTGACATCAAGGGCGACGACGCCTCCATCCACCCCAACACCGTCGACATCGAAATGGTCGACGACACGGGCGCCACGGCACAGGTCCGCGGCGAGAGCCTGGGCGGCGGCAAGATGCGCATCAGCCGCATTAACGGCGTCGGCGTCGACATCTCAGGCATGTATTCCACGCTCTTCGTGGCGCACAAGGACGTCCCCGGCGTGCTCGCCGCGCTCACCAACCTGCTCGCCTACGCCCACGTAAACATCGCCTTCTGCCGCACCTACCGCACCGAAGTGGGCGGCCAGGCCTACTCCGTCTTTGAGACCGACGGCGCGCCCGACGACACCGTCGTCCCCATGCTGCGCAAGCTCGACAATGTCGATTACGCGACCTTTATCGAGCTCCCCGGTTCTGCCTCGTCGCTCTCTCCCGGCGTCTCGGCCAAGGAAATCTTCGACGACGGCGAGCAGCTGCTCGATGCGTGCGAGGAAATGGGGCTCAGCATCGGCGCCGTCATGGCCGTTCGTGAGGCGCGTCTGACCGGCGAGGCCCACGCCGTCGCCGCCATGCGCCGCGTACTCGACGTCATGCGCGAAGAGACCACAGCCCCCATTTCCAATCCACAGCGCTCGCTCGGCGGCCTCATCGGCGGCGAGGCAAAGCTTGTCGATGCCACCAGCCGAAACGATCTGAGCATAAGCCTGATGGGCGCCGTCCAGACCGACGCCGTTGCCCGCGCCATGGCCGTGCTCGAGCGCTCCGCTACCATGGGCGTGATTGTCGCCGCCCCCACGGCAGGGTCCGCGGGTGTTGTGCCCGGCTGCGTGCTGGCGCTTGCCGATCGCCTGCAGCTCGACGACGAGCAAGTCATGGACGCGCTCTACTGCGCAGCCGCCATCGGCCTCAACCTCACCACAAGCGCCTGCGTTGCCGGCGCCGAGGGCGGCTGCCAAGCCGAGGTGGGAAGCGCCGCCGCCATGGCAGCCGCCGCACTGGTGCAGATGCTCGGCGGCACGCCCGAGCAGGCGCTCGACGCCAGTTCCATCGCGCTGAGCAACCTGCTGGGCCTGGTCTGCGATCCTGTAGGCGGCCTCGTGGAGGTGCCCTGCCAAAACCGTAACGCCATCGGCGTGGCTGCGGCCTTTAGCTCGGCACAACTCGCCCTCGCCGGCATTAAGAGCCTGGTACCGTTTGACCAGATGGCACACGTCATGCTCTCGGTGGGCCACGCTTTACCGGCCACGCTGCGCGAGACGGCAAAGGGTGGCATCGCGCAGGCTCCGGCCGCACTTTCGGCCTGTGCAAAATGCGGTGTGTGCGGATAGCGGCAAAGAACGACTCAAAGGTGGGACAAATGTCCCACCTCTTTTGAATGCCACCGTTTCCGTACCACAAACAGCAGGGCAATCGCTATAATGCAAGCCCAGTAAAAACACGATGAACCGCAAGGCGAAAATCGAAGGATATGCATACGATGTCGCAAAACGATCGAACTCAACTGATTCCCGATCCGCAGCAGCCGAGCAGGCACACCGGCGGCGTTCAGTCGCCGCGTCCTATCGCGCCGAGCCACGGTCAGCAGCGTAGTGCAGCAAACGCTTCCCAACGCCCGAACCAACAGCGACAGCAGCGTCAACAACGTCAGCAGCGCCAGGCAAACGGCAATGCGCCCAAGCAGCCCCCCACGCACGCTCGAGGCGATCGTGGCCCCGCGCGCAAACCCGCCGGCAACAATAAGTCGGGCAAAAAGACGACGCTCTTTGTCGTCCTGAGTCTAATCGTCATTGTCTATATCGTAGGCGTCGTAGCATTTTCGCAGGTAGCCTACCCCAACACCACCATCGCCGGCGTCGATGTCTCGTTCTCCAACGCTTCGTCTGCCGCCACCAAGGTCAACTCGGCTTGGAAGCACTATAAGCTCACCGTGACAGGCGATGACTTTAGCTGGACCTATCAGCCCGAGTCCGATGAACCCATCGTCGACGGTGAAGCTGCTGCAAAAGAAATCATCAACCACAACGAAGCCTTTATTTGGCCGGTCCGCCTTGTGGAATCCTTAAGCGGCAAGACCAAAACAACTGCTACCTCCAACGAAGTCGATCTTGATCAAGACGTCGACCTGTCCATGCTTTCCGACACCTTTGACCAAAAGAAGTTTGAGAAGGATCTGGGCGCCGCCATCGACGAGTTTAACGAAGGACGTTCGGGCACGTTCGAGGCCAATAGCTCCTATGACGAGCAAGCGGGCAAGTTTACCGTCGAGAAGGCGCGCTCCAACGAAAAACTCAACCGCGAGCATGTCATTAAATATGCCGAGCTCGAGCTCGCCTCGCTGGCCGAGACCGTAGATCTTTCCAAGCTCGGCAACGATGCCTATGAGCCACTCAATGGAACGCTGACCGATGATCAGATTCAGGCCGCATGCGATGCCGCCAACAACTTCCTGGGCGTCAACGTGACCCTCAAGCTCAACGGCGAGGATGCCGGTAAGGTTGATGGCAGCTCCGTGTTGCAGTGGATCAGCTTTGCCGATCCGGCCAACCCCACGCTCGATACGTCGCAGATCAGCAGCTGGGCAGCCGAACTCGCCAACGGCTTTAATACCGTGGGCTCCACTCGTTGGTGGACGCGCGCCGATGGCAAGCAGTGCGCCGTCGAAGGCGGCGACTTTGGTTGGTCCATCGACAGCAGCTCGCTCGCCAAGCAGGTCGAGGACGCCATTAACAACAAGCAGACCGGCGAGATCGAGATCAAGTACTCCCAGAAGGCCGACACCTTTACCGCAAAGGGAGAGCCCGACTGGAAGGCATACATCGACGTCGACCTGTCCGAGCAGCACGCGCGCTACTATGACGAGAGCGGCAATATCGTGTGGGAGGCCAACTTTATTTCCGGCAAACCGGGCGAAGACGCCACCCCCGAGGGTGTGTGGCAAATCAACAGCAACGACGGCGGCAGCACCCTGATCGGAGCCAAGGACCCCGAGACCGGTAAACCCAAATATGAGAGCCCGGTGAGCTACTGGATGCCGTTTGAGGGCAACATGATCGGCTTCCACGACGCCACCTGGCAAAACGACAAGAGCTTCGATAACGCCGAGTCGTACAAGTGGTGCGGCAGCCACGGTTGCATCAACCTGCGCCTGGCCGACGCCAAGGCACTGCACGATTGCATCAAAGTCGGCCTGTGCGTGGTTGTCCACTCGTAGTGCAACGCGAGCATTCCTACAACGTGGAACCGCTGCGACCAATCTAACAGTTCCGAAAGAAACCGTCCTATGCGCCCGCCCCAACCGGTGGGCGCATATAATTATCGAGGTTCTTTCTATAAAGGAGACGCTATGCCGAATGTCCCCACGATCACCCCGGGCCCAGATGATACCGAGCGCACGCCCGAAGGTGCCACCGAAACGATTCCTCTGATTACAAACGTACATGCCGACAAGCAGAGCGGACGCACGAACGATACGGCCGAGATTTCCGATGAAGAGGCATATGCCAAGCTCAAGGCAAAGCGTGCCGAACGTCGACGCAAAAAGCTGATTCGTCGCGGTATTGCCGCCGGCGTCGTGGGTGCCATCGCGCTCACTGCCATTGTCGCAACCCTTGTTATCAATGCGCAGCCACAGGGCGCTAGCGATCCTGTGACCGACATGGCGACCGAGGGCACGTTTACCACAACGGTCGAGGCGAAAGGCCAGCTCAAACCCATTTCGTCCTCAGTGGTCTCCCCTTCTGTCGACGGAACGGTCGATTCAATCAACGTGCAGGCAGGCCAATCCGTCAACGAGGGCGACGTACTTATGACCATTAAAAACGACGAGCTCGATCGCAACGTTGCCGAGGCGCAGCGTGCAGTTGCAGCCGCTCAAGAAGACCTCGCCAACGCACAGAAAGCCGCAGCCGCTGCGCAGGCCACCCCAACGACGGACGATGATGGAGCTTCCGCAGCAGCTGGCATCACCGCCGCATCAGCGGACACAAACGCCGTATCGGCCGCACAGCGCAGCCTCGCATCGGCCCAGGCAACCCTCGATCAGGCGAACGCCAAGGCAGCCAGCCGTACGGTCACGGCCCCGAGCTCGGGTAGCATCGTGGAGCTCAACGCCAAGGTGGGCGCCACGGTAACAGGCGGCATGATCATGGGCGAAAGCGACACGAGCGGCGGAAAGCAGTGCATGCAGATCGCCGACCTGTCCAAAATGAAGGTGACCGTGCAGGTGGGCGAAAAGGACATCGCCAAGATCGCCGTTGGGCAGAGCGCCAACGTCACGTATCCCGCGTTTCCCGATATCGTGAGCCAGGGCACCGTCACGGCTATCGCGTCGGTGGCAAACTCCGACGCCGCCAACGGTGGCGGCGGCAGCGTAACCTTTAACGTCGACATCCTCATCGAGTCGCCCGACGCGCGCCTGAAGCCGGGCATGACGGCCGAGGTATCGGTGGTGACCGAGCAGCTCGACGACGTGGTGATGGTGCCGACGATGGCGCTCATGACCGAAGACGGCGAACACTATTACGTCAACGTGGCAACCGATGACGAGGGCAAGCAAACCCATCGCGTGAAGGTGACCGTCGTGACGCAAAACGACAACGAAGCCGTAGTCGGCAAGACACAGGTCAAGCGCGACGACCAGGACAACGAGATCAACCCCAACGTGCCGGTTACCAAGCTGCGCGATGGCGACACCCTCGTCATGGACACCGGAGCGGACGCAACGGCTGACGGCGGCTACAGCGCGGATTCGGGCAGCACGTCTGCCGACGAGGGCATGTAATGCGTCCCGTCATCGACATCCGCAACGTGCACCGCATTTTTGAGAGCGAGGCCGGCTGCGCCCATATTCTGCATAACGTGAGCCTGGCGGTAAATCCCGGCGAATTCGTCGCTATCACTGGCCCCTCGGGTTCGGGCAAATCAACGCTCATGAACATCCTAGGCTGTCTGGATAAGCCGACGGCGGGCGACTACTACCTGCAAGGGCTCAACGTGGCCGAGCTCGATGATGACGAGCTCACCGAAGTTCGCGCCCTGAGCATTGGCTTTGTCTTTCAGAGCTTCAACCTGCTGCCGCGCCTGTCGGTTATCGAAAACGTCATGCTGCCGCTGGCCTACACCAATGTGCCCCGTAGCCAGCGTGAAATGCGCGCCGTGCACGCGCTGCAGGCCGTCACGCTGCCCGTCGACCACTGGGACCACCGCATATCCGAGCTCTCGGGCGGCCAGATGCAGCGCGTCGCAATCGCGCGCGCCCTCGTCAATGACCCGCCCATCATTCTGGCCGACGAGCCGACGGGAAACCTGGACTCCGCTACCGGAGCGCTTGTGATGGAGACCTTCCATAAGCTCCAGAAGCGCGGCAAAACCATCGTGCTTATCACACACGACCCCGGCATCGCCGCCGAGGCCGACCGTGCCATGACCATCCGCGACGGTCGCATTCACGACGGCGCTTATATTCCACATGCACCGCGGACCCTGCGCAGCGCCGTAGATAGCCTGCCCATGATTTCCGCCTCCACCAACCCGCCGAAAGGAGTGGTGGCATGAGCGCCCGCGATCTCATCCAGGAAGCCCTTCACTCGCTCGAAGCCAACAAGGGGCGCAGCCTGCTCACCATCCTGGGCATTGTCATCGGCATCGCCTCGGTTATCGCCATGACTTCGCTCATCGGCGGTATCCAAAACAGCCTGGTCAACAGTCTGGGCCTCAATGCGGCACGCATGGTGCAAATCTATTCGTCGCAAGAACTCACCGAGTCGGACATCGAGAAGCTTCAAAAACTGGTGCCGCAGATAGAGCAGATTGGCATTGTCGACAGCGCGTACACCGAGTACAAGACCGGCGATAAAAGCTATACCGTCATGGCACAGGGTGTCGATAGCGACATGCTCGACGCCGTGGTGGCCAGCAAGCTCGTTGCGGGGCGCACCTATTCCCAGGCCGAGTCCCAATCAGGCTCGCGCGTGGCGCTCATCAGCCGCGGCGGCGCCGATCAGCTTTACGGCAACGAACAGGATGCGCTGGGGAAAACCATCAAGGTGTCCAACGGCGAGGTGCAGATTGTAGGTGTGATTGATGGCGGCAACGACTCCATGGGCTCGCTCACGCTGTATATGCCGCGCGAAACCATCTCAGGCCTGTTTGGCGACGAAAATCCTTCATTCCCCAGCGTGACGGCACTTGCCGCCGAGGGCACGGACATGGATGAGCTTTGTAAGACCATCGAGTCCAAGGTGCGCGCAATGAAGGGCATCACGGAGGATGATGAGTACGACAGTGTATCGGCGACCTCCATGAAAAGCGCCATCGATGCACTCAACTCCTTTATGGGCGCGTTCTCGCTCATCATGGGTGCTGTAGCCAGCATCTCGCTGCTTGTCGGCGGTATCGGCATTATGAATATGATGCTCACCAACGTGACTGAGCGCATTCGCGAGATCGGCATCCGCCGCGCTCTGGGCGCCAGTCGTCGCGATATCACCGCGCAGTTTTTGGCCGAGTCTTCGGCGCTGTGCGTCACCGGTGGCCTACTGGGTGTCCTGATTGGCTATCTGCTGGCATGGGGTCTCACGTTCTTTGCCGCAAGCTCGGGCATCATGAGCGAGTTTGGAGCTACCGGTACGATCACGCCAAGCTTCTCCATTACGACAGTGTTGAGCGCGTTTGCCGTATCGGTCGGCATCGGCGTAATCTTTGGCTTCTATCCCGCTCGCCGCGCAGCAAAGCTCGACCCGGTGGAGTGCCTACGCTACCAGTAAGCCACCACCAACAAGTTGCGGTGAATTAGGGACTGAATGTGCTATCTAGCAGCAAAAACAGACACTATTTCACCGCAACTTATTGAAGGACTGTTTGCGCCAGTTCCGGGCGTCGTCCTCTAGCTATTGGCGGATGACGGGCTTGTAAGGGTCGAGCTTGCTCGAGGCGATCCTCCTCGCGGGCGGAAGGGCGCGCAGGGGCGGTGAGCGCCTAGCGCGCGAACTCCCGTAAGAGCGCGTCTTCCACTTCCCGAAGCGAAAGGGCCCCGCCTCCCTCGGCGGGACGGGCGACCACGATGCAGCGCGCTCCCGCGTCGCGCGCGGCGGCAAGCTTCTCGGCCGTGCCGCCTACGGTTCCCGAGTCCTTGGTCACAAGCCACTGGGCTCCCACCTGCCGAAGCATCGCCTCGTTGAGCTCGCGGGTGAAGGGCCCCTGCATGCCGATGACGTGCGACGGCGAAAACCCCGCGTCGATGCACTTCGTTATAGCACCGGGCAGCGGGAGCACACGCACGAAGAAGCGCTCCGAGAAATCGGCGACGCGCGTATAGGGAGCAAGCTCCTTGCTCCCCGTCGTGAGAAGCGCGCGACCCGGGTTCTCGGAGAGAAAGCGCGCCGCGCAGGCGATCGACGCGACCGACACGACGCCTTTGGGCAGCGCCTCGGCCGCGCGCGCAAGGCGCAGGCATCGTACACCCACGGCGAGCGAAGCGGCTCGGATGTTGCCGCTTGCGAGCGTAGCGAAGGGGTGCGTGGCGTCGACGACGATGCGCGCGCCGGAAAGCTCGCGCTCCATGTCGGCCTCGTCGAGCCTGCTCGCATGCACCTCGATGCCCGGAAGCTCGCCCAAAAGCTCGCCTCCGTACTCGGTTGCCGCGTAGGCACGGGCGGGGATGCCCGCCCCGCTCGCCCATTCGCACAGAAGGCGGCCCTCGGTGGTGCCGGCGAAGATGCGCAGCGCCGGCGCGGATGCGGGCGCCGTCACTTCGGGCCGCCTGGGCGCGTGATCTGGTAGAGCAGCGCGTTCATAATGGCGGCCGCCACGGTCGAACCGCCCTTGCGACCCCTCGCGACGATGGCCGGCACGCGTCGCGCGAGTAGCTCCTCTTTCGCCTCGACCACGTTCACAAACCCGACCGGCACCCCAACGACGAGCGCGGGCGCGATCTTCCCCGCGTCCATGAGCTCGGCGAGGCGCAGAAGTGCCGTGGGGGCGTTACCGACGGCCACGATGAGCGGACCCTCGATGCCGCAAGCTTTGTCCATGCTCGCAACGGCGCGAGTCGTGCCCGCGGCGCGCGCAGCCGCGGCGACATTAGGGTCGGCCATGTAGCACACGGCCTTGCAGCCGAGCTTTGCGAGCGCGGGCTTGCTTATGCCTGCGAGCGCCATGTTCGTGTCGGTGAGCACCGTGGCCCCTGCGCGCAGTGCGTCGAGAGCACAGTGCGCGGCGTCATGGGTGAATACGAGGGAATCGGCGTACGAGAAGTCGGCAGTGGTGTGGATGACGCGCTTCACGACGGGCTCTTCAAGCGGCGGGAACGTGCGGCCGCCGAGCTCTTCGGTGATGATCTCGAAGCTGCGCCGCTCGATGTCGCCGGGCGCCATCTCCTTGGAATCCATCTAGTACTCCACTCCTTCCCTTGCACCTATCCCCTGAGCGTAGGGGTGTTTCTCGCACCGCATCTCGGTTATGTAGTCGGCCTTCTCCACGATCTTGCGGGAAGGCGCGCGCCCGGTGAGCGCTACTTCGACGCCGCGCGCGGACATATCGAGCGCGCGGTCCACGAGTGCCTCGTCGACAAGCCCCTTCGAAAGCGCGTCGAGCGCCTCGTCGAGCACGAGAAGCCCCTCCTGCGCGCCCTCGAGCTCGGCGAGCGCGGAAGCGAGGTTCCCATCGTGCAGCTCGCACGTAGCGGCAAGTTCTTCCGGCGTCATCGACCAGGTAAACTTGTCCGACACCTTCCCCGCGAACACGGGCACGCCGAAATGCTCGGCGAGCAGGCGCGCCTCCCCGCTTTCGCCGTCTTTCAGGAACTGCACGACGACGACGCGGCGGCCTGTGGCGAGCATGCGAAGGGCGAGGCCCATCGCCGCCGTAGTCTTGCCTTTGCCGTCGCCATGATACACGTGGATCATACGCCCTCCTCGATAATGCGGTAGACATACTCCATGTCGAGCGCCCCGCGCACGACGTCGGCCAGGCGGTCGAACTCGCGCGCACGGTGATCGGCCGCGGACGCCGCGCCCGCAGCACCCACGACGCTCTCGGGCAGGCCGCGCATTCGCGCGAGCGAGCGCGCGAGGGCGAGCGCCACCCCCGGTTCGTCGAACAGGCCGTGGAGATAGGTTCCGAACACGTTTCCGCAGGCCGCGCCTTCTGGTTTGCCGCCAATCGTGCCCGCAGGGGCGCAGGAGACGGTCGTTTCGCCGTCGTGAATCTCGTATCCGCGCGCCGTCATGCCGTTCCACACCGAGAACGCGCCTTGGGCGCCCGTGATGCGCAGTTCCGACTGGGCGAGGCGCTTTTCCTCCTTGAACACCGTACTTGCAGGGATGAGCCCGAGCCCGCGCGCGGTGCCAGCGCCTTCCCTGCCGTGCGGGTCGGAAAGCTCGTCTCCCAAAAGCTGGTAGCCTCCGCATATGCCGAGCACCGGCGTGCCCGCGCCCGAAAGCGCGCGTACACAGGATCCGATGCCGCTAGCCGCAAGCCAGCGCGCGTCGTCGAGCGTGGTCTTCGAGCCGGGGAGCACCACCAGGTCGGGTCGGCCCAGATCGGTCGCCGAGGAAACGTAGCGCACGCCCATGCCGGGCACGCGCGAAAGCGGGTCGAAGTCGGTGAAGTTCGACAGATGCGGAAGGCGCACGACGGCGACGTCGATGACGCCGCGCGCCTCGCGGGCAGATAGGCGCGGCGCGAGCGAGTCTTCGTCGTCCAGGTCGAGCGTAAGAAACGGCACGACCCCCACGACGGGAACCCCGCACATCTTCTCGAGCGGGGCCAAACCCGGGCGGAGGATTTCCACATCGCCGCGGAACTTGTTCACAACAAGCCCCCGCAAAAGCGCGCGATCCTCGGGCGCAAAGAGCGCGACCGTGCCGTAGAGCTGGGCAAATACCCCGCCTGGGTCGATGTCGCCCGCGAGCAGCACGGGGGAGGACACGGCGCGCGCGAGCCCCATGTTGACGATGTCGTTTTCGGCAAGGTTGATTTCGGCGGGGCTGCCGGCGCCCTCGATGACGATGACGTCGTTTTCCTCCGCGAGCGAATCGAACGACTCCAAAATCTGCGGCATGAGCGCCTTCTTTCGCGCGAAGTAGTCCCTCGCAGCGAAGGCTCCCTGCGCCTTGCCGGCAACGATGAGCTGGCTTCGGCGGTCGCTTTCGGGCTTGAGCAGGATGGGGTTCATACGCACGTCGGGCACGATGCCACACGCCTCGGCCTGCATGATCTGGGCGCGCCCCATCTCGAGCCCGTCGGCCGTGACACCGCTGTTGAGCGCCATGTTCTGGCTCTTGAAGGGAGCCACGCGCAGGCCGTCCTGCGAAAGCACACGGCACAGCCCCGCCGCAAGCAGGCTCTTCCCCGCGTTCGACATGGTGCCCTGGATCATGATGGGCTTCGCCCTACCCACGGGTATCGACCTCCTTCGTCGAGCCTCGGCCATACGCGCCCGCCATAGCGCCGCTGCAAGAAGCGCAGCCCCGTTTGTCGGGTTCGCCTTCGCCCGATGCGCCTTCCGCCCGAAGCGCGCGGCCGAACGCCATCGCAAGCCGGGCATTCTCCTTGCGCGTGCGCACCGCGACGCGGCACCAGAAACGGGACAGTACCGAAAACGAGTCGCACGTGCGGACCAAAACCCCCTGTTTATACAGGCGCTCGGGGATGTCTTTCGCCGGTGTCCGGACTAAAAGGAAGTTCGCATCCGACGGCACGACGGAAAGCCCAAGCGAGGAGAGCTCGTGGGAAAGCCACGCTCGCTCGCCCGCCAATACATCGCGCGTGCGCGAGACGTATTCGACGTCTTCCAGGGCGGCGATACCCGCGGCCTCGGCGACCGAGGAGACGGGCCACGCCTGCCCCGCCCGTCGAATCCCCTCGAGGAGTTGGGCGTTTCCGCTGATCAGATATCCTAACCGCAACCCCGCCATTCCGTAGAGCTTGGTGAATGCGGAGAGCACGGACACATGGCGCGAACACGCGGCGCGTGCGGCCACGCTCCTTTCGCGGGCGTCGGGCGCAAATCCGAGGAAGCACTCGTCCACGACGAGCAGCGCGCCCACCTGCTCGCAGCGGCAAGCCGCGGCATCGATCACGCGGGGGTCGACGAGGCGCCCCGTCGGGTTGTTCGGATTGCAGAGGTACGCCACGTCTCCCGGCCCCTCGATCGCGCGGGCGAAGGAGGCAGGCACGTCGAAGTCGTCCGCTTCGGAGAGCGGGAACTCCTGCACGCATGCGCCGTAGTAAGATGCCGCCTCCGCATATTCAGAGAACGTCGGCGCGCACACGACGATGCGTTTCGGGCGCACCGCCGCAGCGAGCCGCCAGATGATGTCGGACGCGCCCGCGCCGCAGACGATAGTATCTTCGGGAATGCCCTGGGCGCGCGCTAGGGCGCGAACGAGGGCGAGGCTTTCCCTATCGGGGTAGGCGTCGATTCGAGAAAGCGACTTGCAAGCTGCGGCGACGGCGCGCGGCGAGGGGCCTGCCGGATTCACGTTCACCGAGAAGTCGATGAGAACGGAGGCGCCCCCTTCGCAACCGATGCCGAGCGATTGCGCGCTGCCCCCATGCGTACGGGCGCGCAGGATTCCCCCGGCAGCCCGGAGCGCGGCGTGGTCTTCCCTCATGCCATCGCCCCCAAGGCGAGCACGACCGCCGCGCGCGCGGCGCCGAAGACGACGAGCGCGCATACGGACGCGGCGAGCATGAGCCTTGTCGCCCGGGCGATGTCGCCCCACTCGATTTCGCGGGACGCGTCGCCTATCGTCGGTTTCTCAACGAGCTTGCCGAAATACACCGCGGGTCCTGCCAGGCGCAGCCCGAGCGCGCCCGCACACGCTGACTCGGTCTGCGCCGAGTTGGGGCTCGCATGGCGACGCCTGTCGCGGCGCCAGATGCGCGCCGCCCCGCGCGCGTCGAGCCCGACGATCGGGCACACGGCGATCATGAACAGGGCCGATACGCGCGAGGGAATCCAGTTCACCGCATCGTCGAGGCGCGCCGAGGCGCGACCGAAGTCGATGTAGCGCTCGTTTTTGTAGCCCACCATGCTGTCGAGTGTGTTCACCGCCTTGTACGCCATGCCCAAGGGCGCACCCCCGATCATAAGGTAGAAAAGTGGCGCGATGACGCCGTCGCTCGCGTTCTCCGCCACCGTTTCCACGGCGGCGCGCGCGACGCCCTGCTCGTCGAGAACAGACGTGTCGCGTCCCACGATGAGCCCGACGGCTTCGCGCGCCGCGACAAGGCCGCCCTTCGAGAACGCGTGGGCCACGGCCAGGCTCTGGCGGCGCAGCTCGCATGTCGCGAGAACCTGATAGCTCGCCCATGCCTCGGCCACGAAGCGCAAGCCGGAGTGAACCATGCCGCAAAGATGTAGGATACCCCAGGTCAAAAGCCCACACGCAAGCGGAAGCGCCACGGCGAGCACAAGCCCTGCGGCACGCGTGCCCGCGGACGTTTGCGGGAATGCGCCTCGAAGGCGGCCTTCGGCCCACGTGATCGCGCGCCCCATGGCGACGACGGGATGGGGAAGCCAGCGCGGGTCGCCGAAGGCAAGGTCGGCCGCGAACCCGGCGGCGACGGCAAGAATCGTCATCACCGGGCATCGCCCCCCGAAGCGGGGCGAACGTCGCGAAGGCAGCGCCCATCCCAGGTGGCGGCCCATGCGCCGCCCGGCTCGGTATGCACGTCGAAATATCCCATTTTCGGGACAGCTAGCTCGGAGAGTAGCGCTTTCACGGTACCCGCGTGAACGACGAAGACGGCGCTCCCACTCCCCTGGGCGCGCTCCGATTCGCACGCCTCCCGAAACGCCGCGACGACGCGGCGGGTGAAATCGCTCTTGCCCTCGCCATGCGGGCAGCGCGTCTCGCACCAGGAGTCTACCCAGGCGCGGTAACGCACATCCTCTTTAAGCTCGGCGGCGCTTCGCCCCTCGAAGTCACCGAAATCCATCTCGCGCAGACCGGGGCACGCCATTAGCTCCGCGTTCGGGAAGAGGATGCGCGCCGTCTGGTCGGTGCGGGCCATGCCGCTCGTGATAACACGGAACACGTCACCATCGCACGCGAGATCGCGCAAAGCGCGCTCGCCCGCGCTCGACAGGGGCTCGTCGGTGCCCGCCCCGCTGTAGCGATGGTCTTCCGTGCCCGCCGTGGCACCATGGCGCACGAAGACGACTTCCAAAGGCGCGCCCACGCCCTGCGTCCCTCGAGGCGCATCGTCAAGGTTTCCTTTGATGACCTGGGGTATCCCGCACGTCATGCGCACGACGACGTCGGCGCGCGCAGCGAGCGCGCATCCCAGGCGCCCCGCGCGCTCGCGCCATTGGGCATCTTCCGCACGCATGGGGACGACCCCCGAGCCGACCAAGGGCAGAATCACTACGTCGAAGCCGATCAGCCGCTCGAGCGCCCGGTCAGCGTCGAGCGCGCGTACGAGATCCTCAACACGGTACGCGACGCGGCCGGCAAAAGCCGCGGGCACGCCGCCCTCCGCAAACTGCGCCACGTCGACGAAATCGTCCGCCGCGAACCCGAGCTTTTCGCGCACGAAGGTCCTCTTCCCCGAATGCGCGCCACCTACCACGAGCATCATAGGAACATGCCCCCCGCCACTAGCATGGCAAGCATCGCGAGCTCGGCCCATTGCAGAAACCATCCGGCCAAATCCCCCGTCACCCCGCCGAAGCGGGACAGGGCAACATGGCGGTACCACGCGAGCGCCAAAAGCCCCGCCACCGCCATAAGGGCGCCGACGGCCTGAGCGCACGCGACCATCCCTGCAGCCGAAGCCGCAGCGAAAGCGCAAAGCGGCACGACGATCGCCGCGCGCTTCTTCGCAGGCGAGAGCCCCGCGGCCATGCCGTCCGCCCGCGCGGCAGGCCAGCATTCAACGGCGAGCCCCGAAAGCGAGCGGGAGAACACGAGCGAGCACAGAAGCGCGAGGAACGCCCCCGCTGTAAGCGGCAGCGCGGTGAAAAGGGAAAACTGCAGGATAAGGTACACAACAACGCCGATGACCCCGAAGGCGCCCGCCCGCGGGTCGTGCATGATCTCGAGCTTTCGCTCGCGCGGGGCCCAACTTGCAAGCGCATCGGAGGTGTCGCAGAGCCCGTCTAGGTGGATGCCTCCCGTCACCGCCACAGACAGCGCCACGAGCACGGCCGCGACGATGGTCGCGGGCACGCCGAGCAGGTTCGCCACGTGCCCCCACGCCGTCATGAGGAAGCCTTCTGCAAGGCCCACCAGGGGAAACGCGGCAAGCGCATGGGTTGACCCGAAATCGGTCCAGGCCGATTTCGGGACGGGGATGCGCGAGAACGTTCCGAACGCCGCGCCGATTGCCTCTACTATCTTCACCTTGTAGGTCCTTCGCCTTTCATCCACACGGGAATCCCGCACACCACTTCGACTGCGCGGTCGGCCAGCGCCGCCACGCCCGCGTTCACGCGCGCGAGCGCGCGCCTCCATGCCTCGGTCCCTTCATCGTAGCGCATCCCATCGGCGAACACGTCGACGGTGACCACCACCGTATGCGCAGCGGCCTGAGCGAGCCGTTCAATGCCTCCGAGCACCTCGCGCGCCGCGGCGTCGGGGTCACGCGGGGATAAGCCGCCTTCCGCGAAGAGCTCGTTCGCAACCAGGTTGCCCACGTCCTCCAAAAGAAGCGTGCAGCCGCGCGGAAGCCGAGCACTGCGGCGCCCACGTCACGCGTGCGCTCGAGGGTGGAAAACCCCTTGCCCTCGCGCAGCGCCCGATGGCGCGCGATGCGGCGGGCCCTCTTCCCGAAGGACTCCATCGTTGCCAGGTACACGCGAGGGCCGTCGTGCCCAAGGCACAGGGACTCGGCGTAGGCGCTCTTGCCGCTCGCGGCGGCGCCGAAACGAACGTCACCGTCATTTCCCGGCCTCGAAATGCTCGTAAGCAGCCATGCCAGTCGCCGTGAATGTCTTCCCATCCCGGTACACGCGCAACGCCGAATCCAGAAGGGGCAGATACGCCATAGCGCCCGCGCCCTCGCCCAAGTGCATGCCTGCGTCGAGGGGTGCCTTTATGCCGAGCTCGCGAAGGAGCTCCTGGCTTGCGGGTTCGCTTGATGCGTGGGTGCCCACGAGGTAGCCCAAGGCGTTGGGGCACAGGCGCGCCGCGCACAGGGCCGCCGTGCAGGATATGACCCCGTCGAGGAGCGCCGGCGCCTTCGAGGCCGCGGCCCCCAGGTAGAAGCCGCACATCGCCGCGATGTCGAAGCCGCCCACCTTCGAGAGCACGTCGATCGGGTCGGTGGGATCGGGCGAGTTCGCGTCGATAGCACGCTCGACCACGTCGCGCTTGCGCGCGAGCGAGGCGTCCGAGAGCCCCGCGCCGCGCCCGACCAGGCTCCGCGCGTCCGCCCGGATGAGCACTGCGGCCACCGCCGCCGAGGTGGTCGTGTTGCCGATGCCCATCTCGCCCGCGGCGAGAAGGCGCACGCCGGCGCGGGCGAGCCCGCACGCGACGGCGATTCCGACCTCGATCGCGCGCACGGCCCCATCGCGAGACATAGCGGAGCCGTGCGCGACGTTGCCGCTCCCCCGCTGCACGTTCGCGCGCACCATGCGCGCGTCTTCTATGCCCCGGGCCATACCCACGTCGACGGGCACGACCTCGGCACCCGCGAACGCCGCCATGCGGCAGGCGCTCGTGGCCCCCTCGCACAAGTTGCGCGCGACGGCTCGCGTCACGTCTTGCCCGCTTTGCGACACGCCTTCGGCAACGACCCCGTTGTCGGAGAAGAATACCGCGAGCGCACGGGGAAACTCGGCCACCTCGGCGCTCCCCTGAGCTGCGGCGATACACGCGACGGCGTCTTCAAAGTCGCCCAATCCCCCCAAGGGGTGCGCGATGGAGTCCCACGCGGCGTACGCGGCGGCGCGGGCGCACTCGTCTGCGGGCGCGATCCGGGAGAGCGCGGCTTCGAGCACGGCGCCCGGCGCCGACGAGAACGCGCGCTCGACTTCCTCGCGGATGCAGGCAAGCGCGGTTTCGGTTGCTTCAGCCATGCCGTCTCCTCTCTGAGAACGACGCCGCGGCAGACGCGAACGCGCGCGCAACGTCGGGGTTCGCAGGATAGTACACATGCGGGAAGCCCGCAACCAGGGACGGGGTGGTCGTCATGCACGGCCAGCCCTTGTCGCGCCGGGGCTTTTGCGCCCAAAAGTCGCCGCCCGGGCAGGTGGACTGCCAGTAGTGGAACTCGTGCGCGCGGATGCGTGTGCCGCGCGGCCCGTAGAGCCCGTCGCGTTGAGAAGTGAGCTCCACGTACCCGAAATGGGACAGCCTTCCCCCGTTCTCGCTTGCGCCCTCAAGGGCGCCCGCAACAGGCCAGCGCCGCCCCTCGCTATCGGCGATTTCGCGCTGCAGGTACAGAAACCCACCGCATTCGGCGACCGTCGGCATGCCGGATTCCACCGCGCGCCGCACCGCCTCGCGCATCGGCGCGTTCTCGGAGAGCTGTCGCGCATGGAGCTCCGGGTAGCCGCCTCCCAGATAGAGGGCGCTTGTCCCCCGGGGCAACTCGCTATCACACAGGGGGCTGAAAAAGGCCAGCTCGCAACCCAGGTCCTCGAGCGCGCGCAGGTTCTCCTCGTAGTAGAACGAGAACGCCTCGTCACGCGCGACGGCGACGATGGGCCGCGCTCCCGCGATCGGCTCCAACCGGTAAGGTTCCTCGCGGATATCGGGTGCCGTCGCCGCTATTTCGAGCAAGCGGTCGACGTCGACGCTCTTTTCCACCAGCTCGGCCATCTTGTCGATGCGCGCGGAGAGCTGCTTGACTTCGTCGGCGGTCACAAGCCCCAGATGCCGGCTTTCGAGCGAGAACGCCTCGTCGGCGGGGATATTACCCAAAACCGCGACGCCCGTGTGCTTCTCGATCGCAGGCGCCGCGTAGGCGCAGGCAGCGGCGCTCGTCTTGTTCAGCACGACGCCGCGCACGTTCGCACAGGGCAGGAACTCGGCGATGCCGCGGATTACGGCGGCGAGCGATAAAGACGCCCCGCGCCCGTTCACCACTAAAACGACCGGCGTTTCCGTGTCGCGCGCAACCTGGTAGCTGCTCGCGTCGGCCACGCCGGGCGCCATGCCGTCGTAGAAGCCCATGACCCCCTCGAGCACCGCGACATCCGCGCCCGCGGCGCCGCGTGCGAGCAGGGCGCGCAGCGTCGGGGCGTCGGTGAAGAAACCGTCTAAGTTGCCCGAGCACGCACCCACGACGCGGCGATGAAAGAGCGGGTCAATGTAGTCGGGGCCGCATTTGAAGGCCGCGCATGCGAGGCCGCGGCGCGCAAGCGCGCGCAGGAGCGCGCACGTAACGACCGTCTTGCCGCTCCCGCTCGAGGGCGCAGCGACCATGAAACGCGGGATGGTCGTGCTCACAGGGCGCCGCCTTCCCCACCCGCACCACGCGCGCTGACGAGGAACACGGGGTTTTGCGCCTTCATAAGATGGTGCGAGCCTACAGCCTCGGCGCGGGCGGCCGACACCTGGCACGCCTCGAACCCCTTAAAGCGCGAACCCGAGAGAAGCGCGCACGCCTCGGTGAGCGTCTCAACGGTGACGCATGGCACGCACAGGCGAACCTGCGAGTTCTTCTCGAGCGCCGCCTCCACGATAGAGGGAAGCTCGCCCGCGCTCCCGCCGACGAACACGGCGTCGGGGACGGGCAGTTTCGCGAGCGCTTCGGGGGCGACACCGGGGACCGCATGTACGTTGCCGCACCCGAATGCATCCGCGTTCTCTCGGATGAGCCACACGCCGGCCGCGTTGCGCTCGACCGCCCATACCGACCCCGCTCGCGCGACGAGCGCCGCCTCGATCGACACGCCCCCGTGCCGGCGCCGACGTCCCACACGGTGTCGGTCGCGGTAAGGCGCAGCTTCGCGAGCGCGACGGCGCGCACCTCCTGCTTGGTCATGGGAACGTCGCCGCGGATGAAGAGCTCGTCGGAATGCCGAGGAAGCGTACGGCCAGCGAGCTCGCGGCGCGAACGCCCGCAGAGTCCGCCGCGGAAGAAGCCGCCGCGCGCGCAGACGCGCCGGCCGGCGCCTCGGAGGCTGCGCTAGAGCCCGCAGACGACCCGGCGCCACCTGCGAAATCGATAAGCATCACGTTCAAGTCGTCGAAAGTCTGACCTGCGATTTCACTTGCGGTCGCACAGGTGATGCGCTCGTCGGGGTACGACAGGCGCTCGGCCACCGTCACGCGCGCGTCCCCGAAGCCCGCATGGCCAAGCTCGCCCGAAAGCCGCGAGGGATCTTCCCCGCCCGACGTGGCGAGGAAGAGCTCACCTGCGCGCTCGGCCTCGGCCACGATGTCGCACGCCACGCCGTGAGCGCTCGCGAAGCGCCAATCCTGCCATGGACGCGCGAGGCGCGCGGCGAGATACGACGCTGAGCTTATGCCGGGAATGACGCGCACGTCCACCCGCGCGTCGCCGGAGAGCGCCTCCACCAGGCGGCGCGCGCCGCTGAACAGCCCCACATCGCCCGTCATCACGACCACGGCGCGCTGCCACGACGCCGCATCGGTGAGCGCGGCGACGATGTCCGCCGTCTTAACGAGCTCGCATCTCACAGCGTCGGGCGGCACGTCGATGCCGGCAAGCGCGCGATGAGCACCGATGACCACGTCGGCGATGTCGATCGCGTCGAGCGCCGCGCGCGAGAGCAAGTCGGGGTTTCCGGGCCCCGCCCCGATGATCGTTACCTTTCGCATGGAATCTCCCGATACCCGCGCGGCGTGACCATACGGCCGCCTACGAGCTTCGTGTCCGCGTTGCCGACGAACACGGTGGTGAACATGTCGGCGTCGATCTCCCCCAGCTCAGAGAGCCTGCACATGCCCGACTGCTGCCCCTCGCGCCCGATGTTGCGTACCCAGCCGCAGAGCGTGTCGGGGGCCTTCCATTCGAGCATAATCTTCGCCGCGCGCAAGAGCCTGTCGGCGCGCTTTCTGCTGCGCGGGTTGTACAAACAGATGCAGAAGTCGGCGCTCGCCACGGCGGCGAGCCTGCGCTCGATGACCTCCCATGGCGTGAGCAGGTCGGAGAGCGACACGACCGCGAAGTCGTGGGCAAGCGGGGCGCCGAGCACCGCCGACCCGCTCTGAGCCGCGGTGGCCCCGGCGATAACTTCCACGTCTACATCGGGGTAGTCCTCCGCAAGCTCCAGCACGGGGCTCGCCATGCCGTACACGCCCGCGTCACCGCTGCACACGAGCGCCACGGCTTCTCCGCTCTGCGCGCGCGAAAGCGCCAGGCGGCACCGTTCGACCTCGTGCATCATCGGCGTCGCGAGATGCGCCGCGTCGGGCACGGCGGTGAGCGCGAGCTCCACGTATTTCGTGTACCCCACAACGATGTCGGCCGCCTCGAGCGCGCGCCGGGCCGCAATCGTCATGCCGTCGGGGCCGCCCGGGCCGATCCCCACCACGAAGAGCTTTCCCATCACCGCTCCTTAAACGAAAGTTCGATAGTTACCTTGGAAAACGCGACGGTCACGCCGCCATGAGCGAGCTTCGGGAAGATAAGTTTGCCCCCGTCCGCGAGCGCCGCGCGCTCGCACACGTTGTCAACCCCCACCGTCGCGCGCACGAAATCAGATGGCGAAACGCTGCCTTCGACTTGCGACAACTCATCTGCGGAATACGTCGCAAGCGGAATATTGCGCGCGCGGCAGAAGGCGAGCAGACCCTCCTCGTGCGCCTTCACGTCAATCGTCGCCGCCTTGCGCACGGCCGAAGGCGAGATACCCGCCTGCCCGCACGCGAGAAGAAACGCCTCCTCGATCGCTTCGGCGCACGCACCGCGACGGCACCCTATGCCCGCAACGATGCAGGGCACGACAAGGCGAAGCGGCTCGGGCGCAGGCGCCTGCGCCCGCACGCCCGCCGGCTTCCCCGTCTCACCGGCGGGCACGACCTTGCCCGTTGTCTCCGCCACGCGAACGAACGCACCTTCATTCGCGCCAGCAAACGGCGACACGACGATATCGGCCCGAGCGCGGTCGGACGCAATGTCAACTCCCTCAGGCGGTTGTCCCGAAATCGGCATGTCGGAATAGAGCGCCACGCGCCCGCCAGAAAGCAGCCGCGCCGACACTCGCTTGATGGCCTCGGGATTCGAAACGGGGAGCCCCGCACAGCGCGCCCACGTATCCACCGCCCACACGCCGCGGACGTCGGTCGCCGTGGTGATGACGGGGATGGCCCCTGCCGCGCGTGCCACAGTTTGCGCAAGCTCGTTCGCACCGCCCAAATGCCCCGACAAAAGCGGGACGGCAAAGCGCCCCGCCTCGTCGATCGCCACAACCGCGGAATCGCTTGCCTTCGAGGCGACATGCGGCGCGATCGCCCGCACGGCGATGCCCGCCGCGCCCACGAACAGAAGCGCGTCCGACGCTTCCCACGCGAGCGCCGTCCATGCGCGCAGGTCGACCTTCCCCTCGCCGAACCCGCGCGAAACGGAAACGTCCCAGCCAGGGTCATCTTCACCTGTCTGCGCGCAATCGGAAAGCGCGCGTGCGGTGCGCACCGCCAACGCATACCCCCTCTCAGTGAACGCTATGCAGGAAACCCTCATCTAGCGCACCACCATCGTCGAGAAGTAGCTGCCCCGATCGGGCACATCG
Source organism: Collinsella sp. (assembly GCA_046976245.1). Lineage (GTDB taxonomy): Bacteria > Actinomycetota > Coriobacteriia > Coriobacteriales > Coriobacteriaceae > Collinsella. Next base: position 10,510 of record JBKWEB010000016.1, on the reverse strand, counting down.
TCGAGCGAGCGGTACACGCGCTCGCCCGGAAGCCCACAGTCCTCTACAAGCTCGGCACCGTCGAAGGCACCCTCCTCGCAAAGGAAGCGCTTCGTGTCCGCAAGCGAGCGGCGCGCCTTCATGACCACCTTCGTCCCCGGCCAGCCGATTGCACGGCGCACCCCGTACAGAACGCCTTTACTCATACGTCGCCCCCAATTTCCCGATAACTGCATCGGCGCCCGACGTGCGGAAAAGCTCGCGGCGCTCGGCGTCGAACACGACCGCGGCGATGTCGCATGCGCCCGCCGCGCGGCGGCGCAACCTGTCCTCAATTGCCGCAGCGAGCGAGGCGCGCGCAGCGTCCCCAACGCCGGCGGCCTCGATTACCTCGAGCGCCGCCGTGGTCGTGACGGACGACATGATCTCGCGCACGGTCTTCGCGCCCGCGCCGGCCATGGCCGCGTGGGCGGCCAGAATCTCCGCGCGGCAGTCGGCGGTACGCGAATGGGTGTCCATGATGCCGCCCGCGACCTTCACCAACTTGCCGATGTGTCCCACAAGAAGGACATTGGTAAATCCCTCGCGAACGCAGCAGTCAATCGCATCGCCCACAAAGTTGGAGATGAAGACCACCGGCGCACCGTTTAGGTGGAAATGCCCCGAGATGAACTGCCCGCCGTAGTTGCCGGGCGTGAGCACGACTCCGCGCCGCCCCATAGCCGCATGCTGCCGGATCTCGAGCTCGATGCTGTCGCGCAAGGCAGCGAGGCTGCGCGGCTCGACGATGCCCGTCGTGCCCAGGATGGAGATGCCGCCCTCTATCCCCAGATGCGGGTTGAAGGTCTTTTTGGCAAGGGCAACACCCTCGGGTACCGAAATCGTCACAGCAATATTTCCAGAAAAGCCGTGCGCGGCGCACACCTCGCGCACCGCCGAAGTGATCATCGCGCGCGGCGTCGCGTTGATGGCGGCTGCCCCCACCGGCTGCTCGAGCCCGGGCAATGTCACGCGCCCCACGCCCACGCCGCCATCGACGGAAACTTCCGATTCGCGCGCGGGCACGTCCTTGCTGCCCGCAGCACCCGTGCCCGACCCCGCATGTTCCACGTGCGCGTACACGAGTACGCCGTCAGTCACATCGGCATCGTCGCCTGCGTCCTTTCGCACGGCGCACTGGGCGCACCCCTCGCCGATGCATGCGTCGACCACGTTCGCCTCGACGGGCAGCCCGCCGGGGGTGACGATCGACACACGGCCGACGGGCTTTCGTGACAAAAGCATCTCGCAGGCCGCCTTCGCCGCGAGCGCGGCGCAGCTCCCCGTGGTGTAGCCGCAGCGCAGGCGGGTCGTCCCGGTATATATGTAGTGCTCGAAGGCCACGCTAGCTGCTCGCCTTCCGATACCCCGTGGCAAACGAAGGGTCGTAAAGCTTGCTGCGCTCGTACGACTCTGCTTGCGCGCCGTTGTGCGAAAACCCGCCGCGAGCTCCGAGCACGCGGCCCACCACCACGAGCGCCGTGCGGTCGATGCCCTCTCGCGCGCCCGCATCGGCGAGCGTGCCCACTGTGCATCGCACCACGCGCTCCTCAGGCCAGGTCGCCTTGTACACGAGCGCGGCCGGCTCGTCGGAGCTGCGGCCTGCGGCCAAAAGCTCGGCGGAAAGCTCGGCGAGCATACCCGAGCTCAGGAAGATGACCATAGTCGAGCCACTTTCCGCCATGGTGCGCATGCCCTCGCCCGCGGGCATGGGGGTACGTCCGGAAAGCCGCGTGATCACGACCGACTGGCTGATTCCCGGCAGCGTGTATTCCTGGCGAAGCGCCGCCGCGGCACCGCAAAAGCTCGACACGCCGGGCACCACCTCGTAGTCCACGCCGCGTGCGTCGAGCGCGTCCATCTGCTCCTGGATGGCGCCGTACAGGCACGGGTCGCCCGTGTGCAGGCGCACCACGTCCTCGCCCCGCGCATCTGCCGCGCACATCACGTCGAGCACTTCCTCCAAGGTCATGTGCGCGCTGTCGTAGACGATGCAGGATTCCTTGCACTCAGCGAGCAGCTCGGGGTTCACAAGGCTTCCCGCCCAAACGACCACGTCGGCTGCGCGCAGAAGGCGCGCCCCGCGCAGCGTGATAAGGTCGGCGGCGCCCGAGCCTGCGCCAACGATATGAATCATCCGAGCCTTCCCTTCCCGTTTCTCATCGCAACCGTTTACGCCGCCATTCGCGCAGCGGGCAAAACACGGCGCCTGCGGCGGCAATCGGCGCAAATACGCAGGCAGGAGGCGCAATGCCGCCCGCCCTGGCTTTGACACGTTCACAAGTGCCCACTATCATAGTAAAAGTTTCGGCAACGAGCATATGACAATCGGATAAAAGGAAATGACCGGCGCGGCGCCCGCACAGCCCGCGCTGGCTTGCGGAGGGAACCAGGTGGGAATCCTGGGCAAGGGACATTACTGTATAGGACGCGCGGGCGAACTGCCTCGCGCCCCAAGCCAGACTGCTTCGCCTTTTCCTCACGGCATCGCCGTGGCGTTAGCTCCTTGTGAACCCCGAGGGGTGCGCTTTTCTTTCGCTTGTGCCGACAAGCAACTGTCGCCGGGGGACCGGCAAACCGAGGAAAGGAAAAACCATGTCCGACCAGATGTCACGCCGCGGCTTCATGGGCGCCGCAGCAACCGGAGCCGTCGCGCTCGCCGGATTCGCGCTCGCGGGCTGCTCCAGCACCTCCGCGAGTTCCGAGAAATCGAGCGAAAAGGAGAAGGCCGTGAAGCCGGTCATCCTCGTCACGAGCTTCGGCACGAGCTACAACGACTCGCGCCACATCACCATCGGCGCCATCGAAGACGCTATCCGCGAGAAGTACTGGCAGGACTACGACATCCGCCGCGCCTTCACCGCGCAGATCATCATCGATAAGCTGAAGAAGCGCGACGGCATCACGATCGACAACATGACCGAGGCGCTCGACCGCTGCGTGGAAGACGGCGTGAAGGAAATCGTCGTGCAGCCGACGCATCTCATGGGTGGCCTGGAATACACCGACGTGAAAGACGAGCTCGACAAGTACGCCGACAAGTTCGACAAAATCTCGCTCGGCGACCCGCTGCTCACCTCCGACGACGACTACAAGAAGGTGGCCGCAGCCATTAAGGAGAACATGGCGTCCTTCGACGACGGCAAGACGGCGCTGTGCCTCATGGGCCACGGCACCGAAGCCGATTCCAACGCCGACTATGCCAAGATGCAGGAAGTGTTCAAGAACGAGGGCTTGACGCAGTTCTTCGTCGGCACCGTCGAGGCTGAACCGACCTGCGAGGATGTTATCGCCGCCGCGAGCGCCGCAGGCTACAAGAAGGCCGTGCTCGCGCCGTTCATGGTGGTCGCGGGCGACCACGCGAACAACGACATGGCAGACGAGACCGACCCCGACAGCTGGGCTGCGAAGTTCGTGGCCGCCGGCTTCGAAGTGACGTGCCTGCTCCAGGGTCTGGGACAGAACGTCGCGGTCGACGACATCTACGTCTCACACGTGGACGACGCCATCGCCAAGCTGTAAACTCGCCGCGCACGGGGGCGCCGGTCGCGTCCCCGTGCAACGGGCATGCGCCTTCCCCGACCGACGGCGCATGCCCGTTGCATTCGCATCCCGCCCGCCCACCGCACGGCGCGGGCGGTCGAAGCGATTGAAAGGAACCCCCTCCATGTTGAAGAAAACCCTCGCCTTCGCCCTGTCAGCGGCGCTTTTCGCGTTCTCGCTCGCCGGCTGCGGCGGAAATTCAATCGACAGCGCAAAGGCAAGCGATGCCGATTCCCAGGAAAAGACCGAACAGGCGGCCGATGCGCCCGAGGGCGCAAGCGCTGCCCCCATCACCGCCGACAAGGTGGCCGACGGCACCTATCCGATCACCGTAGATTCCAGCTCGAACATGTTCAGGATTGTGGACGCCCAGCTCATCGTGGAAAACGGCTCCATGCACTGCGTGATGACACTTTCCGGCACGGGCTACGGCAAGCTCTTCATGGGCACGGGTGACGAGGCTGCCGCCGCGAGCGAGGCCGACTTCATCCCCTATGTGGAAAACGCGGAAGGCAAGTACACCTACGACGTGCCCGTTGAAGCGCTCGACGAGGACACCGCCTGCGCCGCGTGGAGTATTAGAAAAGAGCAGTGGTACGACCGCACGCTCGTGTTCGAATCCGCCGGCGTCGATCTGCGCGCCGACGCACTGAAGTAACGCCATGCGGTCGATTCTTCCCAAGGGGGAAAACAGGAAGCGCCACAGCATCGCGGCGCGCGCGATCGCCTGCGTTCTCGTCGCCCTGCTCGCGCTTCCCTTCGCGGGGTGCAGTGCGAGCCCGAACGCGACCGGTGCCACGACGGGCTCTCAGGAATACACTGTGAGCGTCTCGCTTTCCGGCGGGTCAGGGCGCGCAAGCATCGCCTCACCCACCACAATTGTGAAGGATGGCGACACCTACACCGCGACGGTCACCTGGTCGAGTTCGAACTACGACAAGATGACCATCGACGGCGTGGACTACGCGCCCATAAACGACGGCGGCAACTCCACGTTCGAGATACCCGTCACGCTCGACGAGGACATCGCCGTGTCGGCCGAGACCGTCGCCCTGTCGACGCCGCACACCATCGACTACACGCTCCACTTCGACTCATCCACCATGAAGGAGAAATCGGGCGACGATGCAAGCGGCGGCTCCCCCGCGGGAACGGCTTCAAGCGCCGCGGCCGACTTCCACAACCCAGATTTGGGCTGCGGCTGGGAGCCGACGGGGACGCTTCAGCTTGAATACGCCAAGCACTTCACTGTCGACGAGTTCGAAGGCGGCCTGCGGCTTATCTGCGTTTCGAACGGGGAGCGCTTCCTCGTGGTACCGCAAGATGCGAAGGTACCTGATGGGTTGAGCTCTGACATCGCGGTCATAAGGCGCCCCGCCGACAAGGTGTACCTCGTGTCGTCGGCGACGATGTGCCTGGTCGACGCGCTCGATGCGAACGACAATATCTTCATGTCGGGCACGAAGGCCGACGATTGCTCGGTCGCGGGCTTCAAAAGCGCGCTCGAAAGTGGGGCGATCGCCTACGGCGGCAAGTACAGCGCGCCCGACTACGAGCGAATATCGGCCTCGGGCTGCACGCTCGCCATCGAGAACACCATGATCAACCACACACCCGATGTGAAGGAAAAGCTGCAGAAACTCGGGCTCGTCGTGCTCACCGAACAGTCGTCGAGCGAGCCCGAAGCACTCGGGCGCGTCGAGTGGATTAAGCTTTTCGGCGTCCTGTTCGACAAGGAAGACGAGGCCGCGCACCTGTTCAACGAGCAGAAGGCCCGCGTCGAGCAAACGTCGGGGCTCGCGTCGTCAGGTAAAACCGTGGCGTATTTCTACATTAACTCGAACGGGGCCGCCGTCACGCGGCGGGCGGGCGACTACGTGGCGCAGATGATCGAGCTTGCAGGCGGCAACTACGCGCTCGATGACGCGCAGACGGCGTCGACGTCAGGTTCGTCAGTAACGCTCGAAATGGAGCGCTTCTACGCGACGGCGAAGGATGCCGACATCATCGTCTACAACGGCACCATCGACGAATCGGTTGCCACCTTGAACGACTTCGTAGGCAAAAACGCGCTATTGTCGCAGTTCAAAGCCGTGAAGAACGGCAACGTCTGGGTCACAAGCGCCGACATGTACCAGCAGATGACTTCTACCGCCGACATTATCGACGAACTGCACGGGGCGTTCACCGGCGATGACGCGAGCGACTTCCATTATCTGAGGAAGCTCGGCTAGCACCATGAAAAGCCGACTTTCCATGACATACGACGAATCGGGGCGCGCCGCGCGGTGTCGCGTCGTGACGGCGCTGCTCGCTGTTGCCCTCATCGTGCTCGTCGGGGCCAACCTGTGCATCGGGAGCGTGCTCGTGCCCGCAGACCACATCCCTGGCATCCTTTCGGGCGGCGCGGCCAATTCCATGGAAAGCCAAGTCATCTGGGAGATTCGCCTGCCGCGCGTGCTTTCAGCCGTGCTTCTCGGCGGGGCACTTTCGCTCTCCGGGTTCCTGCTGCAGACGTTTTTCAACAATCCCATCGCCGACCCGTTCATCTTGGGCGTCTCCTCGGGCGCAAAGTTCGTCGTCGCGCTTACGATGATCGTACTTCTGGGCGCGAACCAGGCCATGTCCTCGCCGGCCATGGTGGCCGCAGCGTTTCTGGGCTCGCTTATCACCATCGGCTTCGTGCTCCTCATCGCACGGCGCATAAGTTCCATGGCCATGCTCATCGTGGCGGGCGTCATGGTGGGATACATCTGCTCGGCGGCGACGAACTTCCTCATCGCCTTCGCCGACGACCAGTCCATCGTGAACCTGCACAACTGGTCTTTGGGTAGCTTTTCGGGTTCGAGCTGGGACGACATCGCGGTCATCGCGGTCGTGGTGATCACCGTGAGCGCATGCGTATTCGCGATATCGAAGCCCCTTTCCGCCTTCCAGCTGGGAGAAGCCTACGCGAAAAGCGTCGGCGTGAACGTCGCACGCTTCCGCGTGGTGCTCGTCCTTCTAGCGAGCATGCTCTCCGCCTGCGTGACCGCGTTCGCTGGTCCGGTGTCGTTCGTAGGCATCGCGGTTCCGCATCTCGTTAAGTCGGCGCTGAAGTCGTCGAAGCCTATCCGCGTGATTCCTGCGTGCTTCTTGGGAGGCGCCATCTTCTGCGCGGGCTGCGATTTGATCGCGCGCACGCTGTTCTCCCCCGTCGAGCTTTCCATCAGCGCCGTCACCGCCATCTTCGGCGCGCCGGTGGTTATTGCACTCATGTTGAAGAAGCGGGTGAGGTAGATGGGGGAATTCGTGCCGCAGACCAAAACGCTCGGAGGGAACATTCCATGCTTGGCCAGTCCTGAGCTCGCACGAAAGCGCCAGAAGGCACTTTCGGCTCGTGCGGAACTGCGCGCGGAACGCCTCCTTCGAGCGGAGTCGAACCTCGAAACCCCGGTCGAAACGCAGGCTGACGGAGCGCCGCTTTTCCGCATAAGCGACCTGTCGGCGGGCTACGACAAGAAGGTCGTAGTCGAAGGCGTCGATCTGGAGGTTCGCGCGGGCGACGTCGTGGCGCTCATCGGGCCGAACGGCTCGGGCAAGTCGACCATCTTGAAAACCATCACACGCCATCTGGCACCGCTTGCCGGCGCGGTCGAGCTCGACGGGCGGGAGATTTCCCGATGGAAGACGGCGGAGTTCGCAAGGAACCTTGCCGTTATGCTGACAGATCGCCCCCGGACCGAACTCCTCACCTGCCGCGATATCGTAGAGGCGGGAAGGCATCCCTACACCGGGCGAATGGGAACACTCTCGCCTGACGACCATAGTCGGGTCGACGAGGCCATGAAAACCGCACATGTGGAAAAGCTCGCCGAGCGCGACTTCATGCAGATAAGCGACGGGCAACGCCAGCGCGTCATGCTCGCACGCGCCATCGCGCAGGATCCGCGTGTGCTCGTGCTCGACGAGCCCACATCGTATCTCGATATCCGCTACCAGATCGACCTGCTGCGAATACTTCGCCACCTTGCGAAATCGCAGAATGTGGCTGTCATCATGTCCATCCACGAACTCGAGCTCGCGCAGAAAAGCGCCGACAAGGTGATTTGCGTGAAGGACGGCCGGGTCTTCCGCGCCGGCGCACCCGAGGACATATTCACGCGCGAGAGGATCGGCGAGCTCTACGGCCTTCAACATGGCACCTTCAACGAGCGCTTCGGCAGCGTGGAAATTGGGCGCCCACACGGCGATGCGCACACGTTCGTCATCGCCGGCGCAGGTACGGGGTCAGCTGTGTTTCGCCAGCTCATCCGGCAGGGCAAGGCGTTCTACGCGGGCATTCTGCATGAAGGGGACATCGACTGCGAGCTCGCGCGCGACCTGGCGACGGAATGCGTGGCCGAGCGCGCCTTCGAGCCGATCGGGGATAAAACCATAGCCCGCGCCAAAGAGCTCCTCGTCCACTGCGCGCGCCTTATCGTGTGCCCCGCCGCCTTCGGCACCATAAACGCCCGCAACGCAGAGCTCGTCGAGTTTGCACGCTCGCATGGTATCGAGGTCATGCGAGCGTGCGAAGGCGCATCGGAGGATTCCAAAATTGGAGTGGGAAGGATAAACTGGACTTTCTTTTAAGGATCCTCAGGCTACAGCTCCTACGCCGGCAAGGTCTCCAAGGCGCCGGAGAACCTCAGGAACAGGAATTTCCACGCCGACGAGCCCAACTAGGCCTAATCCAAGCGAGATTCCAGACTCGACAGGCCATTGAGAGTTAGGTCGTTGGCGACCTCCGAGACGCGCTCGATAGGAACCGAGCCGTCAGACAGCGCCCACGTGCGATAGATACCGATAATACCCGACAGCAAAAACGCCAGATAGTAGTCGAACATCTCGTCCTTGAGACCTTGGGGCAGCAGATCGCGCTCGGCAATCTCGTGCTCGAGCGGCGCACGAAGACGAGCCATAAAATCATCGAGCGGAATGTTCTCAATCAGCTGACGATTGAGCACCAAGTTGTTGCACAGTGCCTCGTTAACGGTTTTAAAGAAGGTCGCCGCCGCGCCAAGAGCGCGCTCGTTGGTGTCACCGTCCATAGAAGCAAGCGTTTTCTCGACCGAGTCGACAATCATCTCCACCACATCGACAGCAATGGCATCGAGCAGGCCGTCAACCGTACCAAAGTGAACGTAAAAGGTCTTGCGGTCGACATTGGCCTCGCGCGCGATGGCACTCACCGTAATGTCTGCCAGCGGCTTTTCCATGAGCAGGCGCTCGAAAGCCGAAAGGATGGCATTACGGCTGCGAACGATGCGGCGGTCAAGACGCGGTTTGCTGGTTGCCATGGGCGTGTCCCTTCGATATGCGAGCATTCATCAACAGATGAGAGATAATCTACGTAAGAGGATTATCCCCCATACAGCACAAATATGCCTCGCATCATGAAGAACGCACGACTGCCCTACTGCGACTTAGGGTGCTTCTTCTTATTGAGTGCCGACGGAGATACGCGAATACCGTCTCCTGTCTGACGCACATAGGCCTTATGAGCCGGCTTTGCGGTCCCAGAAGCCTTCTGAGCGTGCTTCTTGGGATCAACGGTAACAGCATTCGTGGGATGCGGCTTAGTGGGCGCAGAGGGCGTCTGAGGCGTGCGGCCGAGCTTGCGCATCACGCGATCCCAGCGCGCATGGATGCTCTCGTTGTGGGCGCTCTTAAGTCCCAGCAGGGGCGCAGCCAAAATGGTCGGCGCAATAAACGTAATGAGACGCCACAGCAGATAGCCGGCGGTCGAAGCCGAACCGAAGAAATGACCCAAGAACAATGCAAAGCCGCCCTCAGCGCCACCAGTTCCACCGGGCAAGGGAACCGCAGAGCTTAACAGCTGGACAAAGGCGCTCGCGGCCATGACCGAGAAAAAGTCGACCTCGTGGTGGCCAAAGGCAAGCATCAGGAAATACGGAACCAGATAGAAAAACGCGAGCTGCAGCATGGTGATAAACACGGTGAGCAGCATGGAAGAAAAATGTCCGGCCGAAAGCTTGAACTTCTCGGAGAAGGAGTAGATCTCGCCATCGACAAACGTGCGCCAACTCTCGATCTTAGTGGCCGAGACACCAATGCGCTCAAGCCAATTGATGATGCAATGGGCGACGCGCGTGACGGTCTTAGGCATGAGCGCGACGGCGAAGATGCCAAGCAAGATGCAGCAGTGTCCACCAAAGCTAAAGACGCACAGCAGCGTCATGTCGCCGTAGCGTTCGGCAAAAAACGGCATACGGGCGAGCAGCAGGATAGCGCCCCAGGCGACCAGGCCAAACTGGTACACGATAAAACGCGTGAATTGCGTGGCGCCGGCCTCGCCCACGTTTTGGCCGGCCTTGGTCAGGCGATAGATCTGAGCCGGGGTGGAGCCCATCATCATGGGCGTCAGGTTGCCAAAGAAGATGCCACTCGCCTCGACCGAGATCAGGTCGCGGATGCCGACGGGCGAATTGGGATCGAGCCAGACGGCGATCGCATAGGCCACAATGCCAAAGAACAGGTACATGAACATGCAAAGACACGCGACAACGAGCCATGACGCCTGGACGCTCGACATAGCGGCCCAAAACTGCCCCATCTGCCCGGTTACCACCAGATAGACGATATAACCTACCAGCACGACGCCGATAAAGATGGCGCCGCGGCGTGCGCTCTTATTGTCATCGCCGCCCGAGGCCTCAACCTCGACCTGGGGCTTAGACGTATGCTGAGAGGACTCCGTCATGAGACTCCTTCTAACAGTCAAAATATCTTGGATATTGTACCCGTAAGGGCCATAGGCAGAACGCAAAGCTCTGGTTCAAACGGGAATTGCAGACGGTTGTTTGAAAATAAAAAACCCGGCCTTCCATAGGAAGTCCGGGTATCAGATGCGTGGTAGCCCGTACCAGATTCGAACTGGTGATCTCCGCCTTGAGAGGGCGGCGTC
>JBKWEB010000015.1:0-45829 GCA_046976245.1 Collinsella sp. | reverse complement strand
CAACGATATGGCACCGTGGGGACACATGTATGTCAATCCTGGTCTAACAGAGCCACTACTAATCCTCTCAAATTGCTGCGGTTGTCTGCAGGCGAGCTGCGCAGAATGCCTCGCCTGCAGACCTGTTTCTGGGGTTGATCGAAATGGTTGTCCAGTATCTTCTAGTTGCACTGGTCGCATTTATTGCGTCCATGGACGAGCAATTATTTGGCATTACGATGCTTGGTCGTCCGCTGTTTACGAGCCTGTTTGTCGGCTTGATCCTTGGCGATGTCCAGCAGGGCGTTATCGTCGGCGCTGCTTTGGAGTCCATGTTCATGGGCGCCATCATGGTCGGCGCGGCGGTTCCTCCCGAGGTCTATGCCTCCGGCGTGCTTGGCTGCGCGTTTGCCGTCATTACGGGTACGGGCACGGCAACTGCCGTCGCACTCGCCCTTCCCGTCTCCGTCTTCCTTCAGGTGTGGCGCAACTTCTGCTACGCCGTTCCGGGTGCCTTTGCCTGCAAGAAGATTGAGACCGCTCTGGCAAATCGTGATCTTGCCAAGGCGAATCTGTACCATCTGACCATCGTGCCGCTGTCGATTGGCATTCCGTCTGCACTGCTGGTGTTTTGCTCGCTGTTCTTTGGTGCCGACCTCATCAACAATGCGCTTAACGCTATTCCGCAGTTTGTGATGGACGGCCTCAACGTTGCGTCCGGCGTCATGGTCTGCATCGGCTTCGCTCTTCTTATTAGGACCATGGGCGACAACAAGCTTCTTCCTTGGCTGTTTATCGGCTTCATTATGGTCATCTACCTCAAGATGGACGTGGTCGGCGTCGCCGCAGCTGCCATTTGCGTCGCGCTGCTCCTGGCCTTCCGCGAGGGCTCGTCCGGTCCGCAGGCGGTTGCTGCAGATGAAGAGGAGGACTTCTAATGGCTACCCAGAACACCGACCTCAAGGAGGCCAAGAAGGACGCGATTATGACTCCCGATATGTATCGGAGCATGTTCCTTCGCCAGTTTACGAGCCAGTGCTCGCAGTCGTACGACAAGATGATGGCAATGGGCTTCATGTACACCATTCAGAAGCCCCTGCGAAAGATTTATCCCAACGACGACGATTACTATGCGGCGCTCGATCGCCATACTGAGTTCTTTAACATCACGCCTCATGTGCTTCCGTTCGTAGCCGGCCTAACGGTTTCGATGGAGGAGCAGGCGGCTGCCGATAAGAACTTCGACACGTCCTCGATTAACGCCATGAAGGTCGGCCTCATGGGACCGCTTTCCGGCATTGGCGATTCGTTCTACTGGGGTACGTTCCGCGTGGTCGCCGCCGGCATTGGTATTGGCATCGCTTCGACGGGCAACCCGCTCGGCCCCATCGTGTACGCGCTCATCTACTCCGTGATTAACTTTGCAACGCGTATCGTCGCAGCCCATCTGGGTTACGACCTGGGAACCAAGTTCCTGCAGCAGTCCGAAGAGAACAACCTTATGTCTCGCATGACGCATGCTGCCGGTGTCCTCGGAATGACCGTTATCGGCGCCATGATTGCGGCACAGGTCTCACTGTCCACTGCTTTGACCTTTGACGTGGGCGGTTCGGAGATTGTCCTGCAGGATCTGTTCGATTCGATCTTCCCCGGTCTGCTGCCCTTGCTGGCAACGTTCGCTTGCGTTGCCCTCTATAAAAAGGGTGTCAAGACCATTTGGATTATTATTGGCATCTTCGCGATCTGCATCATCGGAACGGGCTTGGGAGTGTTCGCGGCGGCGTAATGTTGACTGCCATGCTCGCGCGTTGGATAACTAACTGACCGTTTGAAAACGGGGTTCGGCGTAAGGCCGGCCCCGTTTTTTGTTTGAGGGACTTTCCGACCGTCCAAAAATCCACGCTCGCCCATCACCCACGTATCTCTCATCTCTCATTCGTCACTAATACGAGAGATAGCAGAAAGACGAGAGATAAATATGAGAGATAACTGATTAGCAAAGAGACAAGCAATCATGGTATTGTCTCAATACTGATTGTTCTACCAGCAAAAACATGTTTAAATGAAACAGATGGCAGACATCTTATCTTTCATCTCTCACTTATCTCTAATATGAGAGATAGCAGAAAGACGAGAGATAATTACGAGAGATGGCAGAGAGACGAGAGAAGGCCATTGGGGCACTCGTCGCAGAGTCGAGACGAAGGGGCATGCAGATGAACGAAAACGAGCTGGCCGGTCTGCTCGAGTCTTTAAGGCGCATGGGCTCGGACGATCTTAACGTCGAGGTCAAGGAGAGCGCCACGACGCTTTCCCGCGACGTATGGGAAACGGTTAGCGCATTCGCGAATACCGCTGGCGGAATTATCGTGCTCGGCGTGAGCGAGCGCGCGGGTTTTGTCCCAGTTGCAAACTTTGAGACCGAGAAGGTGCTCAACCAATTCGTAGCGGGCATGGGTGATGCCGGCGGTCGCGGAAAACTGGCCAATCCGCCCAAATACACCATTGAACGCGTGGAGCTCCAGGGCGCCGTGGTTCTGGTCATCACGATTGAGGAGCTCGACCCGTCGAGCAAGCCTTGTTATGTCATAGAGCGGGGCGCTCAAGGCGGCAGCTACAAACGCATCGATGACAAAGATGTTCCGCTCTCGTCGACCGAGGTCCTGTCCTTGTCATCGTATGAACGGACGAGCCCCAGTGATCGCGATGCAGTGCCCGGCGCGGTCGCAGGCGATCTTGACGAGGCCCTGGTCGACCGCACGATAGAGCGTGCCTATTCGTTGACGCCTCGAGCGATGCGCGGTGCGGCGGACAAGAAGACAAAGATGGAGCGTCTGAACCTCCTCGACTCCCAGGGCAATGTTACCAAGGCCGGACTCCTGGCTGCGGGTGCCTATCCTCAGCAGTTCTATCCCAAGCTCTTTATCGATGTGGCGGTCTATGCCGGAACGCAGAAGGGCGCGGCGGGGTCGTTGAGGTTCATGGACCGTACGATCTGCGAGGGGACGTTGGGTGAAATGATCTCGGATGCCGTCGCGGCAGTCGCCAAGAATTTGCGGCGAACCTCGACGATCCAAGGCGTCTCGCGTGTCGACTCGCTGGAGATCCCCGAGGAGGTCCTGCGCGAGGCAATCGCCAACGCCGTAATCCACCGAGAATACGGAGATCGGTTCTGTGGGCAGTCGATCGCTGCTGACGTCTTTGATGACCGTATCGAGGTGACGAACCCCGGCGGCCTATACGGAGGAAAGACTCGCGAGAACCTGTTTGACGGCAGTTCCCGATGTCGCAATGCGACGCTCGTGAAACTGATGTCGATTGTTCCGCTGCCGGATGGTGCAGGTTCGCCGGCTGAGGGCAATGGCTCAGGCATCCCGATGATGATCGATGCCATGCGCGCGCATGGTCTCGCCGAGCCCCTGTTCTGCCCGGGGTTCGATCGGTTCAAGGTCGTACTTTACCGTTCAAAGATCGAGCCGGTCGATCATGGCGGGGGCTTAATTGTGACGGCACTCAAACATTACGGCGAGCTGGGGACGCGTGAGCTGGCAGAGCGCACGGGGCTCACAATTTCCCAGGTTAGGTCGCGCGTCAACGCGCTCATTGCTCAAGGCGAGCTTGAGCCCACGGCGCCGGCGACGAGCCGCAACCGCAAGTATCGACTGTTGGAGCGCGTGGAATAAATGCGTTAGCGGACGAGGCGACCCAATAATCGACCCTCGATTGGCGCCCACTAAGGTTAAGCGGTTGTTGCCCAGTTGACGGTGATGCTAAAGACTCGGCTTACGCCGGCATGGCCGCGAACCCGTCCATCAAGAACAGCCTAAGAACCAGCTTGATGACATATCCCGGTTTGACTTCAGCCGCGTCAAAGACATGGCGCTCGGCGAGCTCGCTGCAGTATGTATAGATGTCGCGGATAAGGTCCGCGCCCGAAAGCGTAAACATGTAGCCTGCGTCCGAAAGCGCATTGGGCGCGGCGGGCAACTTGGCCATGTGGCAGAACGTTTGCAGGTCGGGCGCCATAACATTCTGGTAGTCGAGGTGGCCGCTGGCATCCTGTGCGGCAAGCTCCAATTGGCGCACAAAATCCAGCGCCGCTGCCAGCACAAAGCTCGGCGTAGGCGCGTTGACGTCCTGAGTGGTCGCCACGAGCCTGCCCGCCGCCTGCGTGACAAGCCAAGCGACCTCGCGCTGGCAACGCACGGCCTTGCGCGTAACCGGCTTGATGGACGAAGAAGAAACGCTCCCCTTAGGCGGATTCGAAGCAGCCATAAGACCCTCCCATGAACAATCCGGCCCAACAAGCCCGGATGAAACACGTGCTACATCAGTATACAGGGAAGTGGGGCAGCGGGGTACAAACGCGCCAGCGGCAAACCGAGAGCATCAACGATGTGCCGATCGCGGAATGAGATCTCGTAATAATTGACTCTCGGCCATATTATTGAGGGGCATGACTCGCGTTCGTATGGTTGTAGGTGCTGGCGATGAACGACATTGACCTTGCTGTTCCGTTGATGGATGGACCAAGCTATGACCGCGCCTGCAGTCTCGTGCCTTCCGAATACGTTGAGGCATGGGAGTGGTTTCTGGGTGAGGAACAGCGCGGCGGCGTTTGGACCAGCCTTCCGCACCACACCAAGGAAGATAGCCCTCAGTATCAGTATCGTTTGAGAATTGGCTCGGACTTCTTTCCCGTAACGCGGGATTCAGGGATCTTCTGGCCGGGCCAGGATCGGGTGAAGCAAGATCCCAATAAGATCTTTGCGCTTTCGGTCCATAACTCTAAAAAGAGCTTCTACACCGATGTACCTCCGCTCTATTTGGACGATGGTACGTGGGTCATTAAGTATTCGGTCCAAGCGCCAGGCGCCGTTGGTTCTCGAGACCAGAATTACAACCGTAAAATGCTCAACTGCATGGAATGTGGCGTTCCAGTCGGAGTCATATTTGCAACCGAGGTGGGCTACAAGGTGCTCGGCCTTGCGTTTGTTGAACGGTTCGAGCCCGAAAACGGATGGTTTGTTCTGCACGGTCCTGTTCATAAAGGCGGACCGGACCCCCGTTTTGCGCCCGACATGAGCTATCTGAAGCACATGCCCGTCGATATTGAGTTTGCCGGACAGGGTACGACCGACGACGAAAAGGTCCGCTATGCGTTAAGGCGCGAGCGATTGGGGCAGCAATGGTTCCGCAAGCAGCTCGTTGCCGCCTATGATGGCCGTTGCGCGGTGTCGGACTGCGGCGTCAGCGAAGCTCTGGAGGCTGCACATATCGAGAATTACTCGGGACCCAAATCGCAGGTTGCCAGCAACGGCATTCTGCTTCGGCGCGACTTACATGCTTTATTCGATGCTCATCTGATTTCGTTTGAGCCTGTTTGCGGCGAATATCGGCTGTGTGGATCGTACCTGCTGGATAAGACCGGCTACGCTTCCTTTGCGGGTGCGACGCTAAGGCAGCCGAATGAGCGTCAGTGGCGACCCAATACGGTGTTTCTTGAGGCCCATCGCATTGAGTTCGATCGCTCGGAAAAGAAGCGTGAAAAGGCGGGGCTTCTGCCGTATTAGCGTATTTGGCTTTGGCATTCTTTGACGATCGTGTTGTTTGATCGGATCGCGTGGCGATGCAATCTCGCGCATGCCCGCCGGTGCATGCTCTTCCTGTTTTGTATAGCGAGAGGGGAGCGTGTATGAGCTGGCGAGGCGATATTGCGATGGGGAAGTACGGAAAACTGCCGTGTGCCCTTATAGACAACAATATGTTTCCGAGCGTAGAGGTTGATTGCGGGTCGTTTGTCGTCACCTGCCCTTGCTGCGGCTCGCAAATACCGTGTCTTGACATTCGGTTCATCGATGCGCGCGACAGGTTCAGCGACGAAGTGAGAAAACAGACAGGCGTTCATATGCCGGTGTATCCGGAGAAATGCCCTGTTTGTGGCCTCGATATCGTGTATGACGCCGGCGACGAGGGATAGGTGATGCGGAGGAGTTGGCTGTGAAGGCTTCTCCGTCCCTACAAATAAACCCCCTCACCGAGTTGCCTGTGGAACTCGGCGTGATGGTCGCGTGCCCAGGTAAAGAGTGCCTGGTCAAAATTGGTGCGCGCGGCTGGGATGCCAAAGACGCCGGCAACTTCGACGCGCACAAACTCCAGTGCCGGCAGCTTGTTGATGGCAGTGAGGGCAAACGGGGACGAGGGCTCCTCGAACAGATAGCGGCTGCCTTGCAGCGCGTCGCAACTGGTGCACGTGTTGCCGAGCGACGGGGCTTTGGAGGCTCGCGCGCCTACGGGCTTGTAGCCGCAGCGCTTATGAAGGTAGTCGCGGATCTCGCCCGGCACGCAGCCAAGAGCGGGCACGATGGCGAGTGCGTTAGCGTTGGCCGTGTTGATGGCAATGTGCCCGGCTTCGTTGGGCGCGTGCGCGATGGCGATGCTCTCGTCGTTATCGGTTCGATAGGGAATGCCGAAGGCCGCGACTGAGGTCTCTTTGTGACACTTCCAGCATTCGCGCTTGCCCAGTACTAGATATATATACGGCGCTGAGGGGTCGGATCGGTCAACACCGGGCAGCCACTCGGCAAAGGGCTCGGGGTTGACGCCGCTGGGTACATACCAGATCTTCTTGGTCCGGTCCCATTTGGCGCCCAGCGCCTTGGCTTCTTCTTTGTGCGAAAAGGGGACATCGAGCTCGGTGCGCATGGCGGCTCCTTGGTGCTGCAGGTGCAAGTGGCTCAAGGATACCGCAGGACGCAGACATCGCGGCGTTTTGCTGAGAAGTTGCGGCTCGGATGGGTTCGAGACGTGTTGGTCTCGGCCTCGGTGACTATTGGGGCGGTTTTGATTGACTGCGGAGTCAGCCGGGATAGGCACTTGGGTCGCTGACGCGGTTTTGTGTATGGGCAGGGTGGTTGCTTGGGCGGTTGGAGCTGCCAGCGGATTTGGCGACATAAAACAAAACAGCTCAGAGACATAGCCTCTGAGCTGTGAACATTTGGTGGGCGTTAGAAGATTTGAACTTCTGACCTCTTCCGTGTCAGGGAAGCGCTCTCCCCCTGAGCTAAACGCCCGATCAAGGGTGCGCAAGCGCGCAAGGGATAATATAACGGAGCCTGAACTCGGTGGCAAGAACATTTTTAAAAATCGCTTACATTGTGGAATTCGGGGGCTTTGTCATATCCATTTCAAAAGAGCCTGCTGCCGCGATTTGGCTGTTGCATAATGCAAGCCCATTGTGGTATCGAGCTATGGAAAGACGTCTGCGGAATTGTCCTACCGATAAACGGACAAGCCTCCAGCTGGTGCCTTCGCCGTGGTAAGGTAAGCCGAATTGCTTCCAGACTGTTTCGGGGGAGTGGAATGAGCAAAGAGTGCGTCGAGCAGGTCGAAGGCGCAGGGGCTTCGGTGCCGATGACCGATATATCGAACATTGATGTGCCCGAGGGCACTGACGAGCTCAGCCGCAGTACCCGCCGTGCATGGCGCGACCGCCTCAACGATGCGTCGTCGCGCAAGATGGCATTGGGCGTCTTGGCTACGCTGGTGGGCGGTTCGTTTTGGGGCTTCTCGGGCACCAGCGCGAGTTTTTTGTTCGATACCTACCATGTCGATACGTTGTGGCTTATGAGCATACGGCAGATTCTCGCCGGTCTACTCTTTATGGCCGTGGTTGTTACGCGCGACCGCGAGCGCCTGATTAAGCTCTGGACCACACCCGCCGATCGCAAGCAGCTGCTGCTCTTTACCGCCTTTGGCCTGCTGTTCAACCAGTTTTGCTATCTTTCGGCCGTGCGCCTGACGAACGCCGGAACCGCGACGGTGCTCCAGTGCCTGCAGCTCGTTATCATCATGGGCTACGCCTGCGTGACCGATCGCCGTATGCCGCGTACTCGCGAAGTCATCGGCATTGGCCTGGCTCTGGGTGGAACCTTTTTAATCGCCACCGGCGGCGACCCCACCAGCCTGAATATCTCGCCGCTTGGCCTGGCAGCAGGTCTTATGTGTGCGGTCAGCGCCGCGTGTATGGCGGTGATTCCCGCCAAGATCCTGCCCGAATACGGCAGCCCCATCGTCACGGGCTCGGCAATGCTCACGGCGGGCGTGGTCTCGTGCGTCTTCGTGCAGCCCTGGGCGCATATGCCGGCGCTCGACGCTGCCGGCATCGAGGCGCTCGCGGTGTTCGTGGTTATCGGCTCGTTTTTTGCTTACATGCTTTATATGCAGGGCGTTAAGGACATCGGCTCGGTGCGCGCGAGCCTCATCGGAACTGTGGAGCCCGTCTCGGCGACCATCACCAGCGCCGTTATGCTGGGGACGGTGTTTTTGCCGACCGACCTTATCGGCTTTGTCATGATCATCGTGATGATGTTCCTCACGGTGTAGCTGGCGCCGCCGCCAAGACAGAAAAGGTGTTGTGCCGCATTTCCGCCAATTGATGTCCGTGTCTGGAGTTTAGCTGTCGATGCTCAAAATGCCATAAACTAGTAACGTTATGGACTTTTTCATTGCGACTCAATTGCGAGGATTTCTTTATGGCTGGTAATCACTTTAAGGGCAGCGATAGCGGCCGCCCTGCAGTTCCGCCGCGTCCGAACGGGGCTGGTAAGGCCGGCACGCCGGGCGGCGCTGGACAGGGCGGTTCCGGTAAGCGCGTGTCCCCGGGCGAGACGGCGATGTTTACCGCTCTGTACGAGCAGTCTCAAAAGGCAAAAAAGACCGGCCGTGCAAGAGGGAATGTCTTTGCGGACGGTGCAACCTCCACGTCGCAGCCGAGCGGCGCTCCTTCGGTACCCGCGAACAACGCGGGTGCTGCCAACGCCGCGAATGGCGCCGGCAACGTTAATGCCGGCAAGGCCGACAACAATACTCCCTCTGCCGGTGGCGCGGGGCTTACGGGTAACCTCGGCACGATTTACACCGGCGCCTCCGAGACTGGTACGTTCGCCCGCCTGGATGATAGCGGTGCCGAGTTTGCGGGCTCGGGTTCCAAGGAAGATTATTACGATTTTGGCTTGAACTACGGTAGCGACGCTTCGTCGAGTTCGACCTCTGACGGTCTGGTCCGTCATCGCCATCGCAAGGGCGAGCGCAAAAAGCGTCACACCGGCGCCATTATTGCCGCTGTAGTCGCGGTGCTTCTCGTTGCGCTTGGCGCAAGCGGCTTTATGCTGCTTAACTCGGCAAAGACCGTAAAGAGCGAAGCGAAGGAGGCTGTCGAGATCGTCGGTGGCCTTAAGGACAAGGTCACGTCGGGCGATTTTTCGACGCTGCCTGACGACGCGAAGAAGATCGATGAGCTCTGTAACAGCATGAAGGCGAAGACCTCGAGCCCGCTGTGGGCGGCGGCTTCGTTTATCCCGGTGTATGGCAGCGATATCAATGCGGCCCGCACCATGATTGACGCCCTGTCCGATGTCTCGAGCAATGCGCTGGTTCCCATGGCCGACAACCTCTCGCAGGCTACGCCCGGCAAGCTGTTCCAGGACGGCATGATTAACGTGTCCGCGCTACAGGCGGTCGCCGATTCGCTTTCCAATAGCTCGAAGGTGTTCAAGAGCGCCAACGAGAAGGTCCAGGGCATTGGCGATACTCATATTTCCCAGGTGACCGAGCTGGTCGATAAGGCCAAGGACGGCTTTGCCACCCTCAACGGCGCGGTTGACGCGGCGGAGAAGGTCGCCCCCGTCCTTCCCCAGATGCTCGGCGCCAACGGCCAGACGCGTCATTATCTTGTGCTCGCGATGAGCAATGTCGAGATCCGCGCCTGCGGCGGTTTCCCCGGTTCTCGCGGCGTGATGTCGGTGACTGACGGTAAGCTCGAACTGGGCGATTTTGTCAAAGTCGACATGATGAAAGAGCCTTTGAGCCCGCTTCCCATCACCGATGAAGAGGCAAACTTATTCACGACCGGATGGGGCCTGACCGGATTCAACACGCTCGGATACACGATGGGCGACGTTACGATGACGCCTGATTATCCGCGTGCGGCTCAGCTTGCCAGCGATATGCAGAAGGCCATTGTCGGAGATGACATCGACGGCGTATTTGCAGTCGATCCGGTATTTTTGCAGTATATGCTCGGCGTTGTAGGCGGCACGCAGCTTCCTGACGGCACCGTCGTTGATGGAAGCAACGCTGCGAAGGTGCTGCTGCACGATATTTATTGGAATTACCCGGTAGAGGAACAGGACGCCATTTTTGCGGCGGTTGCCGGATCAGCTTTTAACAAGATCGTGGACGAACTGGGCTCCAGCGATATTACTAAGATTGCTGCCGCCATCGAAAAGGGCGCTTCCGAGGGTCGCATCCTCATGTATTCGAGAAACGATGACGAGGAAAAGGCCGCGAAGGCTCTTGGAATATCGGGCGCCCTCCAAACCGATACGTCGGAGGCTCCGATCTTGGGCGTCTATGTGAACAACTACAGCTATTCAAAGATGGATTGGTTCCTCGATAAGCGAGTCACCATCGATTCTTCGGTTGAAAATGCCGATGGCTCGACGACGTATCGAGTGACCACCTCGCTCAAGAACACGATGACCCCCCAGGAGAAGGCCGAGATGCCTGGTTATTTCCAGGGCCATAACGGCATTAGCCAGGATATTGATGATGAGGTGCTGAGGCTTTATCTCTATGCTCCTGCGGGAGGCAGCATTTCGGACATTAAGACTTCGGGCTCCGGTTCTATCGAGATGAACGAAGCGACGCACGATGGCTTGAAGGTTGCATGGGGCGGTGTCCACATGCTTCTTGGACAAGACATAAAGGTCGAGTACACGGTCACGACTTCGAAGGACTCTGGGCACAAAGAGCTTAAGGTTCGTACCACGCCAACCGCTCAAACGTTCGAATAGGATAAGTAAGATATGAAGTACTTTGGCACCGACGGCTTTCGCGGTGAGGCCAACGTTGGGCTGACGGTAGAGCACGCTTATAAGATTGGCCGTTTTGTGGGCTGGTATTACGGCGCCAACCGCAGTGCTAAGGCGCGCGTCATCGTGGGCAAGGACACACGTCGCTCGAGTTATATGTTTGAGGCGGCGCTGGTGAGCGGCCTGGTCGCGAGCGGTGCGGACGCCTATATGCTGCACGTGATCCCCACGCCAGGCGTAGCGCATCAGACTGTGGAAGGCTGCTTCGATTGCGGCATCATGATCAGCGCGAGCCACAACCCGTTTTGCGATAACGGCATTAAGCTCGTCAACAGCGACGGCTTTAAGATGGACGAGGACGTGCTGGAGCTCATCGAGGACTACATCGATGGCAAGAGCGAGGTGCCGCTGGCCACGGGCAACCACATCGGCGCCACGGTGGACTACATGCAGGGTCGCAACCGCTACATTGCTTCGCTCATTGCAAGTGCGAACTTTTCGCTGCAGGGCGTCAAGATCGGTATCGACTGCGCCAACGGCTCGGCTTCCTCGGTGGCCAAGCCGGTGTTTGACGCGCTCGGTGCCGACGTGCGCGTGATCAATGCCGCGCCCGATGGCTTTAACATCAACGTCGACTGCGGCTCCACGCATATGGAGCGCCTGCAGCGCCATGTGGTGGAGCAGGGCCTGGACGTGGGTTTTGCCTACGATGGCGATGCCGACCGCTGCCTGGCCGTGGATGAGCGCGGTCGCGTGGTAGACGGCGACCAGATCCTGTACGTGTGCGGCGTGTATCTGAACAAGCACGGGCGCCTCTCGGGCGGTACCGTGGTGCCGACGATCGCCAGCAACTTTGGCCTGGTCAAGTCGCTGGAGCTTGCCGGTCTGAGCGCCGTGACCAGCGGCGTGGGCGACCGTCACGTGTATGCCAAGATGCGCGAGGGCGGCTACAGCCTGGGTGGCGAGCAGACGGGCCATACGATCTTTGGCGATATCGAGCGCACGGGCGACGGCATTATGACTTCGCTGCGCGTGATGGAAGTGATTTGTGCCGAGCGCGAGACGCTCTCGCAGCTCACGGCTCCGTGCAAGCTGCTGCCGCAGGCGCAGGTGGCCGTGCACGTGGCGGACAAGGACGCCGCGCTCGAGAACATGGGCGTGCAGAACGCCATCGCCGAGGCCGAGGCTGCGCTGGCAGGCGAGGGCCGCGTGCTCGTGCGCAAGAGCGGAACCGAGTCGGTGATTCGCGTTTTGGCCGAAGCCCCCGACCAAGCCGCCGCCGACGCCGCCATGAAGCGCATCGCCAACGCGCTCGAGGCTCTGTAGTTACGCGGTTTTACCAAACCGCGTAGTCATTGGGGACGTTCTTAAACGACTAGGTGAAGGGGGGGGTGCTGCGGATTGGTTCCGCGGCGCCCCCCCTGCGTTGGCGTGTCGGTTATGCCTTACAGCTGGTACAGCGTGGTGAACTTGTCCTGCAGGTAGCTGCAGTAGTAGCGGGCATCGAACGCTATGCCGCACGCGCCCTTGATGAGCTCCGGCGCGTCCTTGGCGCGGCCCCACTGCCAAATGTGCTCGCCCAGCCAGGCGCGGACGGGTGTCAGGTCGCCGCTCGCACAGGCGCCGTTGAGGTCGACACCGTCGCGGCACATGGCCGGCACAAACATGGCGTCGTAGGCGCTGCCCAGCGCATAGGTGGGGAAGTAGCCAAACGAGCCGCCGCTCCAGTGCGTATCCTGTAGGCAGCCGTGCGTGTCGTCGGGAACGGGAATGCCCAGGTACTCATCCATGAAGCGGTTCCAAAGCGCGGGGATGTCCTTGGCCGTGGCCTCGCCGGCAAACAGCATGCGCTCGATCTCGTAGCGCACCATAACGTGCAGCGGATAGGTGAGCTCGTCGGCCTCGGTGCGGATCAGCGAAGGCTGCGCGATGTTCACGGCGTGGTAGAGCGTGTCCTCGCCGACGTCGCCGTAGACCTCGGGTGCGTGGCGGCGCAGCACCTCGAGCAGCGGTCCCATAAAGGCACGGCTGCGACCCACGGTGTTCTCGAAAAAGCGGCTCTGGCTCTCGTGGATGCCCATGGAGGTGCCGCCCTCAAGACAGGTGCGCGCGTAGGCGGGATTGACGCCCAGCTCGTACATGGCGTGTCCTGCCTCGTGGATGATGCTGTAGACGTTGGAGATGCAATCGTCCTCGTAGATGTGTGTCGCGATGCGCGCGTCACCCACGGCAAAGCCCTCGCTAAACGGGTGCTCGGTAAAGGCAAGCGTGGTGTCGTTCAGGTTCAGGCCGACGAGCTTCATAAGGTCGAAGCTCATGGCGCGCTGGGCGGCCTCGGGCACATGCGCGTGCAAAAAGTCGGCAGCGGGCTGCTGGCCGCGCTCGCCGATGGCGTGCACGAGCGGCACGACCGTCGCCTTGACCTCATCGCAAAACGCATCGAAGCTCTTGGCGGAAAGGCCGCGCTCGTACTGGTCGAGCCAAACGTCGTATGGGTCGCGCTTGGGGTCCATGAGCTCGGCCTGATGCTTAAGCTGGGCGACGATTCTATCCACATAGGGCTCAAAGCTCGCCCAGTCATTGGCCGTCTTGGCCTTGTGCCACATGGCGTCGGCCTCGCAGGTGAGCCTGGTCCAGGCTTCGGCCTCCTCGGTAGGAATAACGCTTGCCTCGCGCTGGTCGCGGTCGAGCACGCGGATCTCGTCGAGCAGCTGCGGGTCGTCTACATGTCCGCCTGCAACCGTCTCGCGCGCTAACGAGCGTACGAGCTCAACGGACTTCTCGCTGGTCAGTAGCTTGTGATGCTCGCCGGCAAGCGTGCCCATGGCGTCGGCACGGGCGGCAGCACCGTTGGCAGGAGCAATCGTCGCTCCATCGAACTCGGCAATCTTGAGCAGGTACTCGCGAGTCCACAGCTTGCCCTCGAGCTTGCGGAATTTTTTGACGGCCTTATCGACCTTCATGCCTTTGGGCGTCTTGCCTGCTGCGGGCTTGGCCTTCTTGTCGCGCTTCTTTTCCATACCATATCCTTGATCTCACAGACCGGACGCCACGGGTGGGCGTGCGGCCAGTTTGCACAGCTACCTGCCTTGTACCCAGTGCGAACAAAACGGAACGCGGCGATATGCTCGCAGAATGTGTTATCCTATAGCCCAATGCGTTGACGGAGAGGGTTTGCCCGCCGCGTCGCCGGCAAGAGAGGGAAGGTCATGGGCTGCAAGCCTTCCTGCGGTGGCAAGGGCCAAGCGTTCACTCCCGAGCAGCGACCTCAACGGGCGCGCGGCCGGTGGCGGCGATGTCCCCAGTAGGGAAGCCGTGAGCCTCGCGACAAGGGGCAAAGAGTGGGCACGGCGGGCCAGACATCCGCCGGGTCAAACAAGGTGGTACCGCGGAATTCAACCGTCCTTGGGCAATGCAAATGCCCGAGGACGGTTTTTTGTTACCGAACCGGGCCGCGTTTTCGCAACGTCAGACGGCGGCAGCCGCCTCGGCAAGCGGGGAGCGCGAGAGACGAAAGGGAAGACATGAGTCTGATTGATGATCTGGTCAAACTCGAGGAAGAGGCCAAGGAGCTCGTCGCGGGCGCCGACGACGCCGCCAAGCTCGAGGCTGCGCGCGTTGAGCTACTCGGTCGCAAGGGCCGTATCACCGGCCTGATGCGCATGATGGGCAAGCTCGCCCCCGAGGATCGTCCCGTGATGGGTAAGCGCGCCAACGAGATGCGCCAGCTGATCGAGGGCATGCTCGACGAGCGCACCACCGAGATGAAGGCCGCCGCCCTCAAGCACGCGCTCGAGCACGAGGCCGTCGACATCACGCTGCCGGGCATCCGTCCGCAGATCGGTCACCAGCACCTGATCAAGCAGATCATCGAGGAGGCCGAGGACATCTTCTGCGGCATCGGCTACACCGTCGAGTCCGGCCCCATGGTCGACACCTCCTACTACAACTTCACCGCGCTCAACGCCCCCATGGATCACCCGAGCCGCTCGGCCCGCGATACTTTCTACGTGGTCGACAACAACCCCGGCAGCGTCGCGCACCCCGAGGCTCACGCCCACGGTGAGTCCGATGTGCTGCTGCGCACCCAGACCTCGGGCGTGCAGATCCACACCATGGAGTCGCAGAAGCCGCCCATCTACATGATCTGCCCGGGCACCGTCTACCGTCCCGACACGGCCGATGCCTGCCACCTGCCTCAGTTCAACCAGATCGAGGGCCTGGTCGTCGACGAAGGTATCACCTTTGGCGACCTTAAGGGTACGCTCGACTACTTTGTTAAGTGCATGTTTGGCGAGGACCGCAAGACGCGTTACCGCCCGCACTTCTTCCCCTTCACCGAGCCTTCCTGCGAGGTGGACGTAAGCTGCCACGTCTGCGGCGGCAAGGGCTGCAACTTCTGCAAGCACAGCGGCTGGATTGAGATTCTGGGCTGCGGCATGGTCGACCCCAACGTCCTGATCAACTGCGGCATCGATCCCGAGAAGTACACCGGCTTCGCCTTTGGTATTGGCGCCGAGCGCGTCGCTGCCCTGCGCTACGACCTGCCCGACCTCAGAACGCTGATGACGGGTGATATGCGCTTCTTGAATCAGTTCTAGGCTGCGGCTTGCCCAAGCACGGCACCTCGGCGCTCATTCGTCGCTTGCGTACCAAAGTACGCGGCGCTCCTCTTTCGGGCCGATCTGCCGCACTTGGACAACCCTCGCTTTGTAAGGAATGTTCACAAAGTTGAAGTTTCCACCTGCATCTCTTCGCAGGCTTTCAGTATGAAAGGAGAGCTAGATGCGTGTTTCTTACGACTGGCTCAAGACCATGATCGATATTCCGGAGGATCCCAAGACCCTTTCGGACGAATATATCCGTACCGGCACCGAGGTCGAGGCGATCGACACCGTGGGCGAGTCCTTCGACCACGTGGTGACTGCCAAGGTGCTCACCAAGACCCCGCACCCCGATAGCGACCATATGTATGTGTGCTCGGTCGACGTGGGTGACAAGAACCTCGACGCCGACGGCAACCCCGCCCCGCTGCAGATCGTCTGCGGCGCGCAGAACTTCGAGGCCGGCGACCACATCGTCACGGCCATGATTGGCGCTGTCCTGCCCGGCGACGTCAAGATCAAGAAGAGCAAGCTTCGCGGCGTCGTGTCCATGGGCATGAACTGCTCCGCGCGCGAGCTCGGCCTGGGCGGCGACCACTCCGGCATCATGATCCTGCCCGAGGATACGCCCTGCGGCATGCCGTTTGCCGAGTACGTGGGCTCGAGCGACACCGTGCTCGACTGCGAGATCACGCCCAACCGTCCCGATTGCCTGTCCATGATCGGCATGGCCCGCGAAACCGGTGCCATCTTCGATCGCGATTTCCACGTTGAGCTGCCCGCCATCAAGGCCGAGACCGGCCGCGCGACCGATGACGAGCTTTCGGTCGAGATTGCCGACGAGGGCCTGTGCGACCGCTACGTCGCCCGCATCGTGCGCAACGTGAAGGTCGGCCCGTCGCCCGACTGGATGGTCAAGCGCCTCAACGCCCTGGGCGTGCGTCCGCACAACAACATCGTCGACATCACCAACTATGTGATGATGCTCACTGGTCAGCCGCTGCACGCCTTTGACCTGGACACCTTTGCCGAGCGCGATGGCCATCGCCGCGTGGTGGTTCGCGCCGCCCAACAGGACGAGAAGTTTACGACCCTCGACGGCGAGGAGCGCACGCTCGACGCCGGCATGGGCCTCATCACCGACGGCGAGCGTCCCGTGGCGCTGGCCGGCGTTATGGGCGGCATGGATTCCGAGATCGAGGACGACACCGTCGACGTGATGGTCGAGAGCGCCTGCTTCAACGCCGGTCGCACCTCGCACACCAGCCGCGATCTGTCGCTGATCTCCGATGCCTCCATTCGCTTTGAGCGCCAGGTCGATGAGACCGGCTGCGTGGACGTCGCCAACGTCACCTGCGCGCTCATCGAGGAGATCGCCGGCGGCGAGGTTGCTCCCGGCTACGTGGATGTGTTCCCCGCGCCCAAGACCATCGACAGCATTAAGCTGCGCCTGGTCCGCGTGCATGCCATCTGCGGTGCCGACATCGAGCCTGATTTTATCGAGCGTTCGCTCACCCGCCTGGGCTGCACCGTCGAGCGCGACGGCGAGGACTTTATGGTCACCCCGCCGAGCTTCCGTCCCGACCTGCCGCGCGAGATTGACCTGATCGAGGAGGTCCTGCGCCTGTGGGGCATGGGTCGCGTCACGGCGACCATCCCGGCTGCCAAGAACCACATCGGCGGTCTGACGCGCGAGCAGAAGCTTACCCGCAAGGTCGGCGAGATCCTGCGCGCCTGCGGCCTCAACGAGACCACGACCTTTGGCTTTGCCGCTCCGGGCGACCTGGAGAAGATCGGCATGTCCACCGAGGGCCGCGGCTGCCCCGTGGTGCTCATGAACCCGCTGGTGGCCGAGCAGACCGAGATGCGCCGCTCGCTGCTGCCGGGCCTGCTGCAGTCTGTGGCCTATAACGAGGCCCACGGCACGCCCAACGTGCACCTGTACGAGGTCGGTAGCCTGTTCCACGGCCGCGAGAACGCCAGCCTGCCCAAGGAGACCAAGTCCGTGGCGGGCGTGCTCTCGGGTCAGTGGAGCGAGCAGTCTTGGAGCATGAAGTACCGCAAGCTGCGTTTCTTCTTTGGCAAGGGCATCGTTGAGGAGCTGCTTGCCCAGCTGCGCATCGAGAAGGTTCGCTTCCGTCCCGTCGAGGGCGAGAGCTATGCCTTCCTGCAACCGGGTCGTGCTGCCGAGGTACTCTCGGGCGGTACCGTGCTGGGCTGGGTTGGCGAGATCCACCCCGAGGCGCGCGAGACTATGGGCATTGACGAGGTCGTCGTTGCCTTTGAGCTCGACCTGGACAAGCTGATCAAGGGCGCCCGCAACCAGGAGAACTACCGTGAGTTCTCGCAGTACCCGGCCGTTGAGCACGACCTTGCTATCGTAGTCGACAACACTGTGACCTGCGAGGATCTTGAGCGTCGTATTACGAGTGCCGGCGGCAAGCTGCTCGAGGGCGTGCGCCTGTTCGATGTCTACCGCGATCCCATCCGTATCGGTGCGGGCAAGAAGTCCATGGCCTTTGCGCTTACGTATCGCTCCGACGACCATACGCTCACCAGCGAAGAGGTCGAAAAAGCGCACCAGAAGATCGTCACCAAGGTGTGCAAGGGCGTAAACGGCGAGGTCCGCGGCTAGGTCCTGCGCTGGGGTATGGGTCAGCGGTGGCTGCTGCCGAGTCCTACGTGACTGCTGTTTTCGGTATAAGGCACCGTTGAGCCTGCATATATGACACGCGCATTACATAACGGCGTGCTGCTTTGTCGGCAGTGCGCCGTTTTGCTATGATAGCTCGCGGCGTGTTACGAATCTGACATTACGTAACACTGGAAAGGTGATTCAAGCGGCGTTGCAATTCCGTGCGCCGATAACCGGGAGGCGTACATGCACATTCCAGATAATTATCTGTCCCCGCAGACCGATGCCGTCATGGCGGTGGCGATGGTGCCCGTCTGGGCTCACTGTATCAAGAAGGTGCGCGCCACGCTCGATCGCGAGCACATGGCTTTCCTGGGCATCTGCGCCGCATTTTCCTTCTTGCTTATGATGTTCAACGTGCCGCTGCCCGGCGGCACCACTGGCCACGCCGTTGGTGGCGCACTCATCGCGCTGCTGCTGGGCCCCGAGGCCGCGGCTATCGCGGTTTCGGTCGCGCTGGCGCTGCAAGCGCTGCTGTTTGGCGACGGCGGCATCCTGTCCTTTGGCGCTAACTGCTTTAACATGGCCTTCGTGTTGCCGTTTGCCGCAGCCATCGTGTTCCGCGCGCTTAACAGCCGTTTGCACGACAAGAGCTGGGGCACCTCGGTTTCGGCCATCGTAAGCGGCTGGGTCGGCCTGTGCCTGGCGGCCCTGTGCGCAGCAATCGAGTTTGGTATTCAGCCGATGCTTTTCACGAATGCTTCGGGCGCTCCGCTGTACTGCCCCTTCCCGCTGTCCATTGCCATTCCGGCCATGATGATCCCGCATATGTTGGTAGCCGGCGTGGTCGAGGGCGTGGCGACTGCCGCGATCTACGGCTTTATCAAGAAGACGGCGCCGAGCGTTATCGTCGGCCCCGAAGCCGCCGATGGACAGCTTGCTGCCGAGGGCGCTGCTGCAAAGAAGACCTCGCTGGTCCCCACGCTCATCTTGGTTGCCGTGCTTGTCGTGGCCACGCCGCTGGGCCTGCTGGCCACGGGTGACGCCTGGGGTGAGTGGGACGCCGAGGGCGCCGCGACCGCCGTTCAGGAGGCTGGCGACGACAGCCTGCAGGCTTCGGTCGGTCTCGACACCCCGACCTTTGCCGACGCTCTGCCTACGGGTGATTACCTGCAGGCCTATTCCGAGGAGCAGGGTCTCGGCTTTGCCGGTCAGGCTGCCATGTATATCCTGTCCGGCGTGATTGGCGTGGCGGTGCTCACCATCGCATTCCGTCTGATCTCGCTGACGGTCAAGGAAAGCGGAGCCCATGGCGATGGTCGAGCTGCCTAGCTGGCTTGCGGCCGAGGAGCGATACGAGCCCACGGGCGCTCGTCATCGCGTGATGCAAAAGAACGTCCTGCACCTGGCGAGCCTGCTTGAGCGGGTTCGCCTGGGTGGAGGCGCGCACGAGGGCGGGTCGATGGTCGACCGCGCCCTTTCTTGCGTTTCGGCTCCGGTGCGCCTGGTGGGGATATTCGTTTGCGTCCTGTGCGTGTGCCTGACACAAAGCCCGCTGTACCTCATGTTGATGGCGGCCATTGCGCTGGTGCTCGTTGCCGTGCGTCCCATACGCGGGCTGCGCGCGACCTTTGTGCCGGCGCTTGGCGCCGCGGGGCTCGCAGTGGTTTTGGCGCTGCCTGCCCTGCTGCTGGGTGCTTCCGCTACGGGCGCCATGCTCAAGATTGCGCTCAAGACCTTCATTAATGTGTCGCTGGTGCTGGGCGTTTCGTGGACCCTCACGTGGAGCCGCATGTCGGCGGCGCTCAAGATGCTGCATCTACCCGACGAAGTTATCTTTACGTTTGATATGGCGCTCAAGCACATCGAGGTGCTGGGTCGTACGGCGCACGATCTGTGCGAATCGGTCATGCTGCGCAGCGTTGGCCGTGCGCCCGAGGGATTTTCGCGTACCGATTCGATCGCGGGTATCATGGGCATGACCTTTATCAAGGCGATGAAATGCAGCCGCGCGATGGACGAGGCTATGCTTTGCCGCGGCTTTGCCGGTGCGTATCCGGCTCCCGCGCGCGCCAGGTTTGGCTGGCGCGATGCGGCCTATGCGGCCGGCGTGGCGCTGCTGACAGTGTTGTGCGCCGTGCTGTAGGCGCTGCTGGTTCCGACTGGGGATGCAAATGGGGAAGGGCGACGTTTTGACGATCGATATGAATAGTGCGGCGGGCACGAACGGTGTGGGCGGCGCCGAGGTCGTTCCGCTCATCGAGCTGCGCGACGTGGTGTTCTCCTATGCGGGGCATACGGTTGTCGATGACGTGTCGCTGCAGGTCGATCGTGGTGAACTCGTTGCCCTGCTCGGTCCCAACGGCTGCGGCAAGACGACGATTATGCGTCTTATTAACGGCCTTGAACTCGCGGACGCAGGGGCATACCTGTTTGACGGGCACGTGGTCGATGCGGCGTATCTGAAGGATTCTGCTGCTGCTCAGAAGTTCCACCAGCGCGTGGGCTTCGTGTTCCAAAACGCCGATGCCCAGCTGTTCTGCGCCACGGTGGGCGAGGAAGTTGCTTTTGGTCCCGCGCAGATGGGGCTGCCGGCAGACGAGCTCGAGCGCCGCGTGCGCGATGCCATGGGGCTGTTCCAGGTTGCCGACCTTGCCGACGCCTCTCCCTATCAGCTCTCGGGCGGGCAAAAGAAGCGTGTGGCGCTGGCGGCAGTTGTATCGATGAATCCCGATATCCTAGTGCTCGATGAGCCCACCAATGGGCTCGACGAGGATTCATGCGACATCGTGGTCAACTTCTTGCTGGCCTACGTCGCGGCGGGTAAGACGGTCTTGATGAGCACGCATCACCAGGATTTGGTGCGACGCCTGGGTGCCCGTGCAATCTATATCGATCGATATCACCATGTGGTCGAGGCGCCTTCGCCGTCGTATGGAACCGAAAGCGGTACTACGGACTAGTTGCTGCGTAGAGCGTGCGTAGCCGCCCGCGCGGCTTTGCCGTGATGGTATAGTTATCCAGGTTTTTTATGGGGGTGGCTATGCCAAGTTGGAACATTCATATCGCTCAGACGGAGCGTTTGCTGGAGCGCACCGGTGCACTTGCCAATAGCGTGCGCGACCGCAATGCCTTTTTGTTTGGCTGCGTGGTTCCGGATATCTTCGTGGGCTATATGGTCCCTGGCATCGCCGATCCCATCCCGTACCGCATTACGCACTTTGCAAAGCCCGAGCCTATCCCTAAGCCTCGTGAGCATGAGTTCTGGGATACCTATGTGGCACCGTTGCTTAAAAGTTCGCCCACCGGTGCGCCAGCCGCGGCTACCTCGATTGTCGAGGAGCGCGAGCGACTGAATCGCGTGCACTATCCCCAGCGCTACAGGGATGCCGAGCCGGTTGTCGGTCCCGGCGCTCGTGAGTTCTCGCTTGCGTCCGAGGACGTGGCGCAGTCGTTGCTCGATTTGACATTGGGTGTCTGGTCGCATCTGGTGGCCGATACCGTATGGAATACGCGCGTGAATCAGTACCTGGAGGCGCACGGCGGCAAGCCGTGCGAGGAGTTCCGCATTAAAAAGCAAGGCGACTTTGACTGGTTTGGCAAGACGCTCGGCATTGTTTCGATTCCGCGTGCGACCGATCGCCTGTATACTGCGGCGACGCGTTTTGGGCAGTATCCCATCCATAAGGAGTATGTGCTCAAGACCATCGGCGTTATGCACGAGATCGTGCGCGAAAACCCCGGCGAGCCCGACCATCCGCCATACCGCCTGCTGACCGAGAAATTCTTCGACGCAACGTTTACCGAGGTCATCGAGCTGACCGAGGCGGGCTTTGCGGCTCGCGTTGCCGCTTCGGACGTCCCCGCAGTCCCTCTGATCGCTAGCTGCTAGCCGGCCGGCTTGGCAGTGAATAGCTCACCCCAATTGATCAACAGCTTCCGTCGCATGGCGTAAACACGGCAAACGAGCTGCACATCTCATAGCATGCCATAAGCAGTTGGTTGCGTGTCATGCCATACAGTAGACATCGGCGCACGGAAAAGGGGCCCGGAAGGCAATGCCTTCCGGGCCCCTTTGCAATGCAAATTTGCTTGCAAGTACGATTTAGCGCACCTGAGCGACGTAAGCGACGTTGGTCGAGGAGACCTTATCCTCGAGCTGGACGCTCATGCGGGGATCGCCAGCGGTAGCGACGGTCAGATCGCCGGCCTTGACGTAGCCGAGCTCCTTAGCGGTCTCGATCGCCTTGACGATCGTGCCGTTGACGGTGCCCTGGGTAATCTCGGCCTGGTGCGGGATAACGCCCCAGTACATAATCATCTGCTGGACGGCCCACTCGTGGCGGGAGAACGCGCAGATCGGCATGTTGGGACGGAAGTGCGAGATCAGGCGAGCGGTACGACCGGTGGTCGTCGGCACGGTGATGCACTTGGCGCCAACGGTGGTAGCCATGTTCACAGCGGACATACCCACAACGTTGTTGACGACGCGGGTGCCGTGAGCGTCAGCCGGAACCTCGAGCGGAGCGTGAGCCGGGAGGTACTTCTCAGTCTCGAGAGCAATGCTGGCCTGCATCTTGACGGCCTCGACCGGGTACTTACCGGCAGCGGACTCGCCAGAGAGCATAACGGCGTCGGTGCCGTCGTAGATGGCGTTAGCAACGTCGGCAACCTCGGCGCGCGTCGGGCGCGGGTTCTGCTGCATGGAGTCGAGCATCTGCGTAGCGGTGATAACGGGCTTGTAGGCCGCGTTGCACTTGGCGATGATCTCCTTCTGGATGTGCGGAACGAGCTCGGGCTTGATCTCGATGCCCAGGTCGCCACGGGCGACCATGATGCCGTCGGAAGCCTCGAGGATCTCGTCGAAGTTCTCGACGCCCAGGGCGCACTCGATCTTCGGGAAGATCGTCACGTGCTCGCCACCGTTCTCGCGGCAAAGCTCGCGGATGCCGCGGACGGACTCGCCGTCACGGATGAAGGAAGCGGCGATGTAGTCGATGTTCTCGGTCAGGCCAAAGAGGATGTCCTGACGATCGCGCTCGGTGATAGCGGGCAACGAGATGTTGACGTTGGGCATGTTGACGCCCTTGCGCTCGCCGATCAGGCCGTCGTTCTTGACGACACAGGTCATGTCCTGGCCGTCGACGGACTCGACCTCGAGGGCAACCAGGCCGTCGTCGATCAGGATAAGGGAGCCCTTCTCGACCTCGGAGGGCAGAGCCAGGTAGTCGAGGGAGATGTGCTCAGAGGTGCCGTGGAAATCCTCGGACGTGGGCTGAGCGGTGACGACAATCTTGTCGCCGGTCTTGACGGCGACCTTCTTGCCGTCGACCAGAAGGCCGGTGCGGACCTCGGGGCCCTTGGTGTCGAGCAGGATGCCGACGGGCAGACCGAGCTCCTTGGAAATACGACGGACGCGCTCGATGCGACCGTGGTGCTCGTCGTAGGATCCGTGCGAGAAGTTAAAACGGGCGACGTTCATGCCCGCCTTGATCATCTCGCGGATGGTCTCGTCGCTATCGCAGGCGGGACCCATGGTGCATACAATCTTGGTGCGCTTGTACATTCAGACCTCCATCTGACATCGTCTTGCGCTGATAGATAAACCATAAGAAATAAAACTGAGATGATTATAACGAAATGCCGACCGAATACCCCCAAAAATCGACCGTATGCCGAATTAGAAGTTCATTTTTTGCGGTAAAAACGGTATATGAAAAATCTTTACCAACCGTTCTGACCGCTGCTATCTGGGCGATATTTCAGTTTGACGATGCGCCGAAGAAAAAACGTTTTATCAATGTTGAGCATCACACGGTCTGCATCGTTGCACTCGAGCCGTGTTTCCAATTGGAATGTTTTGGCTAGACGCGCCGCTTTGGGGTACCATAGCTCCATTATCAACTGCCGCTCAGCACGGCAGCCTTGATGAGCCCTTGCCCTTCTCCTGGGAATTATGATCGGGCATCAATCTGCTGAGTGGCCCGAATCCCAGGAGGGGACTCTATATGCAAAAGGAATACCTGTCCGCCGCGGCGGAGGTACTCAGCGACCAAGGTGTCGATGAGTACCTCGGCCTGAGCAACGACGAGGCGTCGTCGCGCCTCGCCAAGACAGGCCCTAACAAGCTCGAGGAAGCCGAGAAGACACCGTTGTGGAAGCGCTTCTTTGAGCAGATGGCCGACCCCATGGTCATCATGCTGATCGTTGCCGCCGTCATCAGCGCGCTCACGGGCATGGTTAAGGGCGAGGCGGACTTTGCCGATGTCGCCATCATCATGTTCGTCGTTATCGTCAACTCGGTGCTGGGCGTGGTCCAAGAGGCTAAAAGCGAGGAGGCTCTCGAGGCCCTGCAGGAGATGAGCGCGGCGCAGTCCAAGGTGCTGCGCGACGGCAAGCTCGTGCACCTGCCGAGCGCCGAGCTCGTGCCCGGCGATGTGATCATGCTCGAGGCGGGCGACTCCGTCCCGGCCGACTGCCGCGTGCTCGAGAGCGCCACGATGAAGATCGAGGAGGCCGCCCTTACCGGCGAGTCCGTGCCCGTCGAGAAGCATTCCAACGTGATTGAGCTCGCCGCCGGCACCGACGACGTGCCGCTCGGCGACCGCAAGAACATGTGCTACATGGTTCCACCGTGGTATACGGCCGCGGCCGCGCCGTCGTGGTCGGCACCGGCATGAACACCGAGATGGGTAAGATCGCCGGCGCCCTGGCCGAGGCCAAGGAAGAGCTCACGCCGCTGCAGGTGAAGCTTGCCGAGCTCAGCCGCATCCTCACCATCATGGTTATCGTCATCTGCGTCGTTATCTTTGGCGTCGATATCATCCGCCACGGCGTGGGCAACGTTCTTACCGACCCGACCGCCCTGCTCGATACCTTTATGGTCGCCGTCTCGCTCGCCGTCGCTGCCATCCCCGAGGGCCTGGTCGCCGTCGTGACCATCGTGCTGTCGCTTGGCGTGACCAAGATGGCCAAGCGCCAGGCAATCATCCGCAAGCTTTCCGCCGTCGAGACCCTTGGCTGCACACAGACCATCTGCTCCGACAAGACCGGTACCCTCACCCAGAACAAGATGACCGTCGTCAAGCACGAGCTCGCTGCGCCTAAGGAGAAGTTCCTGGCCGGCATGGCGCTGTGCTCCGACGCCCAGTGGGACGAGGAACTGGGCGAGGCTGTGGGTGAGCCGACCGAGTGCGCGCTCGTCAACGATGCCGGCAAGGCGGGGCTCACTGGCCTGACTGCCGAGCATCCGCGCGTGGGCGAGGCCCCGTTTGACTCGGGCCGCAAGATGATGTCCGTGGTCGTCGAGACCCTGGACGGCGAGTACGAGCAGTACACCAAGGGCGCGCCCGACGTGGTGATCGGCCTGTGTACCCATATCTACGAGGGCGACAAGGTCGTCCCCCTGACCGAGGAGCGTCGTGCCGAGCTCGTGGCCGCCAACAAGGCCATGGCCGACGAGGCCCTGCGCGTGCTGGCGCTGGCGAGCCGCACCTACACCGAGGTCCCGGCCGACTGCAGCCCCGCCGCGCTCGAGCATGACCTGGTCTTCTGCGGCCTGTCCGGCATGATTGACCCGGTCCGCCCCGAGGTCGCCGACGCCATCCGCGAGGCGCACGACGCCGGTATCCGCACCGTCATGATTACGGGCGACCACATCGACACCGCCGTGGCCATCGCCAAGCAGCTGGGCATCGTCACCGATCGCAGCCAGGCCATCACCGGTGCCGACCTCGATCGCATGAGCGACGAGGAGCTCGACGCGCACATCGAGGACTACGGCGTGTACGCCCGCGTCCAGCCCGAGCATAAGACACGCATCGTCGAGGCTTGGAAGTCGCGCGACCAGATCGTGGCCATGACGGGCGACGGCGTCAACGACGCCCCGTCCATCAAGCGCGCCGACATCGGCGTGGGCATGGGCATCACCGGTACCGATGTCACCAAGAACGTTGCCGACATGGTGCTTGCCGACGACAACTTCGCCACCATCATCGGTGCTTGCGAAGAGGGTCGCCGCATCTACGACAACATCCGCAAGGTCATCCAGTTCCTGCTTTCGGCCAACCTTGCCGAGGTATTCTCGGTGTTTATCGCCACGCTCATCGGCTTTACCATCTTCCAGCCGGTGCAGCTGCTGTGGGTGAACCTGGTCACCGACTGCTTCCCCGCGCTCGCGCTGGGCATGGAGGATGCCGAGGGCGACATCATGAAGCGCAAGCCGCGCAACGCCAAGGACGGTGTCTTTGCCGGACATATGGGTCTGGACTGCGTGGTCCAGGGCCTGATCATCACCGTGCTGGTGCTGGCGAGCTTCTTTGTGGGCGTGTACTTTGACATGGGCTACATCCACATCGCCGATATGATCGCCGGCAATGCCGACGAGGAAGGCGTGATGATGGCGTTCATCACGCTCAACATGGTCGAGATATTCCACTGCTTCAATATGCGCAGCCGTCGTGCGTCGCTGTTCACCATGAAGAAGCAGAACAAGTGGCTGTGGGCTTCTGCCGCGCTGGCACTGGTGCTGACGGTGATCGTGACCGTGCAGCCGACGCTTGCCGAGATGTTCTTTGGCCCTGTGACGCTTGAGCTCAAGGGCGTTCTTGCCGCGCTGGGTCTGGCCTTCCTGATCATCCCGTTGATGGAGATCTACAAGGCGATCATGCGCGCGGTGGAGAAGGAGTAGGTCGAAAGGCCATCCTTCCCACCGGCCCGACCGCCTGCGGGGTTTCTTCTTCGCTGGTCCTCGCGCTTCGCGCTGCGGGATCGCTCAGAAGAAACCCCTCCCGGCGGGCGGGCCTTCGGATAACCTCTCGGGACCATGAGCTGAGGGAAAGTATGTGAGCCGGTCGAGCGTTTGCTCGACCGGCTCTTTTTGATTCAAGACTTTAGTCTGCTGGCCGCGCAGCGGCCAGCTTTAAACCACCCGCTACGCGGGTGGAGACAAACGGCTTTACAAAGCCACCCCTCCGACCGATATTGACGATTGTTCAGGCCGTCAAGAATTCGAGTCGAAGGGGTGGTCGCCATGGCCCAGAAGGCCTACAGCCTTTCCCACACGAAGTGGATGTGCAAGTACCACGTCGTGTTCACGCCGAAGTATAGGCGCAAAGTGATCTACAACCAAATCAGGAGCGACATAGGGGAGATCCTCAGGAAGCTGTGCGAGTACAAGGGGATCGAGATAATCGAGGGGCACCTGATGCCCGACCACGTGCACGTGCTGCTGGCGATCCCGCCGAAGTACAGCGTCGCGAGCGTCATGGGCTACCTGAAGGGGAAGAGCTCGCTGATGATATTCGACAGGCACGCCAACCTCAAGTACAAGTTCGGCAACAGGAAGTTCTGGGCGGAGGGCTACTACGTGTCCACCGTCGGCCTGAACGAGGCGACGATCGCCAAGTACATCAGGGAGCAGGAGTCCCACGACATCGCGCTGGACAAGCTGAGCGTGAAGGAGTACGAGGACCCCTTCAAGAGGAGGTGATCCCGCCGGTTCGACCGGCGCGCCACGGGTCAAGATGCACTAGGCCTGGACGAAGTCCGGGCCCGCGCCTTTAGACGCGAGCCCGGGGCCCGTGGGTTATACCCTAAGAGCAAACCACCCTTTTTAAGGGTGGTTCTGATTTAGGGCTTTGCCCGGCCAGCTCTTTTTGATTTAAAATACCTGCTCAGTTGTGATTTATGGTGCTGGGAGGCGCTTGTGGGCAAGGCTAAGGCTAAGGCGAAGAAAAAGACGACGGGGGCGCGGGCTAAGCGTGATCGTCGTCGGAAGCTCGCGACCGAGGCTCCCGTATCTGCCGAGGAGCTGCTGGCAAGCGTGCCGGGGCTTGACGCGCTGCAGGACGTTCCGGCGTTTGATGACCTGCCGGTCGATGAAGCCCAGCAGACTGCCTTTGATGATTTCTGCGCACATGCTGAGGAGCCCGAGCAGATGCAGCTTGGCGCCGTGGTGCGCTTAGATCGCGGGTTTCCGCTGGTGGTGACGGCCGACGATACCTTTCGTGCCGAGCATGCCGTGGGGTTTGCCAAGTCGCGCGGCGAGGACGAGGTGCTGCTGCCCGCCGTGGGCGACCGTGTGGCGGTGCGCCGCGCTCCCGGGCACGATATGGGCGTGATTGAGTGCGTTCTGCCGCGCCGTACGAGCTTTGAGCGTTGGCGCGGCCGTGCCCGCGGAGAGCGTCAGGTGCTCTGCTCCAACGTGGATAGCGTGCTAATCGTGCAGGCGCGCGGTGCCGGTGAGGTGCTGCTCGACCGCGTGGCGCGCTCGCTGGTGTTGGCGCTCGACTGCGATGCCGAGCCGGTGGTGGTGCTCACCAAAGCTGATCGCTGCGATGCCGAGGAGCTCGAGCGCGATCTGGACCGCGTGCGCCGCCTGGTGGGTCCGGACGTGCGCGTGATCGTGACGTCCTCTGCCGAGGGCCGCGGCCTGGACGAGGTCCGTATCTGCGTGCCTGCCGGGAGCTGCGCCATGATTCTGGGCGAGTCGGGTGCCGGCAAGTCGACGCTGCTCAATGCACTGCTGGGCCACGATACATTGGCGACCGGCGGTGTGCGCGAACGCGACGACCAGGGCCGTCACACTACCGTCGCGCGCGTGATGGTAGCGCTGCCGGGCGACGCCGGCGTGATCGCTGATGCCCCGGGCCTGCGCAGCCTACCGCTCGTGGGTCACGAGCGGGGTCTGGCGCGCGCTTTCCCCGAGATTGTCGAGGCATCGCGCGCGTGCCGGTTTGGCGACTGCACGCATACCCACGAACCGGGCTGCGCCGTTCGCGAGGCCGAGGACGCCGGGCAGATCGACAGCCTGCGTTTGGAAACGTTCCAAAGCCTGGCGTCATCCATGCGCGTGAGCGCTCAAATGCTCGATCCCGAT
This sequence comes from Collinsella sp., assembly GCA_046976245.1. Lineage (GTDB taxonomy): Bacteria > Actinomycetota > Coriobacteriia > Coriobacteriales > Coriobacteriaceae > Collinsella. The sequence continues at coordinate 16,858 of JBKWEB010000015.1, read as the reverse complement.
GTCCATCTGTAATTGATTTTTTCTATGACAGCCGTCTCCCAACTGTTCGGGAGACGGCTTTTTTGCTGCGGAAAAGTCTCGAAACATGCAGTTTGCTGACGTGCTGACCAAAACCTTGCCACGAGATTGACGGGCTGGTCAGCTTTTGGTCAGCGATTGGTTTGACATCGAAAACCAAGATCGCGATTGCGCCGCTTTGCACTCTGACCGCTCAGACAATGGTGGTACGGGCATTCGCCCGGCACTGCCATGAGAGGAGCGGCCGTGAACAAGAGCAAACGCATCGCCATCAGTCTGGTCGCGGGCGTGCTCGCTGCTCTGCTCTGCATGGTTTACGGCTCGTCGATCCGCTCGCAAGCCGAACAGGTCCAGGCTGAGACCTTGGCCAAGTACGGTGGCGATCGCGTCGAGGTATGCGTCGCGGCGCGCGATATCGATGTGGGCGAGACCCTCGATGAGACCAATGTCATAACCCAGGAATGGCTGACGAGCCTGTTGCCGCGTGACGCGGCGACCGAGCTGCGCCAGGTGCGCGGCGACGTGACGACTTCGCGTATTCCCAAAAACGCCGTGATCTGCAATGTCTACACCAAGGCCGAGAGTCACAAGCTCGAGGTGCCTAAGGGCAAGGTCGCCGTTTCGGTGGCGGTCGATGCCGAGCACTCGGTCGGCGGTGCTACGGGCGTGGGCAGCTACGTGGATGTGTATGTGCAAAAAGACGGCGTAACCGATCGGTTGTGCGGCGCGTGCGTGATCGATACCAGTGAAGATTCCGGTGCCACGCGCGAGGGCAAGATCGAATGGGTGACGCTGGCGGCTGACCCCGAAGACGTCAAGGAACTGCTGGGGGCATCGGGCAAGGGAACGGTCAGCTTGACGATTCCCTCCACGGCGCGCGGCAAAAAGAGCGGAGGCGACGAGTGATGAAGGCGATCTGGCTTGCGTGCTGCGCGTGCGGCGATTACGGGCTGTTGCAGCGGGAAGTCGAGGGCCGTGATACGGGTGCACAGGTGCTTCGCGTGGGTGACCTGGACGGGCTGGTTTCCATGGCGCGGGCGTTTCCGTCGCGCCGCGGGGCTGCCATCATCGCGGCGTCTCTGTTTGATACCGAAGATGTGCGCAAGACTGTTGCGCGCCTGACGGCCGAAGGCCGCGTGAGTCGCGTGGTCGTGTTGATAGAAGCACTCGATCCATCGGATATCGAGGGGCTGTTTCGCGCAGGGGCGACCGAGGTCATCGCTGCGCACAGCATATGCGGCAACGGGCGCGCGGGCGAGGGAGCGGTTGATTCCGATCGGTGCATGACGATTGAGCCCGATGCTTTTGTTGATAGGGAACCCGGGGCGCCTCGCGCTACAAGAGGCCCGCGTGTTGATGATTATGGAAAAGCGGAAGCCGAGCATGGTCGGCGCCCCCGGAACCCCCTTGTATACGATGACGCTGGAGAGCCGGCGCAGCATGCTGGCGACTCCCCGGCTGTAGATATGGGATACGTGCACGGCGTGAATCTGGCGGATGAACTCGACGAAGTTGAGGGCTTTGCCGGGTGCGGCGAGTTGTCGCTGATGCAGCATGAGCAGATTGCACAGAACGAGCCTGCCTCGCAGACCGAACAAGCTGCCATGCCGGCTTGGACGCAGCGTGTGGTTGCGGCGGGGGAGACGGGGACGCTGTCACCGACGCCCGCCCCGCCGCCTCCGATGCCGCCGGCAGACGCTGCCGCTCCGCAGCATCGAGCTCCGGTCATCTGCGCCATTTCGGGTTCGGGCGGTTGCGGCAAGTCGACGATCATTGCCACCATGGCACACACATCGTCGCTGTTGGGCTTGCGTGCCGCCGTGCTCGACCTGGACCTGATGTTTGGAAACCTTTACGACTTGTTAGGCGTCGATGCTCCGCGCGATATGGCGGCACTTATCGAGCCGTCGGTGGCGGGCGCGCTTGCCGAGCCGGATATCGTGGCCGCATCGATGCGCGTGGCGCCGGGCGTTACGCTCTGGGGTCCCGTCGCGGCGCCCGAGCAAGCCGAGCTCATGGCATGTCCGGTGGAGCTACTGCTTGATGTTCTGCGTCGCGAATCCGACGTGGTCTTTATCGATACCTCGGTCTTTTGGGGCGACGCCGTGGCGGCTGCGGTGGCGGCGAGCGACCGTTGCCTGATCGTTGGCGATGCTGCGGTGTCGTCCGCGACATCGGCGTCGCGCGTCATTGAACTGGCAAGTCGAGTAGGTGTGCCGCGCACGCGCATGAGCGCCGTGTTCAACCGGTTCGGTGCGCGCGGGGCAGACGAGGACGTCGCCATGCGCTTTGAGATTGCCTGTGCGTTGAGCTCCAAGATTCGTATCGCCGATGGCGGGCAGGATCTCGCCGCGCTCATGGCGTTTGGGCGCGCTGATGAGGCAGTGGGGCAGACCAGCGCTTTTGCGACCAGCGTGCGCGAGGCCACGCGCGAGATGCTCGTGGAACTGGGGTGCGCCGTCGGCCTTGGAGCGATATAGTCGCCGACCGTGCAACGCGCACCGAACGCCCGCGTATCCGCCTTCCCTGGTCGCGCGAGGGTGATCAGCGATGAGCCTGCAAACGAGGATTAAGGCTGCCGGCGCTGCAGCGGGGGCAGCGCCTGTAGATGCGGGGCGTCGCCGCGCGGTGAAACGACGCACCAAGCGCGCCGTGATGGACCGCATGGGTTACGACGAAGTGGCGCGTATCAGCGCCTATATCGACCCGGCACTTGCCCGCTCGGAATTGCGTCCCGCGGTGGAGGCGGCGCTCAATGTTGAGGAGCCGACTGATCTCGCGACGTCCGAGCGCGAGACCATCATCGACGAGATTTTGGATGACGTGGTGGGCTTGGGGCCGTTGCAGCCGCTCATCGAGGACGACACCGTTACCGAGATCATGATTAACGGCTGCCGCTCGGCTTTCTTTGAACGCGGCGGCGTCTTGCACCCCATCGAGCATGCGTTTGAGGATGATGAGCAGATCCGTGTGCTTATCGACCGCATCATCTCGCCACTTGGCCGCCGTATCGACGAGCGCAGCCCCATCGTCAACGCCCGCCTCAAAACGGGCTATCGCGTCAACGCGGTGATTCCGCCTGTGGCGATTGACGGACCGATTCTCACCATCCGAAAGTTCTCGGACCGCATCTGCTCGCTGGACGAGCTTGTGGGGCTGGGGTCGCTGCCGCTTTGGTATGCGCAGCTGCTGTCGTGCGCGGTGTCGCTGCGACAGGACCTGGCGGTTGCGGGAGGCACGGGATCTGGCAAGACCACCCTGCTCAACGCGTTGTCATGCGAGATTTCCACTGGCGAGCGCATCGTGACGATCGAGGACTCTGCCGAGCTCAAGTTTGCGCATCATCCGCACGTGGTGCGCCTGGAGGCGCGCGAGGCTTCAATTGAGGGCGAGGGCGCGGTGACGATCCGCGACCTGGTGACCAATGCCCTGCGCATGCGCCCCGACCGCATCGTGGTGGGCGAGGTGCGCGGTGCCGAGTGCTGCGACATGTTGCAGGCCATGAACACGGGCCACGACGGGTCGCTCACCACACTTCATGCGGGTTCAGAACAGGAGACCGTGGTGCGTCTGACGTTGCTTGCACGTTATGGCATCGATCTGCCGAGCGAGCTCATCGAGGAGCAGATTGCCATGGCGCTCGACGGCATCGTGATGTCCGAGCGCCACGCCGATGGCAGGCGCTTCGTCTCCTCTTATTCGGGGGTGCGTCGCGCCGCGTCGGGCGGCGTAGAGCTCGAGCGCTATGTGACTTTCGATGCCGCCGAGCGCATCTGGACGCTTGACCGCGAGCCGCCGTTTATCGCAGAAGGCCTGCGGTCGGGGACGCTCACACAAGAGGAGGTGGACGAATGGAGGTCGCTGTGCCCCTCGTCGTAGGGGGTTTGGCAGGGTTTTCTGTTGCGACGGCGTGTGGGGCGGAACCTCGTGTGCCGCAGGTGCCGCCGGCGGAGCTGGCGCGTCAGGCGCTCGAGACGGTGGCAGAGAGGCTGCCGCGTGAGCTGGTGGAAAACGATCTGCTGAAAAAGATCGCCCGTTCGTGGACATCGCTGGCTCCGGCGCATCGCCTTGGCCTCGTGATCGAAGATGCTTCGGGGCGTTTGGCGTTTCTGCTGCTATCGAGCGGTGTCTGCTGCGTTTTACTAACGATGGTGTCGTTATCGCCCCTCGGATTTGCCTTGGGACTTGTTGCTCCGATTGCCGTTGGCGCCGCTCGGGATGGCTTTGAGAGCCGGCGCGAGCAACACGATGCAGAAGAGGCCATGCCCGAGGCGTTTACCGCACTTTCCATGTCGCTTGCCTCGGGACATTCGCTGGCCCAGGGCATGCGCTTTGTGGGCGCTCATGCGCAAGAGCCGGTGCATACCGAGTTTTTGCGGGTGGCGGCGGCGATCGAATGCGGCATCTCGGCGACCGACGCGCTCGATGACTTGCTTGTGCGCATCGATGCCCCCGGCCTTTCGCTTGTGACCTTGGCGCTTAAGGTGTCTCAGCGCACCGGCGCTCCGCTTGCCGACTTACTGTCCGAGGCGTCGAGCATGGTAGGGGAGCGCATTGAGCTCAAGCGCCGCCTGGATGTCAAGACGTCGCAGGCTCGCATGTCGGCGCATATGGTCGCGGCGATGCCGGCGGGCATGTGCGCGGTGTTGGCGCTGCTTTCGGCAGATTTTCGTCGCGGTCTTGCGACGCCTGCCGGTGCGGGCGCAGTGGTGTTGGGTTTCGCCCTCAACGCCGTTGCCCTGGTGGTTATCCGGCGCATTATGAGGGTGGAGCTATGAGCGCCCCAGTTGCAGTTGCGGCTTGCCTGTGCGCCCTGAGTGTATTTGTCGCGACGGGTTTGGATCGGGCGGATGCGCGCAAGATCGCAGGGGCCTGCAAGCGCGAGGCGGTGCTGGTCGCTGCCGCGGGTCGCTCGGTGGTCGATGCCCTGACCGCGCGAGTGAAGGGCGCGGTTGGAGCGGGCAGCCCGGCGCGAGTTTCGCTCGGCGAAGTGTCCGAGATGATCGATGTTGTGCGCTTGGGTCTTTCGGCCGGTCTTTCGTTTGATGCGGCGCTTGAGATTTTCTGCGCCAACCGCCGGTCAGTGCTGGCTCTTCGCCTTGAGCGGGCCTGCATGGCGTGGCAAGTGGGCGTGGACACGCGTGAGGACGAGTTGTTGGCCGCCGCGCGCGACCTGGACGTGCGAGCGCTCGAGACCTTTGCCATCACGGTGGGGCAGGCGCTCGCCCTGGGTGCCCCACTTGCCGAGACGCTGGCCGCTCAAAGTCGCGAGATCCGTGCGGCTCATCGCGCCGCGGTCGAGCGCGAGATCGAGCGTGCGCCCGTCAAGCTGCTGATTCCCACCGGCACGCTCATCTTGCCGGCGTTGCTTCTGTCCATATTGGGCCCGCTGCTGGGAGCAGGCGGGATGATGTAGGGAGGAATACATGAACACGATGACTGACGTTGCCGGCAAGGTCCAGAGCTGGGCTTTTTGCCGGGCGATTCGCGCTCGCCAGCATGCCAAGGAGCTGTTGCAGGAGGAGAGCGCGCAGGGTACCACCGAGTACGCCATTTTGGTGGGTGTGCTTGTGGTGATCGCGATTATTGCCATCGTTGCATTTAAAGGCAAGGTCCAAGATCTATGGAACGCTATCAGCGAGGGCATCAACAGCCTGTAGAGGGCGAGCGCCCCATCGGGGTGCTGCTGGTGTTTGCTTGCCTGACCGTGGCGATAGCGGCGGTGCTTTGGGGGCTTAACGCCGCGCGGCAGCAGCGTCCTGGGGCCGCCTTCGATTCGGGCTCAGATTCGGCGGTGGCGTCTCAAAAAGATGAGATGCGAGATGCGGACGATTCGGATGTCGCTGTCACGGCGCAAACCTTTCTGCGGACGCTCGACAAGCGGTCTGGCACTGCGACGGATTCGCCTGAGGACAACGCGATTGCGGTCCGGCTTGCATGGTCCGAGGACCGACCGATGACCGAGGCAGCGGCGGATATGTTACGCGCCTACCGCGAGGTGCCAACGGCCCAGCTCGCCCTGAGCGGCTATCTCGATATTAAGGGCAACGTATGGGGCGCCATCGTGCGCGATGGGCGCGGCTGGGTCGATATGGTGACGGTTGCCGCGGATGCTGGCGATGCTTCGTGTCGTCTGCGCGTGGTGCGCCTGGTCCCGCAAACAATAAGCTCAAAGGAGGGATCGTGAAATGCATGGCGTTCTGCGTGAAGAGGTTGCCCAAGCGACTGTGGAATACGCCATCGTCACGGTGGCGCTGCTATCGATCGTGCTGGCGATTGCGGGACTTTGGCGTGCTGGCACCGATGGACGCTTGGCGGCGCTGGTTGAGCGGGCGGCATCCCATGGCGTTGCCTCGATGTCGGTTATCGACGCCGCCGCGGGCGCTAAGGACATCGCGTTGTATTGATATCGCGCGCGAGGACCGGGCGCAGTCTACGGTCGAGGCTGCTTTTTTGCTGCCGACGTTTCTGACGCTCATCCTTCTCGCACTGCAACCGGTGTGCCTGCTTTATACGCGCGCGGTCATGGAGTCTGCCGCCGCCGAGACCGCGCGGCTCATGACCACGACGACGGCGGAGGACGACGATCTTAAGGAGTTCACCCGCCGCCGGCTTGCCGCAGTGCCCAACGTTTCGATCTTTCATGCCGGCGGGCCGTTGTCGTGGGATATCGAGCTTGGCCGGGCCGGTGCGGGTGGCGTCTCGTCCGTGTCCGTTTCCGGCGAGGTCAAGCCGTTGCCTGTGATCGGTGCGTTTGCGCAGGCTATGGGTGGTACCGCCGAGGGCGGCTACGTTGAGCTCAAGGTCGATGTCTCGTATCAATCGCGTCCCGAATGGCTGGAGGGAGATTATGATTCGTGGATTGCTGCATGGGATTAAGCGTTTCTGGTCTAGATGCGTTTTGACGCGCCGTCCGAGCTGCCATCGCAAACGAGGCGGCTTTATGGGCCGCGCCGGTGTCGATCTGTTTATCGAAGACGGTGCCTACACCACGCTTTCTTCTGCCGTGGTCATCCTAGTGGTGCTCACGTTGTTGTTTTCGTCGACCGCGGCGATATGGAGCATGTCGCGTGCCGGGGATACCCAGGTGGCGGCCGATAGCGGCGCGCTGGCGGGTGCCAACGTAGTGTCGTCCTATCACACGGCTGCCACGGTGGTTGATGCGAGCATCTTGAGTCTGGGGCTGGCGGGGTTTGCCACAATCGGGACGGGCCTGGTCGCCATCCTCATCCCAGGTGCCGAACCAGTTGCCGGCAATATGGTCGACACCGGGATTGAGATCATTAAAACGCGCAACAAGTTTGCCAAAAGCGCATCGGAAGGCTTACAGAAAATCGAGACGGCTCTGCCATATCTGATCGCCGCGCGTGCCACGCAGGCGGTGTCGGCGCAGGATACCGATAGTGTGGCCTATACCGGTACGGCGCTTGCCGTGCCCAGGACATCCGAATCGGACTTCGCTGCGCTCAAAGGGTCAGAGATCTCGACCGATACCATTAAAGACACATCAGATGATTTAGAGCGTGCGGCCGAGGAGCTGCGGAAGGCTTCTGAGGACACGGCGAAGGCTAAAGAGCGCGCTTGGCTGGCGGATTGTGGTGGGTCGGACGAGAGTTCGATTGGCAAGTACTCGTGTATGTGGGAGCGTGCGAAAAAACTAGCAGAACTATCTGACAGTCAGAACCGTCATGAAAAGTCGAGCATCACATGGGAGCCGCAAATAGCGCTCGATCGCGCGAAAATCTATTACCGGCAGCGCTTGGCGAATGAAAAACCTCAGGGATCGAGCGTCGAGATGAAAGCGCAGTCAGCTGCTCGAAAAGCGTTCTATGCCTATGCGATTGAAGAGGTCGATCGAGCATACATAAAAGATGATGGTGAACGGTTTTCTGCCTATATCCCACTATTGCCGCGTGTCCCAAACGAGGTGCGGCCGACCGAGCTTTACACCGATGCTGCATGGCCTGTAAGCAACAATGACGGCAGAACATACCTGCATTATGGAGCCGAATGCCCCGTCTATCAGAAAGGGACTCCGAGTGGGCTGGCATCTGTTGCTGATTATGATGGTCGTGATACATGCGAAGCGTGCGGCTTCGGCGTGGTTGCGCTTGGAAGCGCCCTTATGCCGCCTTCGTCCATCAGAAATGGCTTCGAATACCACTTCAATGAATTCAAAGAGGCTCTGGAAGACTACGTCGAATGCCGCAACAAAGAACTCGAACTTGAGCGTCAGACCGAGGATGAGGCCGACCGTGCGGGCAATGCATTTGACCAGGCCATTAAAGCGCTTTCCGGCGAGCGCCCGCGTATCGCCCCACCTGGACGCAACGGCGTGGTCGCATTTGCAGTTTCGGGTGATATTACCAGCCCCGATCAACTTAACTCCTCGTTTAACACGGCAGTCAGGCTTGGCGATCGCGGTGCTATCTCTGCCGCGGTGCTGGCGCCCGATGAGGCGACGGCGCAAAACAACGTGCTTTCGCGATTTTTCTCGACATTGAAGGAACGCTCGGGCGGCGTTGCCGGCGTGCTCGACGGCGTCATGGATGTTTGGGGACGGCTGCTCGTGGGATACGGTGATATCCAAGGTTCGGCCGACGAACTTATGGACGAGATGATTAAAGACCTAGGAGGGGGCAGCGGTGCGTTGGACTCCATTGCATCGTGGCTCGGCGATACCGTTTCGGCGTCCGTGGCGGCGCTGGGTTTGGAACCGTGCGACTTGCGCCTGCGAAAGCCGGTGCTGACCGATTCCGCCAACGTCATTAAAAGTCCGGGGTCTGACATTGCTGGTCTCTCTCAAGCGCAAGACAAACTGCGAAGTATTCCGTTGGGCGTGACCGATCCCAAGGCGCTTTGCGAGGCGTTGGAATATCAAGTCGAACGCACCATTAGCGGTACGGTGTTTACGCTTGCGGAGATTCCTCTGCCCGGCGGCGGCTCCATCCCACTCACCGTCGATGTCGCGACACTGGTTGGCGCTCTGGGCGGTGGGTCGTAATGAGTATTCGCATGCGTCTGCGCGAGGAGCGCGCCCAAGCGACGGTGGAGATGGCAGTGGTTACGCCCGTTTTGCTGGTGCTGGCACTCATCGTGTGCAACGTCATGATCTTTGCCGGCGCTGTCGCGCGCTTCGACCGCGTGGTGCCCGACATCGTGCTGGCGCACGCTGTGGCGCCGGGCGGGGAAGGTGACGAGAGCTCTGCCGATGCCTCGGCGACGGTTCAGACTCAAATTCTGAATGCCATGGAAGGCTATGACTTGCAGATCGAAGTGTCGAGCGAGCAAGGCGCGGAGGCATCGGATGGTGGCCTGCTCTCCCTATCCGGTACGTTTAGGACCTACACCTGCACCATGCACTATGAGCCGTGGCCGACTTCTCTCAGCATCGCTGGCGTTCCGCTGGGGGCGCCGACAACGTTGTCGCACGAGCGCGCGGTGACGGTCGATCCGTGGCGTCCGGGGGTGGTCATGTGACCGCGGTCTCGTCCTACATCGCTTACGCGCGGGCACTCAACAGGCTGGGTTGGACGCCGACCGAGTTTGTGGTGGCGGAGTCGTTTGCCGTGCGCCTGCGCGGCATGCTGGGACGGCGTCCGGTTGCCGCCAACGGCCTGCCGCTTGTCATGGCATTTCCGCACTGTTCCTCAGTCCACACGTGTTTTATGGCCTATCCCATCGACATCGCCTTTATCGATGCAAGCGGCTACGTTCTCGTATGCTACGAAAACGTACGTCCATGGCGTATGTGCTCCTGCCCCGGCGCCTGGGGCGTACTAGAGCGTCCTTCAATCATTGTTTCGACCCCTGCTCTCCAACGCGTGCCGGCTTAAGAATTGGCGACAGTGGACTTTCGTCATACGAAATTGGGTAAGATGGAGGAGAAGATGCATGGATGTTGAGATCCATCCCAACGCTAAAAAGCACCTGACGGAAAAGCAGGTACTAGGTGCCTGGTTCGCGGTTACTGAGTGCATTCGCCGCGAGTCGGAGGACGAGCCGCCGAGATGGCTTGCCATTGGATGGCTTCCAGATGGTCGAAGTGTGGAACTTGTTGCGGTCGAGCTTGTCCGTGGGTGGCTTATCATTCATGCCTTGTCTCCAGTCCAGAAGAAATTTTGGCAGGAGATTGAACAGGCTCGGCAAAGGGGTCGATGATGGGCAAGACGTATACGGCCGCTAATGGTCAGGTTGTAACGGATGAAATGATTGACGCGTGGTGCGAGTCGTACGAGCGCGGAGAGTTACCGGATGGCGAACACACCGTTGGTGGGATCGTGCATGGACGGCCCCCGCTCTCAGGTGAGGGGACGGCAACGCTGTCGGTCAAGATTCCTCTGGGAATGAAGGAGGCCATTCGTCGACGGGCGGCTGCCGAGGGGATGACGCCAAGTGAGTTTGCCCGTGCGGCTCTGAGCGAAAAACTTCTTGCTGCCGACTGATGCCTCTGACGTGCCGATTTATAGAACCGAGGCTGTGCTCAAAAACTTTTTTAAAATTCTCGGTTGACCGGAACGCGTCCTTGGTTATACTAATCAAGCCTTGAAACAAGGCACACCTCAAATGGCTGGGTAGCTCAGTTGGTAGAGCAGAGGACTGAAAATCCTCGTGTCAGGGGTTCGATTCCCTTCCCCGCCACCTTGAATTGACTAGGACCTCTGCAAAGGGGTCCTTTTCTTTTATGTGGACCCGCGGAAAATGCATCCCAGTCTTTTGCGAAAAACGGGATGCGCTTTCCGGCGCTTACTTCCGACGTGCGCGCGCATCTCGGCGCACCAGCTCGTGCCCGCCTGTCCCAGACATTCCTCCCGCTTTTGCGCCACTTTACAGACCGTTCGGTCGTCTGTCCGCACGCGCGGGTATACTCAAAACGATACTTTTCCTATGCAATACGATGTAGGTTCGACCTGCACGATCCGAAGGGGGCAGTGATGGAGAGGATACTCGGCGTTAATCTCTCTGGCTGGTTTATTCCCGAGCCTTGGGTGACCCCGTCGCTATACGCGGCGACCGGTGCATCCAACGCGGCCGAGCTGCAGGAGGCCATGGGCACCGCCGCCTATAACGAGCGCATGCGCCGTCATTACGAGACGTTTGTGAGCGAGGATGATTTCCGTCGCATGGCGCAGATCGGCCTCAACGCCGTGCGTCTGCCGGTGCCCTGGTATGCCTTTGGCTCGCAGGAGTCCGATGCGTCCTACATCTCGGTTGTCGACTACATCGACCGTGCAATTGAGTGGGCTGCCAAGTACGACATTCGCGTGCTGCTTGATCTGGCAACTGTGCCCGGTGGCCAGGGCGATTCCAACGATTCGCCCGCCACGCCGGAGGCTGTCGCCGAGTGGCATTCGTCCACCAACGGCCGTCATGTCGCGCTCGACGTGCTCGAGCGCCTGGCCGATCGCTACGGCGAGGCCGAGAGCCTGCTGGGCATTGAGCTGCTGGACACGCCGCAGATGAGCGTCCGCAAGAGCCTCTTCACCATGACGGATGGCATTCCGGCGCACTACCTGCGCAACTTCTATCGCGACGCCTACGAGCTCGTCCGTTCGTATATGCCCGAGGATAAGATCGTTGTCTTCTCGTCGTCGGGGCATCCCAACGAGTGGAAGCATTTTATGCGCGGCGCCAAGTACAAGAACGTCTACATGGACCTTCACCTGTACCATTACCGTGACGAGTATGCGCTCGATATCACGAGCCCCCGCGGGCTGACGACGGCGATTTCGCGCAACAAGCGCGAGCTCAAAGAAGCGATTTCGACTGGGTTCCCCGTGCTGGTGGGCGAATGGTCGGGCGCGGCGATCTTTGCCAACTCGTCGGTTACGCCCGAGGGCCGCAATGCCTACGAGCGCGTGTTTATCGCCAATCAGCTGGCTTCGTTTGCGCCGGCTGCCGGTTGGTTCTTCCAAACGTGGAAGACCGAGAAGCGCATTGCAGCATGGGACGCCCGCGCGGCGCTCGGTACGCTCGAGCGCGGCATGATTGAATAGGTTGATATGACGCAAAACAGCGCCCATACGGGCAAACTCTATGTGGTCGGCACGCCCATCGGCAACCTGGGCGACCTGTCCCCGCGCGTTGGCGAGGCGTTTGCCGCCGCCGATGCCATCTGCTGCGAAGACACGCGTGTGACGTCAAAGCTGCTGATGCACTTGGGCATTTCCAAGCCGCTTGTCCGTTGCGACGAGAATGTGATCGCCAGCCGCGCCGCCGGCCTAGTCGACCGTCTGCTGGCGGGGGAGACCCTCGCCTTTGCCTCGGACGCCGGCATGCCGAGCGTGTCCGATCCCGGCCAGGCGCTAGTTGAGGCGGCGCGTGAGGCCGATGTGCCCGTCGAAGTTATTCCCGGGCCCTCCGCTTGCGTCACGGCGCTCGTTTCGTCCGGCATTCCCTGTGAGCATTTTTTCTTTGAGGGCTTTTTGGGCCGAAAGCACGGCGACCGCGTGCGTCGTTTGCAGCGCCTTGCCGTGGTTCCCGGCGCACTCATCTTCTACGAGTCTCCACATCGCATCGTGGCGACGCTCGAGGCCGTGGCAGAGGTTTTTCCCCAGCGTGAGGTTGCCGTCTGCCGCGAGCTCACCAAGCTGCACGAGGAAGTCTTGCGCGGGCCCGCTGCCCAGCTTGCTGAGGAGCTGCGTGCTCGCGGCGAGGTAAAGGGCGAGATTGCGCTGGTCATCGCGCCGCCGAGCGAGGATGAGGAGGCCGGTATCGTGCCGGTTGGCGCCGCGGCAGCGGATCCCGACGAGGCCCTGCGCGAGGATATCCGCGCCGCGCTCGAGGAGGGGGAGCCCGCGTCTGCGGTGGCCAAGCGCCTGTCTCAGAAGTATTCGCGCCGCAAGCGCGATGTCTATGCCATGGTGCTCGATATGCAATAGATGGAGGATATCCAGCCCTTGCGCTAGAATCATCCTCTGTATGCAACGTTTTTCTGGAGGACAAACCCCATGGATCAAAGCAAGCCTTCGTTCTTTATCACGACGCCCATCTACTACGTCAACGCCGATCCGCACCTGGGCACGGCTTATTCCACCATCATCGCCGACGTTCAGGCCCGTTATCGTCGCTCCGCCGGCTATAACGTCAAGTTCCTGACCGGCATGGACGAGCACGGCGAGAAGGTCGCCGAGGCCGCAGCCAAGCATGGCATGACGCCGCAGGAGTGGACCGACAGCCAGGCCCCGCACTTCAAGGAGCTTTGGAGCAAGCTCGAGATTTCCAACGACGACTTCATCCGCACCACCGAGCCGCGCCAGCATCATGCCGTGCAGTACCTGTGGGAGCGCATGAAGGAGTCCGGTTACCTGTATAAGGGCAGCTACGACGGCTGGTATTGCGTGCCTGATGAGACCTACTTCACCGATACACAGGTCCAGAAGGGCGACGAGGAGTACGGCAGCGTCGGCCAGCACCTGTGCCCCGACTGCCACCGTCCGCTTGAGCGCGTGCAGGAGGAGTCCTACTTCTTTAAGCTTTCCGCCTTCCAGGACAAGCTGCTCAAGCTCTATGACGAGCACCCCGACTTTGTCGAGCCTGCGTTCCGCATGAACGAGGTTCGCAGCTTTGTCGAGGGCGGCCTTAACGACCTATCCGTGAGCCGCACGAGCTTTGACTGGGGCATTCAGGTCCCGTTTGACGAGGGTCACGTGACCTACGTGTGGTTCGATGCGCTGCTCAACTATATGACGGCCGTCGGCTACGGTGTCGACACCGACGAGGCGCGTGCCGAGCTGGCCTATCGCTGGCCCGCGCAGTTCCACATCGTGGGCAAGGACATCATCCGCTTCCACTGCGTCATTTGGCCCGCCATGCTCATGGCCATCGGCGAGGCCCTGCCCGAGCACGTCTTTGCCCACGGCTTCCTGACCGTGCGCAATGCCGAGACCGGCAAGGCCGAGAAGATGTCCAAGAGCCGCGGCAACGCCATCGCTCCGCAGGACGTTATCGATATGTTGGGCGTCGAGGGCTATCGCTACTACTTCATGACCGACGTCGTCCCCGGTACCGACGGTGCCATCAGCTTCGATCGCATGGAGCAGGTCTACAACGCCGACCTGGCCAACAGCTGGGGCAACCTTATCTCGCGTTCGCTCAACATGAGCGGCAAGTACTTTGATGGTTGCGCGCCCGCCAAGCCCGCATCGTTCGATGCGTTCGACAACCCGCTGGCAAAGATCGCCGATGGTCTGGTCGAGCGCTACATGGCCAAGATGGACGTGCTCGATTACGGCGGAGCCAAGGACGAGGTCATGGAGCTCATCCATGCCGCCAACCACTACATCGAGGACTCCGAGCCTTGGGCACTTGCCAAGGACGAGGCCAAGGCTGACGAGCTGGCGTTTGTGATCTACAACCTGCTCGAGGCCATCCGCATTGCCGCCCACCTGCTGATGCCGCTCATGCCTCAGACCTCTGCCGAGGCCCTGCGCCGCCTGTCCTGCGAGGACGAGGCCGCGACCGACGACCTCAAGGGCATTTGCGCTTGGGGCCTGCTTGCCGGCGGTCAGCCTGTCGAGAAGGGCGAGCCGCTGTTCCCGCGTCTGGGCTAAGATGCAGCGCGCCATATCGGCAATTTGCTGTTTAGCTGTAAGGGCATGGCCGCCACGGTCCATGCCCTTTTGTTTCAAGACGCCGCCATCATGCTGAGGAGGCAACCATGACAACTTCGCCTTTGGCAAACCCCACGGCCACCAGGGAGCTGCTGGAGGAGTTTGGCCTTGCGACCAAGCATCGCCTGGGCCAGAATTTCCTGATCGACAACCATGTAATTGAGCGCATTTGCGAGCTTGCCGAGCTTGTAGGCGATGAGCGCGTGCTCGAGGTTGGTCCGGGCGTTGGTACGCTCACGCTTGCGCTGTTGCAGGAGGCGGCGTGCGTCACGTCGATCGAGGCCGATCCCGAGCTCGAGCCGGTGCTCGATGCTCACGCCGCCGACTACGCCAACTTCCGCTTTATCATGGGCGACGCGCTTAAGGTGACGCCGGAGCAGATTGAGCAGGCCGCCGGCGGTGAGCCGACGGTATTTGTCGCGAACTTGCCCTATAACGTGGCGGCGACGATCATCTTGCAGTTTTTTCAGACGATGCCCGCGCTCAAGCGTGCCGTGGTCATGGTGCAAAAGGAGGTTGCCGATCGCATTGCCGCAGTGCCGGGCAACAAGACCTATGGCGGCTATACGGCAAAGCTCGGCCTGTATGCGCAGGTGACGGGTCGCTTTGAGGTGCCGC
Source organism: Collinsella sp. (assembly GCA_046976245.1). GTDB lineage: Bacteria > Actinomycetota > Coriobacteriia > Coriobacteriales > Coriobacteriaceae > Collinsella. The sequence goes on along the minus strand of JBKWEB010000015.1, from coordinate 1,610 downwards.
CGCGTTGCTTTATGCCAGCGCCGCACGTGGACTCGGCCGTCGTGCGTATCGACCGTGTTGACGGCGTGGTGCCCGAGGGGCTCGATCGCGAGTTCGTGGCTCGTGTGATCGACGCTGCATTTGCTCAGCGGCGCAAGACCGTCCGAAATTCCATGAGCGCCAACGGTTTTGCCAAGGACGTGCTCGATGCCGCTTTTGAGGTTTGCGGTATCGCACCCACCACGCGCGCCGAGACGCTCGATGTTGCCGACTTTGTCCGTCTGGCCCGGGAGCTAATCCATGACGCCTAATGCCGAACGCGTGACGTTTACCAAGAAAAAGAAGACGGTTGCTTGTCCCGTGCCCTTGGCGCCGCTTGCCGACACGCATGCACATCTGCTTTCGTTTTGGGGCAAGGATGTGCCCGAGACGCTCGTGCGCGCCAAAGCCGCGGGCGTCGACCTGTTGGTGACGATGTTCGACCCCATTGCCGACAAGCGCAGCGTGGCGGACTATAGCGACTGGCTGGTGCGCGAGATTCTTCCGATGCAGGATATCCCGCAGATCAAGTATCTTGCCGGCGTGCATCCGTATGGCGCGCCGGACTATACCGACGACGTTCATGCACAGGTCGTTGCGGCACTTGATGACCCCTTATGCGCCGGTATTGGCGAAATCGGCCTGGACTACCACATGGACTATGATGACGATATCGCGCCGGCACCCCATAACGTGCAGATTGATTGCATGGCGCGCCAGCTCGAGCTTGCCGTGCGCCGCAATGTGCCGGTGGAGCTGCACCTGCGTCACGAGGACTCGGATGGGGAGCGCACCTCGCACGTTGATGCGTACAACGTGCTTCGTGAGGTGGGCGTGCCCCAGGCCGGTTGTGTGCTGCACTGTTTTGGCGAGGACCGCGCCACGATGGAGCGCTTTGTGGAGCTGGGCTGCTATATCGCCTATGGTGGTGCGGCCACCTTTAAGCGCAACGACGACGTGCGCGAGGCATTTGCGGCAACCCCACTCGATCGAATTTTGTTCGAGACGGATTGCCCGTATATGGCTCCAGAGCCCATCCGCGGTCTTGAATGCGAGCCCGCAATGATCTCCATTACGGCAAACACGCTGGTCAACGACCGTGTCGATCGTACCGGCGAGGATGCTGAGGCAATCGCGCGAGCAGCTTGGGAAAATGCCTGTAAACTTTTTCAAAAATAGTTCTTGCGTTCGCGATGGCGCTCCGTTATTCTAATTTCTGCACGCGGGCGTGGCGGAATTGGCAGACGCGTACGGTTCAGGTCCGTATGGGGGCAACCCCATGAAGGTTCAAGTCCTTTCGCCCGCACCATTAAATTAAAGAGCTCCCAGCAATGGGAGCTTTTTTGTTATGGGCCCTTCACAGGGACTTGAACCTGTGAAGGAGCGAGCGTAAAGAAAACGCGGAGCGTTTTTAGCGAGCTGGCGAGGACGCCGGCAGGCGGCCGAAGCCGGTGCGGATCCGCGAAGCGGATACGCGGACGTCCTTTCGCCCGCACCATTGAATGAAAGAACTCCCAGCAATGGGAGCTTTTTTGTTAGGCTCTGTTAGACCAGGATTGACATACATGTGTCCCCACGGTGCCATATCGTTG
>JBKWEB010000014.1:0-47075 GCA_046976245.1 Collinsella sp. | reverse complement strand
GGCGATTGAGTTGACGCCAAAGCTCACGATCTCGACGCCGCGCAGGTCACGCCAGTCGGCGGAGAGGACCTCGTTGAGCGCGCGGGCGAGCTCGGTGGTGTGGCCGGGGATGGCGCTGTAGCGGATGCCCATCTCCGAGATCTTGGCAAAGGCGGGCTGCAGGGCGGTGAGCAGCTCGGACTTAAGCTGGCTGTCGATCTTGTCGCGTGTGTAGCTATCGGTCACGTTGCCGCACACATTGGTGTAGAACAGCAGCGGGTTGGTGATGCGGTACGAATACTCGCCGTTGCAGCGCACGGAGATGTCGACGTCCAAGCCAATATTGTTGTCGACCACGCGGAAGGGCACGGGCGAGGCGGTACCGTACTTGTTGCCGATGATCTCCTTGGTGTTGATGAAGTAGACGCTCTGGTCCTTGCCCGCGTCGCCGCCGAAGGTAAAGCGGCTGCCGATATTGGCGAAGGTCTCCTTGATGGAGTCGCCCAGGTTGCCGCTAAAGACGCTCGGCTCGCTGCCGGTATCGAAGACGAACTCGCCGGGCTCCAGTGCGACTTCGATGATCTTGCCGTTTTGCACCACGAGCATGCCCTGGCCGTCGTTGACGGCGATGACGGAGCCGTTGGAGATGACGTTGTCCTCGCCGTGTGTGTTGGAGCTGCGGCCGCCGGTTCGTTTGACGCCCTTGCAGGCCAAGACGTCAGCGGGCATCGATTCGCAGTAGATAAATTCCTTCCACTGGTCGGCCATGACGCCGCCGGCAGCTCCCAATCCAGCTTTCAAGAGTCCCATGGTGATCTTCCTTTCTCGTCAAAGTCCGGGTGGTATTGGTCGGATTGCTTAGTCGTCCTTGTCGTCCTTCATGACAACGGTGGTCTCGGTGTGGCTGAAGGTGTCGTGCTTCTCGACCAGGTCGAGCTCGCCGCAGTACTCGTCGGCGTGAGTCGCCTCGTTGGCCGTCTTGAGCTGGCCTACCAGCAGCACGTCTCCGATGATCACGATGATCAGCGGCGCGACGATGTTGATGAGGATGCCCTCGATATCAAAGGTGAGGTAATCCGGATCGAAGGCGTATTCGCCCATAAAGAGAATCTGGGAGAGGACAAATCCGATCACAAAGAACAGCAGCGAGGCGATAATGAGCTTGGGCTTGGAGCAGGGGAGCTCGCCGACCATACGGCCGGTTTGGCCGTTCATGGCAAACAGGTAGCTCTTGCCGTTCCACGAGGTCGAGAGCATCCAGACGGGGAACAAGGCGTAGTCGCTGTCTTCCCAGGTGTAGTCGAGCTGCTTGCTCTCGACCGAGGCATCGTCGTACTCATCGATAACGGTCTCGCGCAGGGCCGAGATCGTGCTTTCTTCCATACGGCGCTCGGCACGGGCCTTGCAAGTCTCGCAGTCCTCATCGTAACGGTTGGCGATGTAGCCGGGCATGTAGGCGACCGAGAACGGGCGCAGCGCGTCGTAGTCAAACGGTTCGATGGCGTCCATGTGGCCGTCGGGCATCTTGGACGATCCGTCGACGGGCACGCGCTCAAACGAGATATTGCCCTTACGGTAGGCATCGTAGTGGTCGGTGGTCGTGACGGTGCGGTCGGATTCCTCGGTTACGGTCTCGTTGGTCGCATCAAAGCACGCTTCGCCGTCCACGCGGGCGCCGTAAAGCCAAAACGGCACGTAAACGCCTTGGACTTCGTCGATATGGTTGCCGGTGACAAAGCTCTTGGGCAGTAGGATCTTGCCCTTGTAGTGTTCCTTGAGTGCGGCCGTGACATCGTCGCGCCCGAGCTTAAACGGAATCACCAGGTCGGGCGAGAAGTCGCCCGAAAGCTGACCGGGCGCTACGGCGGGGTTGCCGCAGTACGGGCAGGTGGTCACGGCGACAGTGCCGTCCGAGACCAGCTCGGCACCGCACGACGAGCAGATGTAGCCGGCGTTTTGAGCCAGCTCCTGCACGGCATCGTCGACAGCAGGCTTGGGGGCCGCGGCTGCGGCATCGGCTTTGGCATCTGCCTTGTCCTGGCGCTCGCGATAGAGGGCCTCGACTTCTTCGACTTCAAAACGCGAATCGCAGTAGTCGCAGACGAGCTTTTGCTCGGCACTGGCAAAGTGAAGGGGGCCGCCACACGCGGGGCACTGATAGTTGACGCTCTCGAAGGCCATGATCGGTCCTTTCCGTGCCGGAGGCTATGCGCCGATGGCGCCACCGCAGTATTCGCAGCGCCCACTGGCATCGGGAATGGTAGTTGCACCGCAGAAGGGGCAGGTGACCGCGGTCTTGGGGGCCTTGGCGGCCACGACGCTGTCGCGCGTCTCCTGGCGCAGCTGCACCAGCGCGTCGCGGACCTCGGTTGCCTGGCGCTTGGCCTCGCGGTATTCGATGGAACCGCGCTGATCGATGGTGGAGTCGTTCACGCGCAGGTTGATCTCGGTAAAGTACGGCGTGTTGACGTGGATGGTCAGATTAAAGTCGTAATCCAGGTCGTAGCGCGGCGGGTTGTAGCTCTCGCGCTCGCCGTCCTTGGTCTCGCGATAGATCTCGGTGCGATGCTCGTCGATATCCATATCGCAGCCGAGTACCTGCGAGAACTCGATGATGTCGGGATTGGCGTCGCGCCAGCGGCTCTGCGGGGTAATGATCAGCAGGCCCGCGTCTTCGTCGAGCATGATGTTGGTGCGCCCGGCAGAGAGCGTGCGCGTGGGGTTGAACGAGGCCAGGCGTTCGGCATTGGCCTCGCGGTAGGCGAGTTGCTCGCGGATATCGTCCGCGGTGCTGGAACGATAGCCGCCAAAGAAGGGGGAGAGCTTGCCGACGCACTCTTTGCACAGGTAGCCTTCGTTGATCTTGGTCTTCCCCAAAAGTCCCAGCTCGGTACCGCAAATCGCGCACTCTTTCTTCTCGAACATCTTGTCAAAGAAGCCCATGGCTGCCTCCCATCAACAGGTAGCGTGTGTCACTTTTGATGATGGGGGAGTGCGCGATCTTTCACGATACCCAGACGGCTCAACGAGTCTCCACAACTGGGACACATGGCCCATTTTTCATCCCCAAATAACTTGCGGTGAAATAGTTCCTAAATGTGGGCCATAGAAGGCCAAACAGGAACTATTCCACCGCAACTTCTGGGTAGTCATCGGGGACGTTCTTAAACGACTAGTCGTTGGGGGCAGTCTTCGGCCACTCATTGGGGACGTACTTAAATGAGTGGCGGTTGGGGACACTCCGTGCCGAATGTGGGTGCCGCCGCTTGCTACGCGACGGTGATGGCGACCTGGGCGTAGCGGGTGCAGGGACGCTCGGCGCGGGTTTTAACGCTGAGGGTGAGCACGAAGCGGTCACCGGGCTGCGCGTCGGCGGGTACGGTGAACGTGGCGTCCGTCGCGCATTCCTGCCATAGCGACAGATCTTGAGCGCCTGCATAGCGCGACGGTCCCATGGTGACATTCCAATGAGCATCGAAGCCCCTGCCATCGGGGTCGACGATGGTCGCTGCAAGAGCAACGCGCCCGCCGGCCGCGGCGCTCATGTCGCCCGTGACCTCGGCAACATACGCCGGATGCGAGCAGGCCGCGGGCTCATGGGCGCACCACTGCGCGCGAGCGGCGAAGTCTTCCTGGTAGGCGCGCAGATAGGGGTTGGGGTTGCCGTCCACCGGCGTACCTATGGCAGCAAAACCGGCAGGCGCATCTGAGTGGGGATGCCCGTCAAGGAACATGCGGCCGAGCAACGTGTCAAAGTAGCGGTTATCGATGCCGCGCAGGCCAAACGGCAGCAGCGGAATATAGGTCATCGAGTCGCCCTCGGCCATAAAATCGCCGCGCTCAAATTGCATCGCGGGCATGCCTTCTAAGCCCCAATCCAAGCGGGCATGCTTGCCAAACTGGAACCTCTCGGGCTCGTTTTCGTACACCTTGCCATCGCCATAGAGCATATAGCGCGCCATAAGGGGACCGTTGCCCTGCGTGAGATTTTGCTCAGGCCAGGGAGCCTGGAACAACGGCAACGAATCGGGCTGAGCCATCTTGGCGTCAACGTAGCCGCCATACATATAGGGCACGCACCAAAAGACGAGCTCGGGGAAGAGCTCGCGCCCATGGTCGAGCCAAGAATTGTCCTGCCCCACGCCATCGGCAACGCCCATCACGCGCACCTTCTGATAGACACGCTGCTGCACAGAAGGCCATTCGGGTGTGGCGCGATAGCGCTCAGCAATACTCATGAGCGCACGAACAATGGTATTCATGCCGCCCCAGCTGAGCAGCCAAAGCGTACGCGGGTCATCATCCAAGATTGCCTGAGCAATCACGCGCGAACCCTCAGTCTCCTCACGTACATCGCCCTCAAAGGCAACGTTGCCCACAAAGGTACGCTCAATCATCTGAGCCGGCGAAGGAAACGGCGGCTCACCGGCAGCGGCCGCATTCGCCTGCAACTGCGGCCAAGCCTGGGCATATTCATTACTCCAGAGACTCTCAATCCAGTGCTCAGGAAACGGTCGATACTCACAAAGCTCCCCAGCCGTGGGATCAGGCTCATGAGGCACAACATCCCATTCATAAGAGCGACGCCCCTTAGTCCGCCAATGCGGATTCACCTCACCGAGCGTATGGACGCCATCACCAAGAAAGTGATACTGCGAAGCCGTATACACCACAGCCTGCACATCAAGCAAGTTAAGATACAGAGCCAAATGAACGAGCGAGTTCATATCATCGACTTCCATATCAGTAGTAACAATCACCCGAGTCAACTCTTGGGACATAAGAAAGCTCCAACCAAATAAATCTCAGCCAGTTACGCGCAGGGCAAGACGGGACCCCACGCCCTCATCGCCACCGACCCGGCGGCCCGCCGGAAGCGCTCGCCCAGGGTCTACAGCAATGGAAACGCAGCGGGGACCGGGGCTTAGTTTTGCAAACATTCCACAGGGGGCATGGGTCGGCGCAGCGCGAAGCGCAAAGCGCCGACCCATGCATGCCCGAGGACGTTTGCAAAACTAAGCCCTCGGCCCCGTGATGGGATAGATTACCTGTCGACCCTGGCCGACCACTCCCAGCAGCCCACCGGCTCGCCGTCGATGAGTACGTTGCCCCCGTCGAAGTCTTGATAACACAGGTCGTTGAATTGGTGGATCCACACGCCATGGTTGAACGTCTTCTTGGGCGAGCCGTCGGCCTCGCGGTAGCGCCCGGTCAGGTCCTCGACATGGCTAAAGTACGTGAGGTGCACATTGGCGCCGACAGCGCGCAGGCGAGCCGTGAGCGGCAGCACGGTCTCCTGCGGGATCACGAGCTCATCGCCCTTGGAGTGCGTAAACCACAGCGGCGTCTTGGCAAGGGCGGTCACGTCCTCGTCCGTGGCGTTGTACCACGGCGCGCAGCAGGGAAGGCCCGCCGCGAAGAAATCGGGGTAGTCGGCGCACAGGCGCAGCGTCATAAAGCCGCCGTTGGAAAGGCCAGCGACCACGATGCGGTCGGTGTCGATGCGGTCGGCATGCTCGGCGACAAACTCGTCGATGAGCGCCTTAATGACGGGGGAGTAGATGCTCTGGTTGGAGTGGCCGAGCTGCTCGACGCCGTTGTCCATCCAAAACGTGGGCGACTGCGGCACGAGAACCCAGGCAAAGCCGCCAAAGTAGCGTTGGATCTGCGCCTGGCTGATGGCCGTCACGCGGTTGCCGATATAAGCGCGCGTGGCGCCCTCGCCTTGCGTAGCGCCCTTGCCCTCGCCAGCGCCGTGCAGGTACACCACGAGCGGGGCCTTCTGGGGCACGACTGTCGTTTCGGGCGCGAAGGGGTTGAAGCAGGCGGAGTCCTCGGCCTTAAAGCTGGGCTCAAAGAAGCCGTACTCGAGCGCGATGCCGTTGACGGCGGTCTTTTGCGTGGCATTGCTCCAGCCCTTGAGCGCGGGACAGATGTCGCCGCGGCAGGTGTCAAAGACCAGGCCGCAGGTTGGATCGTCACCGTCATTGCCGGGAAGGGCCGCGAGCTGCGTGATGCGCAGCTGGTCGTCGAGCAAGCGCGAGCCCATCACGCTGCCCTCGATCTTCTTGGTCAGGCGCTGCTCGGCGATCTCGAGCGCCACATGGGTGCCAAAGGCGAGCTTGCGTCCGCACTCATCGCACGGATAGGCGGCGAGGACGTCGACATAGCCTACGGAAGGTGCGGCGTGGTCGGCGCCGCGCTCTTTGCGCATCAGGATCTCGCCCGTGCGTTCATGGCGCTCTACATATATATGGAAGGTGCGCGCATCGATATCGTTGGCGCGAACGGTGCACGGCAGGTCGAGCACGACTTTGCTGATCCAGGGGCCAAAGTCTCCCAGCGTGGTGACGGTTGCGTAGGTGCACGATTTGAGTTCCATGAGCTGCCTCCTCTGCGCCGCGAGTGGTAAACATCAGCGGCAATACAACTTAAACATGTTTAGTTTAATGCAGAGCTACAGAACAGGCAGATGAACTCGGTAAACGGTCAAAATGAACACTCAACAAATTACTAAACATTCGTTTATCACCATTTAGCAGGGCTTTTGTTGATGGGTCAACAAAGAATAGAGGTGTTTACCAAATTAAAAGACCACGTAAATAGGCATTTAGCAGCAGAGCGTCAAATAGACAATCCCTTACCGTTCAAGTACGTTCACCCCCGATTTCCTACCGTTCACCGGACTACAGACGGCAAAATTGCCACAAATTAGACGTTCCGTGTAAACTAAAGCCCGTAAACGTTCAGTAAACACATTGTTTACGACAGCGTATCCAAGGGTTCGGTGGCCGTAAGGGGTTATAGTCGCCGAGCCAAAGGCGTGCCTACGCCCAAACGAGTAGGCACACGATGATATGGGGAGGGGTCCCATGGCAGTAGATAACAAGCAGATTGCCACCGATGTCCTCGAGCTCGTGGGCGGTGCGGAGAATGTTTCCGTCGCCACCAACTGCATGACGCGTCTGCGTCTGACGCTCAAGGACAACAACAAGGCCGACGTGGAGAAGATCAAGAAGGTCAAGGGTGTTCTGGGTTGCCAGTTCGCCGGCAGCCAGCTCCAGGTCATCATCGGCCAGAACGTGCCCAAGGTGCTCGCCGAGTTCGTCGCCATGTCCGGCGTCAAGCAGGGTGCCGCGGTCGACGAGAACCTCGATGCTCCCAAGGAGAAGTTCGAGCTCAAGAACCTGCCGAACATCATCCTCGACTATCTGTCGGGCTCCATGACCCAGCTGATCCCGCTGCTCATGGCCGGCGGTCTGTTCCGCACCATCGCTGCGGTCCTCGGTCCCACCATGCTCGGCGTTCTCTCTGACACCGATCCGACCTACACGTTCCTCTACACCACCCTGTACGAGGCCACGTTCACCTTTATCCCCATCTACCTGGGCTATGCCGCCGCTAAGAAGCTCGGCGCCTCCCCGGTTCTGGGCATGCTCCTCGGCGGCGCCCTCATGGCCCCGTCCGTCGTGAGTGTCGCGACCCAGGATGGCGGCGGAATCATCTCCGTCTACGGCATTCAGATCGCCGCTGCCAACTATCAGCAGTCCGTCCTGCCGATTATCCTTTCGGTGCCTGTCCTCTACTTCGTCGAGAAGTTCTTTAAGAAGGTCATGCCCGACGTGCTCTCCACGGTCTTCACGCCGTTCTGCACCATGATCGTTACCATCCCCATCGCCTTCATCGTCCTCGCCCCGCTCGGCAACGAGATCGGCAGCCTCATCGCCAATGCCCTCTTTGGTCTCGCTGACATGGGTGGCATCGGTATCCTGATCGTCATGGCCGTCCTCGGCGCCTTCTGGCAGCTCTTCGTGGTCTGCGGTATGCACATGCCCGTCATCCTGCTCGCTCAGGTTCAGATCATCGCTGCCGGCTACGATCCCTTCGTCTTCGTTTCCACCAACTGCGCTATGGCCGCTGTCTGGGGCTGCGCTTTCGGTGCCTTCCTCAAGATGAAGAACCCCGACGAGAAGGGTCTTGCCCTGGGCTACGTCATCTCCGCCATCGCCGGCGGCGTCACCGAGCCCGCACTCTTCGGTATCCTCATGCGCTTCCGTCGCACCATGTTCGGTATGTTCATCGGCGGTGCCATCGGCGCTGTGTTCTCCGGCCTCATGGGCGTTACCTATTACCTCGCTGGCGGTGCCTCCAACTTCCTGGTCTTCACCAACTACCTGCAGGGTGGCCAGATGAACACCGTCTGGGCTATCGTCGGTATGGCAATCTCCTTTGTCATCGCCGCTGCCGTCGTCTTCGTCGCCGGCTTCTCCAAGGAGGAGCTCGCCGAGATGGAGGCCTAAGGCCAAGCCATTCGGTCGCATACGACCTTACCTACACGACAGGGCCCCGTCAGGCGCAAGCCCGGCGGGGCCCTTCTTGCAAGGTAGACTGGAGTGGGCAAGTGGTGTCCGCCCGCAGGGGTTTGTTAAACGGCGGGGGCTTTCGCATCAGGGGTTACCGCGAAAGCTTCTGCCGGTTCGCAATTCCTTTATCGAGCGAAAGGACATGCAGATGAGTTTGGGAAAACTGACCGTCAACGGTCGTCAGGACGGTTTTTTGTGCGAGGGCAAGCCGTTCTTTTGGTTTGCCGATACGTGCTGGAGTGCGTTTACCAGCATCCCCGAGGCCGACTGGGACTACTATCTGACCCGCCGCGCCGAGCAGGGCATGAACGTGCTGCAGATTAACACGCTGCCGCAGTGGGATCGCTGCTGCCCCGATCTGGGCATTTGGCCCTATGCCAGCGAGGATGGCGTGCGCTTTGATTGGTCTCAACCCAACCAGGCGTATTGGGATCGCGCCGCCGCCATGTGCCGCGCTGCCGTCGAGCACGGCATTCGTCCGGCGCTCGTGCTCATGTGGTGCAACTACGTGCCCGGTACCTGGGGCGCTAAGATCGCCGAGCGTTGCGGTGCCGAGGTTATGCCGCGCGAGGAGGTCCGTGCCCACGTTGCCCGCGTCGTCGAGAACCTGGGCGAGTTCGATCCCGTCTATGTGGTGACGGGCGACACGGACTTTGCCGGTGACGAGGCGATTGCCTATTACGAGGATGCGCTCGACGAGGTTGCGAAGCGCGCGCCCGAGGCCCTGCGTACCATGCACATCAATCGCGGTAACCGCACGATTCCCGCGCAGTATTTGGACCGCCTGGACTTCTATATGTTCCAGCCCGGCCACAACTACGAAGGCCAGCCCGAGGCCTGGCACCTGCCGCAGGACTTTATCGCCAGCTATCCCAAAAAGCCGATGGTCAACTCCGAGCCCTGCTACGAGCAGATGGGTGCGTCGCGCAACGTGTACTGGCGTTTTACCGCGCAGGACTGTCGCGCGAGCGTGTGGTCTTCGATCCTTGCCGGCGCCAGCGCGGGCGTGACCTACGGCGCCCACGGCGTTTGGAACTGGCAGACATCGCGCAGCCAGGGTTCGGTGCTGGGCGAGGGCTTTGACATGCCGTTCCGCTGGCAGGAGTGTCTGCAGTTTGCGGGCGTGTGGGATTTTGCCGCCATCGAGCATGTGCTTGCCGGCCTGGGTGCCACGGCTAGCGACGACGCTCTCGCCGTTATCCCGGCACAGGAGCTGCTCGATGACGCGCGCGAGTCCATCCGTGTGGCGCGTATTGGCGAGCGTGTCGTCACCTATCTGCCGCGCACCACGGCACTTACGTTTAAGCTCGATAGTGCGCGCGGCTGGTCGGCGACGGCCCTCGACATGGAGGCCAAGCGTATCGCCAAGCTGCCCGTTCGCGACAATGGCGACGGCACCGTGCGCGTGGCTCAGCATTCCTTTGAGCACGACGCCCTGGTGATCCTGACGCCCGAGCACTAACGCTCGAGCTTCGATCCCGAGTTGCTCCCTCGGCCCGGGCACCTCCCTCCCTTTTCCGATATCAACAACCCAGTCCCCTTTCAGTCCCCTTTATATGTTGCGGTGGAATAGTTCCTAAATGACAGCCCGGGCCGGTCAAACAGGAACTATTTCACCGCAACTGCTGTTGGGGCATTTGCGCCGTATGCGTAACAGTTCGGGCATTGCGTGGATACTAAGACCCATTCTCTATTAAAATGGTTCTCCGGACATCTAAGCGGGTGGGGGTTACCATGAGGGACCTGGGAGACACAACCGCATACTTGCGCCGGGGCATACGGGAGATTCTGTGCCTGGCGCTTTTCTTTTTCACGTTTTTGGCCGGCGAGTACTTCTTTGACGTACGCGTGGCCGAGTTTGTGCCAGCGAACGAGGTCGTTATCTACGAGAGCATCGTCGTCGGCGCGAGCGTGATTGGCTATTTTGTGCGTCCTCTCCTGTACTATCGCCGTCCCCAGGCAATCGATGCAACGAGCGATATGACGGGCGTGCTGCTGGTGTCGGCATTGCTGCTGCTGATTATGGCGGCGCAGTTTCAGGTCGTGATTGCGGGCGGTCTGGTGGCGTGCTACGCCTTGGGCTACTGCGGATCGACCGCCCATGCCAATCTGGCGCGGCGTTTTGCGCAGACGCCTTGTCTGGCACGTGCCGTGGCGGTTTCTTATGCTGCGGGCATTTTGGTACAGGTGCTCAACCATATGGTGATGCCTGCGGGCATTCCTCAACAGTTTGTCCTTATTGCCTGTGCGATTGCGCTGGTTGGGCTGCTTCACGGTACCCGCCGAGCTAAATTACGCGATGAGTCCGCGCCCGAGTTCGAAGCCGAGATTGCCGAGCTATCGGTCGATGCGTCGGAGCATGGCGCCAAGTGGCGCGATAATCCCGAGGCAAAGGCGGCCTTCCAAGGTGCCGTAGTGCGCTTGACGGTGGCGACCGCCTGCCTTACCGGCGTATTCGCGGCTCTCAATGCCGGTCTTACGACCTCGCATGCCGCCGGCGCCATCGATCTGGGTGACTGGCCGCGCTTGCTGCTGGTTGTGAGTGCACTTGCCGCCGGCGCCCTGTATGACCTGCGCGGACGCTCGTATATGAATATCATCATGACGTGCGCCGCCATGTTGTCCACGCTCTCGTTCTTTGTGCTTATCACCGATGGCAACGGTGGCAATGCGCTCGCCGCCACGATTATCTTTTACCTGGGTACGGGCTTTTTCGTGGTGTTCTTCACCGCGAAGTTCGCCGCGATTTCGATGTATGCGCGCTGGTCGTATTTGTGGCCGTGCATGGGCCGCGCCATCAACAACATTTGCTCAATGCTTGTGACGGCTCCGGCGGTGGCGATTATCTCGAGTCAAAACGTGCTGATGGCGGTGGGCGTCGTGCTCGTGCTGTTTGTCGGCATTGCGATCTCGCTGCTGGGACAGTTTGGACAAGGCGTTGAGGACGAAGCGGATCACAGAGGCCTGGCGTTTGCCACCGACGATCTTGGCGTGGGCCGTGCGCCCGATCAGGCCGACGCGGTGCCCTTGGAGGCGCCGGAGCTTTCGTTTGACGATCGACTCGACGGCTTTGTAGCCGCCTTTGGGCTCACCAAGCGCGAGCGCGATGTGCTGGAGGCGCTAGTCGTATCGGACGACAGCGTGCAGGACGTGGCGGCGGCGCTCTTCCTTTCGCGTTCTACGCTCTACCGCCACATCGCCTCGATCAACAAAAAGACCGGTGCCGCCTCGCGCGTGGCCCTCATCAACTTCTTCTGGTCCTGGACGCCCCAAGACTAGCCAAAACCACCACGAAGGGGACAGGCACCTTTGTGGTGGTTTTACCTGCAAAAATATGAATATGAGACATTTGTCACCTGCCGTTTTGGCGCTCAAAGGCATATGAATGTGATGTTGAGCGGAGCAGAACGGAAGGGGTGGGCCTATGGCGTCTCGTGGTTGCTCGTCTAATAAAATTGCGGGCGCGCTTATCGCCGTGGTGGTCCTTGCTGCGGCGGTGACGCTTGTGCGGGCATACGGCTTTGGTGCCCGTGCCGACCAGGGAAAGAACGCCGCGCAAGCGTTGCTGAACGATTGTGCTGCCGATCCGGTGGCAGTCAAGCTTATCGAGGACGGCGAGGCGCGGACGATCTATGAGACCGACGATGCCGAGCTGGTCGCATCGACTTTTGCCGCGCTCGACGATTGCACCGTGGGAGGTGCGGTGGATGAGCGGATGAGCGATGCCGGTCGCACGCTCGTCTTTGTCTATGAAGACGGCTCGGAGCAATCGGTGGAGTTCGAGGGCGGGAATATCGTGCTCGACAAGACGGCATATCGCCTTGACGGTGCCGATGAACTGTGGCGACAGCTAGCCGCCATCAAGAACAGCCAATGAAATGAGGGGTGTACGGGATGAGTGATTTGAGATTCTGCCCGGCGTGCGGGATGCAGCTGCCGCGGGTCGCCGGCGTGCCGGTGCGATTTTGCCCGGGCTGCGGTGTTCGGCTTGAGAGCGTTGAGGATGACCCGGGTGTCGCGGAACACGCAAATGGGGCGGCTGCCGATGATGGCGCGGGCGAAGGTTGTGAGCCGAGCGCGAACGCGCCGGTCGATGTGCCGATGCAGGATGCCGACGCCGCGTCGCCGGTCCGCGACGTGGCCGCAGCGGATGCTCCCCGCGTCGGCGACCTTGAGCTCCACACCGCATGCGATGCCTCTGGCGGCCAAGCGCTCGCGCAAGTGGCGCTGCCGCGGGGTTGGCGTATCGAAGAGGCGCATCTTGAGCGCAGCAGTAGTTTCGACTGCCCGATTTCAGTTGGCGTGACGGCGGCAGGCCCGGCGGGCGAACGCATCATGTATCGCTCCGAGCTCTGCTACGTGGACGCGGGCGCCGTTGCCAAGCGTATCCCCACGCAAACCGAGCGCAAGGCGTTTGTGCACGTGGAGGCGGCGTGCGACGAGTTAGCTCAAGCCTGCGCGGCGCAATTGGGCGCACGGGCGGAGGTTGTGGCCGAGCAACCCTATCCGTCGAGCGCGGCAGGCGATATTGAACATGAGCGTGCTCGCGTAAAGCGCGAGGCTGCAAACGACTTTGCGATTCAGGGCTTTTCGATGGAACCGAGCGATGTGGTCTATGAGTGCCGCATGCGTCGATATCGGCTCGCGGGCGTCCCGGCGCCTACCGAGCTTGCAGTGGCGGCAAAGGTCGAGGGCTATGTAGTCTCGATCGGTGGAGTCGCGGGTTCTGTGGGTAAAGGCGTTGCCGCCGGGGCCGAGGCGCTGCTGGGCGCGGGCCTTTCGAGCGGACTGATCGGTGGCGTTCTGGGTAAGCGCCTGCGCGAGCGCCAGGCGGCTGCGGCGGCGGGTCAGCGCGCCGCGAAAGATCAGGCTCCGGATCAGGGCGATTGCCCAGACGGGGCGCCGTTCAAGCTGGGCGCGGCAGACCTGTTGCAGTGGCGTATCAGGGACAGCTTCTGCCTGGTTGCGCCGGAAGGCCGTCTGGACGAGGCGGCCTCCACGGCGCTTGCCTCAATGGCGTCGACTCTGCGGCTCAACCCGTCGATTGCGCGCGAAGCGTGCGCTCAAAAGCAGCAGATGGTGCTCGAGCAGCGTCAGCGCACGCAGATGAACATCGCCCAGCAGCAACAGCAGTTCGCGGCCTGGCAGCAGATGCATGCCTCGCAGCAGGCGGCGTTCGACAGCTACCAGCAGGCTTGGTTTGAGCGCAGCGATCGTCAACACGCCGCGAATATGGCCGCCAGCGCGGCCAATTTCTCCAGTGCAGGTGTGGGAACGGGCGCGGCGTCGTATTCCGATGCCATCCGCGGGGTCAACCATTACACCAGGCCCGACGGTACCGATGTCGAGGTTTCGGTGATGGCGGATCAAGCTTGGGTGAACGGCTCGGGCGACGTGATCGGCACGCGCGATGGCTTTGAGCCCGGTTTTGGCTGGACGGAGCTGCCCCGTCAATAGCGTGAGTGGGCTACGGGAGGATTGGTGTCGAGGCGTTGCTCGGCGCTGTGATAAGAAACGGGAAAGGAACAACGATGAGGGAGACGGTTATTTCGCGCACGGCGTTTGTCGCGGCGGCGGGAACGGCGTTGCTGACGCTTGCGGGATGCGGCGGACAGCAGGCGCAGGACACGACGGGTTTTAACGACGATCGCCCGGTAAAGGACAAGATGGATGCGGGCTCGTCATCGGGTGATTCCGGTGATGCGGGCGGCGGTGCGGACACAGACAGCGGCTCGGCGGACGCGTTCGATACGTGGTCGGATGACTGCTGGGATGCGCACCGCAACATCAGCATCGCAGCGTTGCTCGAGCTTAAGGGCTGGCAGTTGCAGGAGTTTGCGTCGCAACAGGGTTATACCTGGCAAGATGCGCTCGAGATGTACGAGAACGAGGCAGGTCGCGTGCTCAGCGTCTGCAATATCAGCAAGGATGGCGCAACCGAATGGCTCGGCGAGGATGAAATCGGAAAGCTCGACAAGGGCGGCACCGGGAGTACCGTGATGTTTACGCTGCAGCTTGCGGGCTATTCGAGCTGCGAGGATGTTATCGCGGGCTTTTCCGTTCCGGTTGAGGACCGCGCGCAGATTACCTCGGGCTCGTGGATTGCGTGCGTCTACGGTTCCAACATGGCGCGTCACGTTGCCATGGTGAGCCAAATGGAAAACGGCGACTACCGCCTGGACCTCATTACCGAGGAGGCCATCAAAACCGGTACGTTTACCCAAGGCGGCGGTGCCCCCACGATTAACGAATTTTGGCAGGAGAAGACCGGGCGCGCGCTCGGCTAAGTGCGATGCGGCCAATAGCATAGCGAGGGACGAACATGATGAACGAGATGACGATGAGCCGTGCGGTCTTTGTGGCGGGCGCGGGCGCGGCGGCTTGCGCGCTGGCTGGCTGCTCGGGCACAACGGGCGGCGCCAAAGCAGCGAGCACGGCGGACGCCGCCTGCGTGGACGACAATGCCAACGTGACGGTCTATGCCGCGATCAACTTGGGTGGTGCCGATCTGGTGCGCCTGCTCAAACATCAAAATTATGAGTGGCAAGGCGAGAACGTGGGCTACGGCGCCGTCGATGACGCGGGATTTTTCGCTTTTACCTTTTCCAAGGTTTCGGACGATGTGGACGAGCTTGCGAACAGCGCGATACCGCTTTCGGAGTCCGAGTACGAGGAGCTTGAACCGGGCGGCGGAGACGAAAACATCGCGATTCTGCTCTCGGTGGGCGGCTATACAAAGGGCGAGCGGGCGCTCATCGGCGCGATTGGCGATGCGGCGATGGTGCAGGAGAAATGCACGATCGATGATGCCCTGTATTGGCTGGTCAAGGCGCTTGACGGCCACCGCTACGTGATTATGGCCGACGACACCGAAGACGATGGCGATAGCGCTCATGACATCTATATCTACAATGAGTCTTTTATTCGCACCGGCTATCTGAGCGGCGGCGACCAGATCGATATCGACGAGCTCTGGAGCCGCCTGACCAACGCCTCGTAACGCCCCAAAACCACCACAAGGGGGACAGGTACCTTTGTGGTGGTTCAATAAGTTGCGGTGGAATAGTTCCTGAATAAGGCTTGGGGGTCTTAAAACAGGAACTATTTCACCGCAACTGCTGAGGGGACGGGTTGTGGAAACGGCTGCCGTGGTGGACTCGGGCTGTCTGTTACAGCAGCTCACCGTGACGGGCGATGTAGTGGCGCTTGGCCAGCTGGGTCAGCGCAATGTAGGCGGCGACGATGCCGATGAGCAGCGTAAAGAAGCTCGCCGGCAGCGGCATGAGGCCCAGTGCGTCGGCGATGGGGCTTGCCGGCAGCCAGGTGACAAGTGCCAGGCCCAGCACGGTGAGCGCGCACAGCGCAGGTGCGGCGTGGTCGCGCGGGCTCGGCAGGCGCGGGGAGCGCAGCATGTGGACCACGAGCGTCTGCGACCACATAGACTCAACAAACCAGCCACTCTGGAAAATCGCCGCAAAGGTCGCCATGCCGGCAACATTGCCCGCGGCGGCAAGCTCTGCCCAGCTCGCGCCCACGGCAGCGGGGCACACCGCAAAGAAGAGCGCGGCGAACGTCACGATGTCAAACAGCGAGCTCACGGGGCCCAGTTCGAGCATAAAGCCCTTGATGGACGCGGCGTCCCAGGCGCGCGGGCGGGCAGTCCAGGCGTCGTCGACGGTGTCCCACGGCAGCGCGATGCACACGATCTCGTAGACCAGCGACAGCAGCACCAGCTGCAGGGCGTTCATGGGCAAAAACGGCAGGAACAGGCTCGCGACGGTCACGGACAGCACGTTGCCAAAGTTGGAGCTCACCGTGGTCTTGAGGTACTTGAGCAGGTTGCCGTAGGTGCGACGGCCTTCGATGATGCCGCGCTCGATCACGCCCAGGTCCTTCTGGAGCAAGATGATGTCGGCGGATTCTTTGGCGATGTCAACGGCCGAATCGACCGAGATGCCGCAGTCGCTCGCACGCATGGCGGCGGCGTCGTTGATGCCATCGCCCATAAAGCCCACGGTATGGCCGAGCAGTTCACGCATGACGCGCACCAAGCGCGCCTTCTGCAGCGGCGAGAGCTTGGCAAAGAGATGGGTCTGCTTGGCGCGCTCCGCCAGCTCGGCGTCGTCGAGCGCATCGATCTCGGAGCCCAGCAAAACGTTGCTTGCGTCGATGCCAATCTGCTCGCAGACGGTGGCGGCGACGCGGTCGTTGTCGCCGGTCAGGACCTTTACCGCCACGCCCTTGGCCTCGAGGGTGGCGACGGCGCCTGCGGCGCTTGCTTTGGGCGGATCGAGGAAGGCCAAAAAGCCCATCAGCACCATGTCGCACTCGTCGGCGATGCCAAACTCGCCCACGGTGCGCGGGTTGGTCTTCTGCGCCACGGCGATCACACGCAGGCCCTCGGCATTGAGTCCTGCCACCTGCTTGCGAATCTGGGCGAGCTTCTCGTCGGTAAGCGGCTGAGCGGTGCCGTCCACCTCGACGTAGGAGCAAATCTCGAGCATTTCCTCGGCAGCGCCCTTGGTGACCATCTGGGTCTTTCCTTGGGCGTCGGCGACGACCACGCTCAGGCGACGACGCGAGAAGTCGAAGGGCACCTCGTCGACCTTGGTGTAGCGGTCGCGCAGGCTCTGGCCCAGCATGGAATCGGGCATGACGGTCGAGAGCGTAACATCGGCGCGGTCGATAACGGCCAGGTCGATGAGGTTCTTGAGGCCGGTCTGGAAGAAGCTGTTCAAGAACGCATGGCGCAGCACGCGCGTATCCTCGTTGCCGTCGGTGTTGAGGTAGCGCTCGAGCACGATGCGGTCCTCGGTGAGGGTGCCGGTCTTGTCGCAGCACAGCACGTCCATGGCGCCGAGGTTTTGGATCGCCGGCAGTTCCTTGACGATGACCTGACGGCGGGCGAGGTCCTTGGCGCCCTGCGACAGGCTCGTGGTCACGATGACGGGAAGCATTTGCGGCGTGATGCCCACGGCCACGCTCGTGGCGAACAGCAGCGCATCGATGACGTTGCCCTTGGTGGCGGCGTTGATGGCAAAGACTGCCGGCGCCATGACGAGCATCAGGCGCACCAGCAGCATCGAGACGCTCGAGACGCCGCGGTCGAACGCGCTCTTCTCGCCGCGCCCGTTGAGCATCTTGGCGATGCCGCCCAGGTAGGTGTCCGAACCGGTGGCCACGACAAGCGCCATGGCGGTGCCGTTTTGCACGGAGGTGCCGGTAAAGACGATGTTCTTGCAGGCGGAGAGCGGCAGCGTGGAGCTGTCGGCGCCTTCGACGACGGTGGCGACGGCGGTCTTCTCGACGGCCTCGCTTTCGCCGGTGAGGGCGGACTCGATCACAAACAGGTCGCGTGCGGTGATGATGCGGGCATCGGCCGGCACCATGTCGCCGGCGGAGAGGCGGATCACGTCGCCGGGGACGAGCTCGTCGAAGGGTATCTCGATGCGCTCGCCGTCGCGCAGGGCGGTGCAGGTGTTGGAGACCAGGTCCTTGAGGGCCTCTGCCGCATTGCCGCTGCGTGCTTCCTGGATAAACTTCATGCCGCCCGATACCAGTAGCATGATGCCGATGACGATGACCGTGGAGGGGTCGCGCTGCGGCTCGGGCACGGCGAGCACGTCGATGTAGAGCGAGACCAGCGCGAGCGCGGCGAGGATGCCGGCGAAGGGGTCGATGAAGGCGTCGGCGATGCGGCGGGCAAGTGTCTTGGTCGGCGCCTCGATGGTGTTGGGACCGGCGCCGTCCAGGCGCTCGGCGGCCTGCCCGGCGGTGAGGCCGTCAGCCGTGGCGTCGAGCAGCAGGAGGGAGTCCTCGGCGCTATGGGTTGCGGCAAAGATGGTGTTCTTGGCAAGGCCGGCGTGAGCGGCAGGGCGCGCCGTGCGGCGGCGCTTGGAGATGACTTCGAGTACCGTGGCGGTTTTGAGCATCAGCATAGGGTCCTCCTTGTTAAAGGGAGTTAGCGTACGTGTCGTATTGAATTGCAAAAAACCTAGATGTCGCTCACGTCATGCTCGCGAATCACCACAAAGGGGACAGGCACCTTTGTGGTGGTTTTGGTGATCGACTGTTGGCGCTTATGTGTGCGCGGAGTCCTCGCGGCGTGCCGAGGGCGACATGCAGGTTTTTCGACTATGACTGCCTTCCATGGCACACCTCCTTAAGGCCGGGCGCAGCGCGCTTTGGGTATCTCGTACCCGTTTCAATCCGCCGGTATTTTTGACGAGGGGGTTTGCCGTGTCAACCCCATTGTTCGGAAAATCATCGCCCCTGACAAAGCCCTTACAGAGCGCCATGGCTTCAAAGCGCGCCCGCATCGACGCCCTGCCTGCGCTAAACTGTGAAGCACGTACGCGATTACGAGAGGAGCCCGCATGGAGGCTTACAAGCAAGAGTTCATCAAGTTTATGGTCGAGTCCGACGTTCTTAAGTTCGGCAGCTTTACGCTCAAGAGCGGCCGTCAGTCCCCGTTCTTTATGAACGCCGGCGCTTACGTGACGGGCTATCAGCTCAAGAAGCTGGGCGAGTACTACGCCCAGGCCATTCACGATAACTTTGGCGACGACTTTGACGTGCTGTTCGGGCCTGCCTACAAGGGCATTCCGCTGGCCGTCGTGACCGCGATTGCCTACCACGAGCTGTACGGCAAGGAGGTCAAGTACTGCTGCGACCGCAAGGAGGCCAAGGACCACGGTGCCGACAAGGGCAACCTGCTGGGCTACGAGCCCCAGGACGGCGACCGTGTGATCATGGTCGAGGACGTCACCACCAGCGGTAAGTCCATCGACGAGACCTATCCCAAGGTCAAGGCTGCTGCCGATGTCGAAATCAAGGGTCTCATCGTGTCCCTCAACCGCATGGAGGTCGGCAAGGGCGGCGTGACCACCGCACAGAAGGAGATCGAGGTCAAGTACGGTTTCCCTGTCGCGAGCATCGTCTCCATGGCCGAGGTCGTCGAGACCCTCTACAACCACGAGATCGACGGCAAGGTCGTCATCGATGACGAGCTCAAGGCCGCTATCGACGCCTACTACGAGCAGTACGGAGTCCGGGAGTAGTTACGCGGTTTTCCAAACCGCGTAACGGCTCGACGCTGCAAACGCCCCTAAGCGGCAATCTGCCTTTCAATCGTCGGGCATGGCCAGAAGGCCTATGCCCTCCTCTTTCAAGGCACCTTGCTCGCTTAGGGGCGTTTTCGCTGTCGGTGCCAAAACATCGGTGCGGTCGTTGGGTAGCTAATTTGGGACGGGGCTATTTTGACTACTTTACATGTGAAAGCAGTCAAAATAGCCCCGTCCCAAATTAGCTACCCTTGCACCAAAAATGAGCGTGGATAATCTCCCGGTTTTGGCCTGTGTGGGGGCTCAAAGTGGGAGATTATCCACGCTCGTGATTTGAGTGTCCGAAAATCCACGCTCGTTTGGTCGGTGCATGTCTACGCAGCGTAGGTTGTCGAGGGCAGTCTTCAAATGGATACTGACTCTTGAACCGGTTCGCTCCATTCCTCCAATCTGATCGGACATTTCATGAACCAGACACCGCAAAGCAATGTCCCCCATACTTTTTTGGCGGCACATGCCATCAAGCGGCTGCGCGAAGATAGCGGCCTCACCCAGCGCGCCCTGGCGGAAAGCCTTGGCGTGACCGATAAAGCCGTCAGCAAGTGGGAGTCCGGCCGCGGCCTTCCCGACATTTCCCTCGTTGAACCTTTGGCCCAGAGACTCGGCATAAGCGTGGCTGAGCTTTTGGCTGGTGACATTCGGGCCAACGCCAACCGTGCAGGCAATATGCTCAAAGGCGTCTTTTACGTTTGCCCTATCTGCGGAAACGTTGTGCACGCGCTCGGAGAAGGCAGCTTTAGCTGCTGCGGCTCCACGATGTTTCCCCAGGAGGCCGAAGAGCCGGACGCGGACCATGCCTTTTCCATCGAGCGCATCGAGGACGATTGGTACGTCACGCTCGACCACCCCATGACCAAGGACCATTACATTAGCTTTGTGGCATATGCGACTATGGATGGCATCTGCCTTAAGAAGCTCTATCCAGAGCAATCGGTGCAGCCGCGCTTTCATATTACCGGGCGCGGCAGAATGTACCTCTACTGTAACCAGCACGGACTCTTTGTTTTGCCGACGCCTCGCAAGTAAAAGCCCGCTGTCCGCCCGATGCCCCTGCGCCAACGAGTTGCGGTGGAATAGTTCCTGAAAGTGCTGGTTTAGAGCCTAAACAGGAGCTATTTCACCGCAACTTAGGAGGGCGATTGGAGGCGCGGTGGGGCCGGATTGTTATTTGAGGCCGGGGAGGCGGGTGTAGGGGAATGAGCGCTCTAGGAACTCGGCGCAGCGGGCGTAGTCTTTGGCGAAGTAGCTGCTGTAGAGCGAATCGAGCACGTATTGCACGGCGATGTGGCTGGCGAACTGCGTGATGCGGTGCGTCATGCTCTCGTGGTCGCTCACCGTGAGGTAGGCGGCAAAGCCGGGGTGCAGGCGCGCACAATAAGGTGTGCCGATGACAATGACGGGAACATGTCGGCTGCTGAGGATCGGCAAGATTTCCTTGAGGTTGGGCGCAAGGCCGCTGTAGGAGATTACGATCGCCACATTGCCGGAATCCGAGGCGAGCGCCGTGCGCACCTGGGCCTCGGTGCTGCTGTAGCATGTGGCGCTCTTGCCGGACGAAAGCAAGCGGTCGCGGAACATCCCCGCTGGATAGAGGTTGTGCGAGCCGGTGTAGATGTCGACCTGCCGTGCCTTCGCGATCAGTTTGGCGGCGTGGTCGAGCTGTGCGGGGCCGAGCAGCTCCTGCGTCTCGGCCAGCGTGGTCTGGTAGAGCCCTTCCATGCGCTCCATAACCTGCGCAGGCGTGGACGTGGCATCGAAGGGAAAGTTGATATCTACGTCGCGGCGGTTGCCTGCTTCGGTCGCCAGACGGATGAGCTCGACCTTGAGATCCTTAAAGCCCTCGAGGCCGAGCTTTTTGCAAAAACGGTGCACGCTTGCGACCGAAACATTGGCGCGGGCGGCAAACTCCTTAATGGAGAGTCCGCGGATGTCCTCGCCCATGGCAAGGGCCGAGATGCCGAGCTGCTGCTCGGTAGGGGTTAGGCCCTGCGCCTCGGTAATCTTGCGTTTGATATCCATTCGAACTCCCGCACTCGCCAAACCTGCCAAAAAGAGACGGGTTTATTTTGGCAGGTTTTGCCCGAGAAGGGTAACGGGGCCGAGGACACCGCTGGGCGCGACGGGCTCGGTGAGGGCGAAGATGTCGGAGGTCGCATGGTCGAGCGTGTTGATGACATCGATGGCGAGCTCGTGTGCGCCGGCGGTAAGCGCGCCTGTCGCAAAGCGGTAGGGCGGGCAGATGCGCGTGCCGAGCGTTTGTCCGTCGAGTGTGAGCGTTGCGACTTCGTAGACATCCCCTAGGTCAATGACGGTGTGGGCGAGGTCGTCGGCCAGCTCGAACGACGTGCGATAGCGGAACGTACCACATACGCCGGGGAACTGCTCGGCCGTGAGGTCGCACAGGCGCTCGAGCTTTTGCGGCTCGCCAAAGGTTCCATCGCTGCCGGCAGGGGAGAGGGCGACGGTCCAGGGGTGGCTGATGTCGAGGGCGAGCGTTGCACGTGTGCTCGTGTCGGTGCAGTCCGCGGGCTCGATTGCGCCGCTTGCCTCCAGAACAACAGCGCAGCTCTCGAAGGGCGCCAGCTCCAACGCGCCATCAAACGCAACGGGTTCGGTGCCGTTCAGCAGGTCGAGGCGCGTGCCGCAAAGGCGCTCGCCTCGAGCAAGTGCAACCGTACAGCAAATACTTTCACGCGGATGCTCGTTGACTAGCATCACATAGGTCTCGCCCGCACGCTTGTAGCGAAGTGCGCGCAGCCAGGGCTGTGGCCTATCGGTCACAACGGTCTGCAGCCCCGCGTCTGCCAGCGCGTCCGCCACATCGGCAAGTGGCGTTGCCGTAAGCCCGTCCAGATCGGCTGCGCCATCCGCGTCATAAAGAGCGCCGGGCACTTCGTCAGCAGCGAGCACCGTGACACCCGCGGCCATCATGCGCCTCACCTCTTCCGCTGTAGCCGCGCCAATAAACGAAGCCCCGGGCATAACAAACGCCTGGTAGCGACAGCCATTAACGGCAAACGTCCCATCGGCAATCGAAACCTCGTAACGCTCCTCATTCTCAAAAGCCTCTGCCGGCACAAAATCAAAGTCGATCTGCGCGCGCGTGAGTTCGGCCGCCACGCGCTCGACGGGCATGGCGTT
The DNA here is from genome assembly GCA_046976245.1 of Collinsella sp. GTDB lineage: Bacteria > Actinomycetota > Coriobacteriia > Coriobacteriales > Coriobacteriaceae > Collinsella. The sequence continues at coordinate 24,469 of JBKWEB010000014.1, read as the reverse complement.
GCCGGCCCATTCGGCGTCGGCATGGTACAGAATGGCGACGGGGCGAGCGGCAGCGCCTTCCGAAAGGAGCGTCGCCGTGCGATTCATATAGCGCATGAGCTGGCCAAAGTGCGGCCATTGCGGGTTGTTGCCGTGCGCGTAAAAGTGCGGCGGGCAGTCCCAATCGGGGAAGGGCGCCATGCTAAACGCGTGCGGCGTAAACCAGTTAATACCGCGGACGAGCATATGGTCGGCGATCCACTTCATCTCGCGCAGGCCCTCGTGCCAGCCAAAGGCGCCAAAGACCTCGGCCATGCAGCGCCCCTGCTTTTTGGGGTCGAGGCGCGCTGCCGAAGATCCCAACTTGGCGAGCGCGTACGTAAAGAACTCCATGTTCCATGCGCCGTGGAAGTAGCTGTAGCGCCCGCGGTCAATTCCGGGGGCAAGCTGGTTGATGACCACATCCACGCCAGCCATGTCCTGCCCCGCGACCGCGCGGAAGTAATGTCCGGCGCCCTGGCCCAGGCGCGTGTGGCAACTCTTGTCCTCGATCACGTGGCCAATGTGCATAATGCCGTGCGCGCGGCACCAATCGCCAATCTGCTCGTCAAAGCAGCTGCGGTAGAGCTGCGTAGCAAGGTCCATATAGGCGTGGCGAACCTGGGCGCCGTCTGCCTCGCGCGTCCAAAGGCCGTGCAACTTGGTAAGCCAATTCTCGCCAAGCGCATCGTGTAGGCGGCGGGCAAGCTCGTCCGACCACGGCAGCGCCAAGTCGCTTCGCCCGATAAAGCTGCTGGTAGAAGCATCGTCGAGCGCGGTGCCCTTCTCGTTCATAAAGCCGGGCTCGTCGGTAAAGAAGCCCAAGATCGTTTTGCCGAACTCATCGCCCAGGTGTTCAAACGTGGGCTCGTAGACGGCATCGATCAGCACGCGGCATGAGGCGGCGTCGACCATGTTGATGTACTCATCGCGAAAGCCAGTCTTTTGGCTGGTGACGTACAGCTCAATCGTGGTGATGCCGGTGGGGGCGTCAAAACGCAATCGGGCGGGTGTGCCATCGTCTCCTTGCTCAACAGTGAGCGCAAGGTCGAGCGGCGCACCAGCGGCATCAAAAGCCGCCGCGCCCACAAAGCGCTCGGTGGGGTCCATGAGATTACCGAGCTTGATGGTCGTGGACGGCTGGGGACCAACGACCGTAATCGTGCGATGCTTGAGTACGGTCTTCTTGAGCGCGGGGTCGACGTCATCGCCTTCGAGTGCGCCGTTGGCATAGCCTGTGGGGAAGTGGGCGTCGTCGAGCAGCCAGATCTTTAACCCCAGGCGCTTGCACTCGCCGATGATAAAGCGCAGGTCAGACCACCAGCCGTCGCGACAGAAATCGGGATGCGTGCGCGATTCCAGGCAAACCTCGTGGATGTCCGCCCCGGCGATCTGCTCCAGATACTCGGTGATCGTCTCGCGCGCCTCGCCCTTGAGCCACAAGAATGGAAGCACATGGTTGTCGTAGGTGCCGCCAAGCACCTGCTCAAAATACGTCGCCATATACGCTCCTCCAAAACCAGCCTTTCAAATCCATTGAAGTTAGGGTACGCCGAGCGCGTCGCCCTGCTAATATCAAAACCACGGCAGAATATGACCGAATCAACGATAGGAACACTATGGAGCTCACACATCTGGATAACCTGCTGCTTGAGCTAACCGACAGTGAGCGAGCCTATCGCGCGGGCGCCCGTTACGACTGGAGCGATGTACTCGGTCAAGGTAGTCAAGCAGATATTGATGGCCGATACATTCGTAAGATCGGCAACCCAACGCTCGTCCTACGACAAGAAGGCATGCCCGAGGGGCTATCGATTGTTCGCAACTCGCGCTTCAATCCTGTGCCGGAACACGTGCACGATTATGTCGAAATCAGCTATGTCTATCGAGGACGAGCGCCGCAGATCGTCAACGGCGCGCCGCTCATGCTCGCTCAAAACGAGGTCCTCCTGCTCGATGCCGCCTGCCCGCATGCTGTTGGCGAGCTCGGTGAGCACGACATAATGCTGAGCGTCATCATCTCGCGGCCAATGCTGCGCCGTAGCCTGGAGCAAAGCCTTTCGCCCACAAGCGCGGTCTCGCGGTTCCTGCTCAACGCCCTCACGGACGAAACCGACCACCGCGGACACGTGCATTTCCATACGGGCGGCAGCCGTCGCGTGCGCCGCTACATGCAGGAGATGCTGTGCGAGCGTCTGGACCCCACGCCAGCGAGCCCCCAGATTGTCTCGAGGCTGTTTGAGCTGCTGTTGGTCGAGCTCATGCAAAGCTACGAGGCGACGCTGTTGCAAGCAGACGTGCCCGCGCTGCCGTCGGCGCAGGTCGCGGCTGCCATGGGCTTCATCGAGCGCAACGCCTGCGACTGCACCCTCGATGACCTCGCCCGCCACCTGCACCTGAGCCCCAACTACGCAAGCGCCCTACTCAAGCGTCAGACAGGCCGCACGTTTATGCAGCTCGTGCAGGAGAGCCGCCTGGCGCGCGCGGCGACGCTGCTCGACGCCGGCGCCACCGCGGAGGTCGCAGCGCACGAGGCGGGCTATGCCAACATGAGCTTCTTCTACAAAAAGTTTGCCGAGCGCTATGGCTGCACGCCGGCGGCCCATCGTCAGCGTTTGCCCAGATAAAACCGACCAAAATAAACCTGTCCCTTTTTGGCAGGTATCAGGAAGTGTCAGGGGCGGGGTAACGGCAGGCAGCGGGCGCGAAAAGAAGTGTCGGGTTTGGCACCCCCGCCCCCGCATGTCTCCCGTGTGGGCGATACTCGGCTTATCGACCCACGATGCAAAGGAGATGCTCATGGCAAACATTAAGTTCCCCGAGGGTTTCTATTGGGGTGGCGCCACTGCCGCCAACCAGTTTGAGGGCGCTTGGAACGTGGACGGCCGCGGCGCTTCCGTCGACGACCACTTCCTGGGCGGCAGCTACAAGGAGCCGCGTCAGATCACGATCGACATCGACCCCAACCGCTTCTACCCCAACCATGACGGCATCGATTTCTACCATCACTACGAGGAGGATATCGCGCTGTTCGCCGAGATGGGCTTCAACATGTTCCGCATGTCCATCTCCTGGAGCCGCATCTTCCCCAACGGCGACGATGCGCACCCCAACGAGGCCGGCCTCGCCTTCTACGATCGCGTTTTCGACTGCCTGCGCGCCCACAACATCGAGCCGCTCGTGACCCTCTCGCACTACGAGATGCCCTATCACCTGGTCGAGAAGTACAACGGCTGGGCAAGCCGCGAGCTCATCGGTTTCTTTGAGAAGTACTGCCAGACCGTCTTCGACCGCTACCAGGACAAGGTCAAGTTCTGGCTGACCTTCAACGAGATCAACTGCGGCACCATGGACATGGGCGCCATGATGGAGACCGGTCTGATCCAGGGCTTCGAGGGCCCGGCGAGCGCCATCAAGACCACCGCTCAGCAGCGCTACCAGGCCCTGCACCATCAGTTTGTGGCCAGCGGCCGCGTCGTGCGCTACGCTCACGAGCACTACCCGCAGTTCAAGATGGGCAACATGGACTGCTTCATCCTCTCCTACGCCGCTACGTGCGATCCGGTCGACGTGTTCGCCACGCAGCAGCAGATGAACTCCATGAACTGGTACTGCTCCGACGTGCAGGTGCGCGGCAAGTACCCGTTCTATGCCAAGCGCTTCTGGGCCGAGAACGGCGTCGAGCTCGCAATGGAGGACGGCGACCTGCAGGATATCGCCGACGGCAAGGTCGACTTCTACACCTTTAGCTACTACATGTCCGGTACCGTGGGCACCCACAAGGACCACGAGATGACCGAGGGCAACATGACTTTTGGCGGCAAAAACCCCTACCTGGAGTCCACCGACTGGGGTTGGCAGATTGACCCGCTGGGCCTGCGCATCGCCCTCAACGAGATTTACGCCCGTTACGAGATTCCGCTGATGGTGGTCGAGAACGGCATGGGCGCCTACGACGAGGTCGAGGGGGACGGCTCCATTCACGATCCGTACCGCATCGCCTATCTGCAGAGTCACATCAAGGCCATGGGCGAGGCCGTCGCCGACGGCGTCGACCTGATTGCCTACACCTGGTGGGGCCCCATCGACCTGGTGTCCGCCGGCACCGGCGAGATGCGCAAGCGCTACGGCTTCATCCACGTCGACAAGTACGACGACGGCACCGGCACCTACGAGCGCCGCCGCAAGGACAGCTTCTTCGCATACCAGAAGATTATCAAGTCCAACGGCGCTGAGGGCTTGGAGTAATTGAGTTCCGGCGATTGAGTTCCGGCGTTCTGACGAACGCCGGACCGGCGGCCGATTTCGTGACCACGAATGTCGACGACGATGGTATCTGGAATGCCTTCGTGCATCTGGGACTCATCGAGGATTAATCAGCAAAACGGGTATCGATGGGGCAAAGACGTCGGCGGAGTTTTCGATTCGACTCCCCACCTTAGTTTTTGGTCCAATTGGCACTATAATCACCATAGGCATGCGCACTACGTTGCGCTTAATCAAGAGGAGAAAACGTATGGGTCTGTTTGACATGTTCAAGAAGAAGGCTGAGCCCGCGGCTGCCGCTGCTCCGGCCTCCATCTCTGCTTCTGCCGGCGCCGACGTGCTGTGCTCGCCCGTCAAGGGCAAGGTCATCAAGATGGCCGACGTGCCCGATCCCGTCTTTGGTGGCGAGGTCCTGGGCAAGGGCTGCGCCGTGTGGCCCGAGGACGATCTGGTCTATGCCCCCTGCGACGGCAAGGTGACCGTCACCATGGGTCACGCCGTGGGCCTGCAGTCCGATAGCGGCATCGAGGTCCTGGTGCACGTTGGCGTCGATACCGTCAACATGAACGGCGACGGCTTCGAGGGCTTCGTCAAGGCCGACGACGTCGTGAAGGCCGGCCAGCCCATGCTCAAGATCGACCGCGCCAAGATTGCCGCTGCCGGTTACAAGGACTGCGTCGTCGTGGCCGTGTCCAACACCGCCGAGTTCGCCGATGTCGAGCTTACCGTCGAGGCCGACTCCGCTGTCGCCGCCGGTGACGCCATCGTTAAGGTCGTCCGCAAGTAAACTGCGGCATCCAAAGGATGTGCAAGGGTGGTCGGGTTTTCCGGCCACCTTTTTTTATTGCATCGCGGGGAAGCGTTTTATTGTACGTTGGGCGGGCTTGCAAACCGTTCGGACGCTAAAACGAACCGACCGCGCCTTCGCGTTGCCGAGGGTGTTCATAAGTTGATAGTATGGGCTTACTTATTACAACGTGTGCCGCGTCCGGGAAGCGCGGTGCCGCTCATTGGGAGGAACAACATGAAAAAGAAGCTGCTGCTTGCGCCCCTCATGGCCGTCTTGGTTGCATGCGTGGTCGTGCTTTCCGGCTGTGGAGGTCCTTCGGTTGAGGAGCTCATCACCGAGGATCTTACGACGCAGTTTGACGAGGTCAAGAACGGAGGCGACGACTTCCTCTCTGGTCTGGAGGAGGCTTCGGGTGATGAGTTCGAGCAGCTGGGTATCGATCCCAAGGAGTATGCCAAGACCTATCTCGAGGGCTTTGATTACGAGATCGGCGACGTGACGGTCGACGAGGACAAGGGCGTCGCGACCGCCGAGGTCTCCATCACCTGCAAGTCCATGAACAAGATCGTCGAGGACTTCTCCACCCAGTATCAGGAGAAGGTCGCTGCACTTGACACGGTTCCTTCGGATGATGAGCTGTACAAGATGGCCGGCCAGGTGATGGTCGATGTGACCAAGGCTACCGAGCCCAGGAAGACCACGGTTATCTTCAAGTACACCTGCAACGACGACGGCGAGTGGTCTGCCGACGACTCCGTCAACTCCGAGATGATGGATGCAATGCTGAGCTAGTTCGTTACGGCGTTTTACCAAACGCCGTAACTGCTCGACGCTGCGCGCCGCCCAAGCCGACAATTTGTCACTCAAAAGGCGAGGCATGACCAAAAGGTCTATGCCTCGCCTTTTTCATGCCAACTTGTTCGGCTTGGGCGGCGCTCGCTGTCCGTCCTCTACTTGCGGTGTTGCCATTGTTGAGGGGCAGCTAATTTGGGACGGGGCTCTTTTAGCTACCCCGTGCCCATCTAAGTTGCGGTGAAATAGGGACTGTTTGGGGGCAGTAGGCCGGTAATCAGTCCCTATTTCACCGCAACTTATTGGTGGGCGGCTCGCTACTCGCCCAAGATCAGCGCGGCGAGTTCGTCCTGGGTGTCCACTACGTAGTCGGCGTCGGCGGCTTCGAGCTCTGTGCGGCCGCGGAAGCCCCAGCTAACGCCCGCGCTCTTGAGGCCGGCATTGTGACCGGTCAGCACGTCGACATTGGAATCGCCCACATAGAGCGTGGTTGCCGGGTCGGCGCCCAGCGTTTCCATCACATGCAGCGTGACGGGCGCTTCGGGCTTGGGCGGAAACGCATCGACACGGCCCTGGGCCAGCGCAAAGCGGTCGGGACCAAAGTACTTCTCGATAAGCGGCACCGCCGAAATGTGGTCCTTGTTGGTGAGCACGGCAAGCTGGATGCCTGCGGCGCGCAGGCGGTCGAGCATCTCGATTGTGCCGGTGTAGGGGGCGGTGTGATCCTCCTTATGCTCGCCGTAATAGGCCCTAAACTCGGCAAGCGTTTGCTCAAACATATGGCCGTCGCCCGCATACTCGGCAGGCATAAAGCGCTCAACCAGCTTGAGCATGCCGTTTCCCACCTTGTAGCGGTACTCGTCAACGGCAAACGTGGGCCAGCCGTGCGTCTCGCAGGTATGGTTACCGGCGGCCGCCAGGTCCTCGAGCGTGTTGAGGAGAGTGCCGTCGAGGTCGAAAATCACATGGGAAAACGCTACCGCCATGGGTGCTCCTGCCGTTTGAGTAATAAAACGCACTCCATGATACTGGGCCTGCGTATCGGGCACGTTTGGAATCTGAATATCTTTAATAGCCCTGAGCCTTTGTCGTTAGCAAATCCTCGGCAGCTGCTCTCCCACGAGCATGTCGAGTATGCGGGTCGAGCCCCAGCCGGTGCGTACGCGCACGGCGGGGCGGGCGTCCTCGGCAAGCGGCAGCACGCGACCGATGATGGCGGCATTCTCGCCGTAGCGGGCGGCGCGCATGGCGGCCAGTGCCGCATCTGCCTGTTCGGCCGGCACCACGGCGACCATCTTGCCCTCGTTTGCCACCTGCAACACATCATAGCCGAGCATCTCGCAGGCTGCCTGCACGTCGGGGCGTACGGGCACGGCATCCTCGTCGACCTCCATGGCAACGCCGCTGGCCTGGGCAAACTCGTTGAGCGTGGACGCCAGGCCACCGCGAGTGGGGTCGCGGAAGCAGCGTGTGTCGGGTGCTGCGGCAAGCACATCGGCAATCAGGTGGTTGAGCGGCGAGGCGTCGCTTTCGATGGTGCTCGAAAACGCCAGACCCTCGCGCTGACTCATGATGGCGATACCGTGGTCGCCGAGTGTACCCGACACCAGGATGACATCGCCAGGCTGGCAGTTGGCGCCGCTGAGCGCCACGCCCTCGGGCACCTCGCCCACGCCGGCGGTATTGATGTAGACGCCGTCGGCCCCGCCGCGCTCGACCACCTTGGTGTCGCCCGTGATGATCGCCACGTCCGCCTCGCGCGCGGTTTCGGCCATGGTCTGCACGATTTGACGCAGCTTGTCCATGGGGTAGCCCTCTTCGAGGATAAAACCGCATGAGAGGTAGCGCACGTTGGCGCCCGAGGTCGCGACGTCGTTAACGGTTCCGCACACGGCGAGTCGGCCGATATTGCCGCCGGGGAAGAACTGCGGCGAGACTACAAAGCTGTCGGTCGACATGGCGATGCGCCCGCTCGCGGGCAGCGCAGCGACGCCGGCATCGTTGCCCTCGAGCAGTTCGGGCGACCCAAAGGCATCCAAAAAGACCTCATCGATGATGCGTTTCATCATCTGGCCGCCAGAGCCGTGGCCCAACAGGACAGTGCTATCGGTGGCAGTACGGGACATATCGAAAACTCCAATCGAGGACGGAATTATATGGGTGAGGTGCAGCGTCGACCGGCCCGCCGTTCGTTAGAGCGGCGGAACCCATTAGCCTCGGTAGCGGAAATATGCTGCACAGCTGCCCTCGGAACTCACCATGCAGGGGCCGACGGGATGCTCGGGTGTACAAGCTTGGCCGAACAGAGGGCAGTCGCTCGGCGTAATGGCCCCGCGCAGCACGTCGCCGCAGCGGCACCCACGCGGCTCGACCGTCGTCTCAACGGGCACGTCAAAGCGAGTGCGGGCATCAAAGCGCGAGAACTCGGGGCGGATGGAAAGGCCCGAGTTGGCAATCGGCCCCAGCCCGCGCCACGTGGTGTTGCATGGCTCAAACACCTGCTCGACCAGCTGGCGCGCAACGGGGTTGCCGTCTGCGTTGACGCCACGGCGGTAGGCGTTGTCGATCGCCGGCCTGTTCTCGACAACCATCTGGACCAGCATGCAGATGCCCTGCAGGATATCGACCGGTTCAAATCCCGTGACCACACCCGGGGTATTGAACTCGTCGACCAAAAAGCTAAAGGGCGCCAGGCCCGTGATGGTGGCGACGTGGCCCGGCAGGATAAAGCCGTCGATAGTGGTCTCGGGATCGTTGGCGATGGCGCGCAGCGCCGGCGGCGTGGTCTTATGGGCACAGTAGACCGAGAAGTTCTGCAGCCCGCGCGCGTCTGCCTCCAGGATGGCGGCGGCGATGGTAGGCGTCGTGGTCTCAAAGCCGACGCCCATAAAGATGACCGGGCGATCGGGGTTGTGTTCGGCGATATCGAGTGCATCGAGCGGGGAGTACACAATGCGAATATCGCGCTCCGCCGCCTTTTGCGCGGCGAGCGAGGTAGACGACCCGGGCACGCGCATCATGTCGCCAAAGGTGGTGATGATGGCGCCGTCCATCTTGGCGAGCGCGATTGCATGGTCGATATCGCGGTTGGCGGTAACACAGACGGGGCAACCCGGACCGCTCAGCAGTTTGAGCCCGGCAGGCATAATGGAGCGAAAGCCATAGCGACCGATGCTCACGGTGTGCGTGCCGCAGACTTCCATCAGGTTGATGCTGCGGTTGCCGACAAGCTCATGAATACGATCGATGAGCTCGCGAGCCAGCTTGGGATCGCGGAATGCCGAAAAGTCGATACCGGAGCGAGCCGGCTGTCCGGCCGCCACTAGTAAGCCTCCGCCGGGTTGGTGGCCAGCTGGTCTTCTTCGACCAGTTCGGTCATGGTGTTGACCAGGTCGAGCGTCTCCTGCGCCTCCTGCTCGTCGACAATCTGAATGCCAAAGCCGGCGTGCACGAGAATATAGTCGCCTACCTGTGCCGTTGGCACGAGGCGCAGCGAAACGGGGCGCTCGATGCCCATCATGTCGACGGTCGCCTTAAGGTCGTCGTCGCGTTTGACCACTTTACCGGGAACGGCAAGGCACATAATGTTCCCCTTTTATACGTTTTGCGCTGGATAGGCGCCTAATTACCCATCAGTTGATGGTAGCGCTCGCGGGAGTCACGAGCAAACGCGTTACACCTGTGAGACGGCGGCGCGCAGACTGGCAAAACAGCCTATCGCGATGTTGTCTGCGCAAGACGAGCGCTTGCGACCGCCGCCTGGCCGTAGGCGATGCAGCCGTCATTGACGGGTGCGGTGTGGGGGACAAGGACAGTAAGGCCTGCGCTTTTGAGCTCGCGGGTGAGGAACTGAAGCAGGAGTCGGTTCATGAACACGCCGCCCGAGAGCACGACGGTGTCGATGCCTTCACGGACGCAGATCTCGCTTGCGATGCGGGCCGACGCGCGTGCGATGGTGACATGGAAGTCGAGCGCGAGCTTGCCGGCGGGCACGCCGGTCCTGATTCCCTCCAAAAGCGCCTCAAAAAGCGGTCTGGAGTTCAGAACATGGCAGTCGTCCGGACGGGATGATTCGGTTACGGAAAAGCTGGCCATATTGCCGGTGGGGCAGGCACTTTCACTGCTGAGCGCGCGCCAGGCGGCGGCTTCGAATTCTATGGCGGGTTCGCCCTCGTAGGTTGCCTTGTCGCAGATGCCCAGAATTGCTGCCGCGGCATCAAAGAGACGCCCCATGCTGCTGGTACGCGGGCTGTTGATGCCGCGCTCGATCATGGTGGCTGTCACGCTGCGCGTTTGCTCGTCGAGGCTGTCCAAAAGCCGAGCGGCGCCTGGGTGCTCGAGCAGGCCGAGCTCACTGAGCAGGGCAAAGGCGTTGCGGCGGGCGTCGCGCACGGAGGCCGCCCCGCCGGGGAGCGCCCAGGTGCGCAAATGCGCGGCGCGCTCAAAGCCGCCAAGGCTGGCAACAAGAAACTCGCCGCCCCAAATGGTCCCATCGGTACCGGCGCCGGTGCCGTCAAAGGCGATGCCAAGGACGCGCGCGTCGGTTGTAAGCTGGCCCGCGGCGATAGCCTCGGCCATTACGCTCGCGATATGCGCATGATGGTGCTGCACCTCGACGAGCGGCAGATTGCGCTCGCGCGCCTGTTCGCGTGCCCACTGACTCGATAGGTAGCTGGGGTGCAAGTCGCAGGCCAGAGCGGCGGGCGCTAGGTCAAAAAGGTCTTCCAGTCGCGTGCGTGCCGCATTCCACGCATCGAAAGTCGCACCGTTTTCGACATCGCCGATATGCTGCGACACAAAACAGGCCGACGTTCCATTCGCGTCTTCGCGCGTGAGTGCGATCGTGGCCTTTTGCTGCGGGCCACAGGCGAGCACGCAGGGCGCGGCGCTGGCGAGTGCCGGCAGCGGCAACGGCTGCGGGGCGTACCCGCGAGCGCGGCGCACGGGCATAACGACCCCGTCGACCACACGTACCACGGAGTCGTCGTAGCGCGAGAGGATCGCGCGGTCATTGCCGAGCAGCGCGTCGGCGATGCCGGCGGCAACGAGATGCTCCCAGGCAAGATCGTCATCGGTCTCGATGGGCTCTTCGCTCAAGTTTCCGCTGGTCATAACCAGCGCGTGCATGCCATGCGTTTCTGCCGCGGCAAGCAGCAGATGCTGAAGCGGGGTGTAGGGGAGCATAACGCCGAGCTCGGGCAGGTCGCGCGCGACGGACGGTGCGAGCGCGAGGGCGTCGGGAGAATCACCGCTCTCGCAAACAGCACGTCGGCGCAGCAGCACAATGGGGCGAATGCTGCCGGCCAGCAAGCCGCGCTCAACGTCGCTGATATGGCACAGGCGTTCAGCGTCGGCAAGGCTGCGCACCATAACGGCAAGTGGCTTGTTGCTGCGGCGTTTACGGCGGCGAAGCTCGGCTACCGCCTGCTCGTTGGAGGCGTCACAGGATAGATGGAATCCGCCCAGGCCCTTGATGGCGACGATGCCACCAAGGGCCAGCAGCTCAACGCAGCGGTCGATAATGGCGTCGCTGGTCTCGCGCGTGGTGCCGACGGCCAGCGGCGCGGCGGCTTCGCCCGGCTCATCGCCCACGCTCGCTTCGCGCCACATGATATGCGGCCCGCAATTAAAGCAGGCATCGGGCTGCGCGTGAAAGCGACGGTCGAGCGGATTGGCATACTCCGCGGCACACTCAGGGCACATGGGAAAACGGTCCATCGAGGTAGCCGCTCGGTCATAAGGCAGCGATCGGATGATGGTAAAGCGTGGGCCGCAGTTAGTGCAGTTGATAAAGGGGTAGTGATAGCGTCGGTCGGCGGGATCGAACAGCTCGCGCAGGCAATCGTCGCAGGTGGCGATATCGGGCGAGACGAGCGTCGTGTGCATGGTCTGATCCCGCGACGCTACGATACGAAAGACCTGCTCATCGTCGGCATCCCAAGCGTCGGGCTCCAGGTCTGCGACAGCGACATGCTCAACACGGGCCGCGGCAGGTGCGTGCTCCGACAGCGTGGCGACAAAGCCGTCGAGTGCCTCGACCGAAGCATGCGCTTCGATATGCACGCCGTCGCCCGCGTTGAGCACCCATCCGCAAATGCCATGCGCCATGGCCTCGCGATACACAAACGGCCGCATGCCAACGCCCTGCACAATGCCCGTTACATGAATATGCACATGCCGCATGCGACACCCCTCATCAAAACCGACCAAATAGGGACAGGTGCGCTACAGCCCCAGGCTCTGCTTGGTGGCGGCGCACGTGAGCTCGCCGTGCTTAACGCCGCGCAGGCCCAGCAGACGGTCGGCTAGTTCGTAGACGCGCTCGCCGCGACCCTTGAGCGCCAGAATCTCCAAGCAGTTGTGGTGATCCAGATGCACGTGCATGGTCGATACGATCTCGTCGGTGTAGTCGTGCTGCACTTCGTCCAGACGGCGCGTCAGGTCGCCGGTATGGTGGTCGTAGATCATGGTGAGCGACCCGATAACATGCTCATCGGGCGTGCGCATCTGCTCCTTGGCGATCGAGGCGCGAATCAGGTCGCGTACGGCCTCGGAGCGGTTGGCCACGTCACCGCGGCGCGCGATCTGTTCGTCAAAACGGCGCAGCAGGTCGTCCGGTGCGGTAACCGAAAAACGGACCAGCTCGGAGCCGGAACCACTACAGTGGCAGCCCGCGTCACCGTCCGCCCCGTGCGGATGCTCGTGCTCGTACCCGCAGTCGTGCTCGTGTTCGGCCACGTTACACCAGCTTCACGGAGCCGACGGAGTTGTGGTCGGCCTCGATGGCCTCTTCGTAGCCCTCGAGTGCGTCGTGGGCCTCGTGCAGCGCGGCCATGGCTGCCTCGAGCTTGGCGCCGATGCGCTCCATGTCAAAATTCTCGGTCGCATGCAGCAGCTGATGGCTCCACTCGTGAGCGAGCTCGATGGTGTCGTCGACCTGCTTGACGCTCATGGCAAGCTGGCTCATGTTCATTCCAACATCATGCATGGGAAATCTCCTTTTGTATGGGGCAGTTCAGTGGTTCAGATTTTACTACGCCCACTCTGTGCGCGGCTGCATAAGAAAACGGGTGCGAGTCTGTGCGACTCGCACCCGTTCACTGGGGGCTGTTTGTAACTACCATACTATCCGTGGTCGCACGCGCCGCACCCGGCAGTCCGGCGAGCGGTGCAAAACCGCTCATGGACGGCGGGTAAGTAACAAGCGTATTACAGGTGCTTCTCCAGCAGCGCCTGCAGCCTCGCCTTGGGCAGAGCGCCAACCGAGCGGTCAATCTCCTCGCCGTTCTTAAACACAATCAGCGTGGGGATGCTCATGACGCCATACTTCATGGCCAGGTCCTGGTTATCATCGACGTTGCATTTGGCAACGGCAAGCTTGCCCGCCAGCTCATCGGCAACCTCGTCAACGATGGGCGAGAGCGATCGGCAGGGCCCGCACCACGGTGCCCAAAAATCGACCAGCACGGGCAGGCTGCCGTTAACGATGGAATCGAAGTTCTCGGGGGTAATCTGCTTAATGTCAGCCATGGTGACCTCCATAATGTGACGCGGCTCAGCCGCGTAAAACTCAGTACGACCGTGCTTATACCCAGCGGCCCGCAAAGCAACCACTCGCGGGCGGCTCTTTTATCAAAAGCGCCGCAAAACCCCTTTCTTCAGATATGGTGATATAAGGCGCATCGGCGTCAGCCGATATACATATACGGCTGCAAGTGGTATACTGTTTTCATGGATAGATACAGGAGCAACGACAACATAGTCTGGGACTGCGACTACCATGTGGTCTTCTGCCCGAAATACCGCAGGAAGGTGCTCGTGGACGGCATCGGCTCCCGCTTCGAGGAGATCGCGCACGAGGTCGCGGAGGAACTCGATTTCGAGATAAGGGAAATCAAGGTCATGCCCGACCGCGTGCACATGCTCGTCTCAGTCGACCCCCAGTTCGGCATCCACCGGGCCGTGAAGCGCATCAAGGGCAGGACCAGCCACGACCTGCGCGCCGAGTTCCCGCAGCTGAAGCGCAAGCTGCCGACGCTCTGGACGAACAGCTACTTCGTCTCGACCGTCGGCGGGGCGACGCCCGAGGCCGTCAGGCAGTATATCGAGGACCAGAGGAACGCGTGAGGGCCATGGACAAGACCTTCGAGTACCGCATATACCCGAGCGCCGAGCAGGAGGCCCTCCTGCAGAAGACCTTCGGCTGCTGCCGCTGGGTCTACAACAGGGTGCTGGCGATGAGGCGGGACGAGTACGCGTGGACGGGCAAATCGAGGCACATCAACTCCTACATCACCCAGATCCCCGCCTGGAAGAGGGCGGACGCGCCGTGGCTCTCCGAGGTGGACTCCATGGCACTGCAGCAGTCCCTGCGCGACCTGGACAAGGCATTTAAGAACTTCTTCCGCGCACCAGGCAAGGTGGGCTTTCCGAAGTTCAAGTCCAAACGCGCGGGGAGGAAGAGCTACCGCACGAACGGCGTCGGGATAATCGACGCCAGGCACGTGAGGCTGCCAAAGCTGGGGACCGTCAGGGCGCGGGTGAGCCGTCCCGTGGAGGGGCGCGTCCTGTCCGCGACGGTCAAGCAGGTGCCGAGCGGCAAGTACTACGTGGCGATATGCTGCGCGGACGTCCCCGCCACGGACGCGCCGGCCCCGACCGTCGGGTTCCTGGGAGTCGATGCGGGAATACACGACATAGCCACCTGCTCCACGGGGGAGCGCCTACCCAACCCCAAAAACCTGCAAAGGAGCGAGAGGAGGCTGGCGCGGGAGCAGCGGCGGCTCTCGCGCAAGCGGAAGGGCTCCGCAAATCGCGCCAGGCGCGTGTCAGGGTCGCGCGGGCGCACGAGAAGGTTGCCAACCGGCGGAAGGACGCCCTGCACAAGTTCACGACGCATGCGGTGGGAGAAAGCCAAAACATCGCGGTCGAGGACCTGAACGTCAGGGGCATGCAGAGGAACCGCCGCCTCGCCAAGGCCGTGGGCGATGCCGCCATGTCGGAGCTGGCGCGCCAGCTCGAGTACAAATGCGCATGGTCGGGGCGCGGCTTCGTAAGGGTGGGCAGGTTCTATCCGTCCAGCAAGACGTGTTCCGCATGCGGTTACGTCTACAGGGGACTGACGCTGGCCGAACGGGTATGGGACTGCCCCGCGTGCGGCATGCGTCACGACCGCGACCTGAACGCCGCCGTCAACATCGCCCGCGAGGGAAGGAGAATCCTGGAAGGTACCGCAGGGCATGCGGGAACCGCGGCAGACGCCGCAAACGCTTGTGGAGAGGGCGTAAGACCTACGGCTGCATGCGCAGTCTAGGCAATTCTCGGTGAAGCAAGAATCCCCTGGCTTTAGCCATGGGGAGTGTCAAATAATGGTGGGCACGCAAACGATTGGAGAGCGCATACCTATGTCACAAAGCCAGAAAAAAGAAGCCATCGCCCAGGCGGCCGAGCAGGAGCTCGCATCGCTTGCGGGTCGTGGCGTGCGCATCGCAGGCAACGCGTGCTCGCCGATTGTGCTGGTAAAAGGCGATTTGGATGAGGCCGAGCGCTCGGGCGGCGAGCTTGCCGCAGGCGCGGATGGCGCGGCGCTGCGTAAGGCGCTCGGGGCCATCGGTTATGCGCCCGAGGATTTTTGCGTGCTGGCAAGCGTCGCCGGTGCGGGCGACGGAACGGTGGCGGTGGGCCATGCCCTGCCGTGCGAGCTGTTCCGCGAGGCGCTCGAGGCGCTGGACCCCGAGGCGGTGCTGTTGCTGGATGATCGTGCGGCCGATACCATGCGCGAGACCTATGCCGATATGCTCGTGGCGATCGACGACTTCGACACCGCCATACTCAAGCCCGGCCTGGTCGCCCATGTGCAAGGGCGCCGCGTGCTCGCGCTCGACGGCTTTGAGGCGGCGCTCACCGACAAGGCCGCCAAGCAGCGCATGTGGGCCTACATTAAACAGCTGACTCCGGCCGCCGCGCCGCTGTAGCGGACCGGCGCTGGCAAGGTGGCCCCGGCGGGCCGAGCATGCCGGCAGCTTGTCGCGTCCCTACATCACGGCACGCAGCTCAAATCGGTCGCCGTGAATGCGGAACTGGCAGTTGCCGTTCATGCGCTCGACGGCGAGCTTAATGCTCTTGGTGCCAAAGCCGTGGCCGGCGTGCTGGGCCACGGGCACGCCGTCAACCATACGCGGCGGGCGGTCAAACGTGTTAGAGACCAAAAGCAGCAGCTGCCCGTCTTCGTAGCGCAGGTCCAGATCGACGAATCGTTTGCCCTGGGGAGCGGCGCTCGCGGCGACGATGGCGTTGTCCAGGGCATTCGAGAGCACGCTAAACAGGTCGACATCGGCCACATGGACGTTCTCTGGCACGGCGGCGCGCAGGTCGGCGGTGATACCGTTTCGGTTGATATCGGAGCTAAATGACGAAAGCACGATGTTGACCGTTTCGTTGGCACAGTAGCGGCGCACGGCGGTGCGGTCGTTTGTCTCACAGAGTTCGTTGATGCGCCCGAGCGCCTCGTCGACGTGACCCTCTTCGATTAAAACCGCAAGGCCGCGCAGGAAGTGCCGCATGTCATGGCGCAGAACCGAAAGCTCGCGTCCAGATTGACGCCAGGCTTCGAGCTCTTTGATAGCTGCGCTATCGCGGGTCTCGAGCATCCAACGCTCGCGCTCGGCGGCCTCTTTAGCCTCGTATTCGCGCAGATACACAGCAAGAAACATAAGGTAGAAAGCGCAAAGCGCAAACGCCAAAAACTCAACGGTCACAACCGAGCCCGAGTGGAACAACGTGGTGTAGACGTTGGTGGCGTAGTCAAAGATGTAATAGGCGAGCGGCAGGATGAGCAGAATCTCGAGCTCGGTAGGGCTTTTGACTGCCAAGCGCGGACCGATGTCGCCGGCCCAGTGCAGCAGGAGCGCAAAGACGGCGACCGTGGTGATAATGCGTGTCGCGTAGTACGCGATTTGCGAGCCGCAGGCGGCGAGCGCGGCGATGCCCATCCAGTTGCTAAATTGGCAGCTCAGGTATGCGCTGGTGACGCCGAGCATAATGAGCAAAGGGCTCAGCCGATAGCGCGCGCACAGATAGATGACGAGCGGCAGATGCACGACGAGCGGATACACCTGTCGAGCGAAAAGTTCGCCGCCAAAGACATTGGCGAGCGCAAAGGCGGTACCGGTGAGCACGTCAACCGCGATCAGCTCAAGCGCATGACGGCGGTTGATCTCGACCCCGCACAGCGCTGCCGAGGCGAAAACGCCAAAGAGCAGGGTCGTTGCGTGGTGGATTGCCCAAAGCAGCATTTCGGCCGTGGGGAGCATCAGTGCCTCCCGCCCTCAAAGCGCGCCGCAAAGTAGGCATCTTGGAACCCCTGCTTGCAACTGCGTGCCAACGGGATACAGGCGCCCGATCTCATGAAGATCTCCGTGCGGTCAAAGTGATCGATATTGCGCAGGTTGACCTGGTAGCTGCGGTGGCATTTAAAGAAGACTGCGTTTTGCTCCAAGCGGTCCTCGACGCTGCGGAACGACTCGAGTGCCTCGATATCGCGTCCGTCGCGCAGGTGGAAGACCACGTGCTTGTTGCGCGCCTCGGCATATTCGATGTCGGACAGGCGCGGGGCGTGGTAGCCAAAGGACGTTTTGATGACGAACTCGTCGGTCGCCGACGGGCGCATGCTCGAAAGCTCGTCGAGCAGCTGTGCCAGGCGTTCGTATGCCACGGGCTTGAGCAGGTAGTCGAAGGCGCGGACTTCGTAGGACTCCAGCGCAAATTCGGGCGACGAGGTGAGGAATACCAGGCGCACGGCGGTATCGGACTGGCGCAGCTCGCGCGCGGTGTCCATGCCGTTGACGAGCGGCATGATCATATCGAGCAGGATGATGTCGGCGCGCGATGCGGCATGGCGGGCCAGCAGATCCTCGCCGCGCGTGACGAACGCAACGTCGACCGCCGTGCCCGTCTCGCTCGACCAGCGGTCGATCATCCGGTGCATTCTATCTAGAAAAGCGACGTCATCGTCGCAGGCAATAATCTTGAGCATTCTGAGCCCCCTTAGTAGTTCGATTTTGCCACATTGGGTGCGTACCGCTCGCGGGGGAGCGCCCGTTCGTGCCTCATGGTGCGCAACTCGCGCCGAGCGGTATTGCGGTGGCGAAAGATGCCTCCTGCGCTATCGAGAGCTCGGCTATCCTCAGCTTGCCAGTTCGAAAATGGACCTGCCGCATGGTCGAATCTTTATTTCAACTTTACACCTAGGTTTACAGCTGTCTTGTCAGCTGTAAACCTAGGTGTCATACTAAAGCCCCAAGATTCGCCAAAAGAGAGGGGCCTTGATGGCACAGAGCGCGAACATGGATGCGTCGGAGCTTGCACGCGATATCGCGGCCGGCCTGGCATCGGCAGCGACGGCAACGGAGCGCGCGGCATTGGTGCCCGCAGAGCTCGTCGAGGCCATTCAGCAACTTAAAACCCAACGCGACGCGGTGATCCTGGCGCACTATTACGTGGCGCCCGAGGTCCAGGCTGTGGCCGATTACGTCGGCGACAGCTTTTACCTGGCAAAGCTCGCCAAAAGCCTGCCGCAGCAGACCATCGTGCTGTGCGGCGTGGAGTTTATGGGCGAGAGCGCCAAGCTGCTCAATCCTACCAAGACGGTGCTGCTGCCCGAGCCGGGCGCGGACTGTCCCATGGCTCACATGGTCAAGCGCGAGACGGTCGACGCCGCCCGCGCCGAGTACGGTGACGACCTTGCCGTGGTCTGCTACGTCAACTCCACGGTCGAGATCAAGAGCTGGAGCGACGTGTGCGTCACCAGCTCCAACGCCGTCAAGATCGTGTCCGAGCTGCCGCAGCAGCATATCCTGTTCATTCCCGACCAAAACCTCGGTCGCTTCGTAGCCGAGCAGGTGCCGCAAAAGCACGTCATCCTCAACAACGGCTACTGCCCGCGCCATCACATCATCACCGTCGAGCAGATCGTCGACGCGACGGAGGCCCACCCCGACGCGCTCGTGCTGGCGCATCCTGAGTGTAAGGCCGACGTCTTGGCCGAGGCCGACTACATCGGCTCCACCGCCGGCATTATCAAGTACGCCGAGGAGTCCGACGCGAGCGAGTTCATTATTGTGACGGTCCGTGGCGTGCTCTACGAGCTCGAGCGCCGCTGCCAGGGCACCGGCAAGAAGTTCTACTTCCCCGCGGTGCAGCCCACCTGCGTCAACATGGATCTCATCACGCTCGAAAAGCTCGTGCGCTGCCTGGAGACGGGCGAGGGCGAGGTGCAGATTGGCGTGTCGGACGAGGCCGCCGATCAGGCCAAGCTCACGCTCGACCGCATGCTCGAGTACGCAGCGCGCTAGAACAATGCGGCATGAGGGACGGTCCCTTATGTCACATTCAAGGGAGAGGATTCCTGTGGAAACCAAGCAATACCCCGATATGGAGTGCGACGTCGTTATTGCCGGCTGCGGCGTAGCGGGCCTGTATGCGGCTCTCAACCTGCCGACGAGCATGCGCGTGATCATGCTCTCCAAGGGCGCTGTCGATGAGTGCGATTCGATGCTCGCGCAGGGCGGCATTTGCGTGCTGCCCGAGGGCTCGGACTACGATGCCTTCTTTGAGGACACCATGCACGCCGGCCACTACGAGAACCGCCGCGAGAGCGTCGACATCATGATCCGCTCGAGCCGCTCGGTCATCAACGACCTGCTGGCGATGGGCGTGGACTTTGAGCGCAAGGCCGACGGCAGCCTCGACTTTACCCGCGAGGGTGCGCACAGCCGCCCCCGCATTGCCTTCCATGCCGACATTACGGGCAAGGAGATCACGACCAAGCTGCTCCAGGCCGTTCGCAAGCTTGATAACGTGCAGATTTTGGAGCACGTGGCCATGACCGACATCCTGACGGGCGAGCGTGACGGCGCCACAGTGTGCACCGGCGTCGTTGCCGTTCCCGTGGACGAGGACAACTCGGTTCGTCCCGCCGACGAGCTGGCAAATACCGCCGAGGGCGTGCATGCCGGCGAGCCGTTTAAGATCCATGCCCGCCACACGCTGTGGGCGACGGGCGGTATCGGCGGCGTATACGACCATTCGACCAACTACCCGCAGCTCACGGGCGATGCCTGCTACATTGCTCAGGAGCATGGCATTAAGATGGAGCACCTGGACTACGTGCAGATTCACCCCACGGGTCTGTTCTCGCCGCAGCCGGGCCGCACCTTCCTGATCAGCGAGAGCTGCCGCGGCGAGGGCGCGATTTTGCTCAACGCCGCCGGCGAGCGCTTTACCGACGAGCTTCAGCCGCGCGATGTGGTCGCCGCCGCCATTCGCGAGCAGATGAAGCAGGACGGCACCGAGCACGAGTGGCTGAGCTTTGCCCCCGTCGAGCGCGACGTGGTGACCGGACACTTTGCCAACATTCGCGCACGCTGCCTGGAGGACGGCCGCGACATCTTGGACGAGCCCATTCCCGTTACGCCCACGCAGCACTACTTTATGGGCGGCGTGTGGGTCGACAAGGACGGCCGCACCTCGATGCCCGAGCTCTACGCAGCCGGTGAGACGGCCTGCAATGGCGTGCACGGCAAGAACCGCCTGGCTTCCAACAGTCTGCTCGAGTCCCTAGTCTGGGGTCGTCGCGCCGCGTGGTACATGCGTACCGGCGAGTCGCTGGCCGTGGAGCAGGCGGGCGATCCCGCGCTCGATGGCCGTCATCGCGCCCTGAGCGCCGATGCCCTGGCAATCGATGATTTGGCCCGTGCCGCCGGCACGCAGGCCGTGGAGGAGTAGACCATGAATCCCATTACCATGAAGCTCGTCGTCGATGATCTGATTCTGCAGGCTCTGCGCGAGGACATTACGTTTGAGGACGTGAGCACGGCGAGCGTTTGCCCCACGGCGCGTCCCGCCACGGTGGAGCTCATCGCCAAAGCCGATGGCATCATCGCAGGCTTGGATGTGTTCGCTCGCACCTTTGAGCTGCTGGATTCGCAGAGCTCGGTGCTGTTTGATCTTGCCGATGGTGACGAGGTGCACGCTGGCGACCATGTGGGCCAGGTGCGCGGCGATGCACGCGTGTTGCTTTCGGGCGAGCGTGTGGCGCTCAACTACCTGCAGCGCATGAGCGGCATCGCCACCTACACACACAACATGGCAGCGGCGCTCGAGGGTACCAAGACCGTGCTTGTCGACACGCGCAAGACTACGCCGGGCATGCGTGTCTTCGAGAAGGCCGCGGTCGAGATCGGCGGCGGCAGCAACCACCGTTACAACCTGTCGACGGCCGTCATGCTCAAGGACAACCACATCGACGCCGCCGGTGGCGTGACGCGTGCGATCGAGATGGCGCGCGCCCATGCGTCGTTTACCACGACGGTCGAGATCGAGTGCGAGAACCTGGACATGGTGCGCGAGGCCGTGGAGGCCGGCGCCGACATCATCATGTTCGACAACATGACCCACGACGATATGGCTGCCGCGATTGAGCTTATCGCCGGCCGCGCCAAGACCGAGTGCTCGGGCAACGTGGATGCCGACAACATTCGCACCCTGGCCGATCTGGGCGTCGACTTTATTAGCTCGGGCGCCCTGACGCACTCCGCGCCGATCCTCGACCTCTCGCTTAAGCACCTGCGTCTGCTGGACGGTAAATAATGAACGCCCGCGAGCGTCGCCGTGCCATTATGGCCGTGCTCGAGGGGGCCAAAGATCCCGTTTCGGGCAGCGCGCTTGCTCGCGAGGTGGGCGTGAGCCGCCAGGTCGTGGTGCAGGACATCGCCCTGCTGCGCGCCGATGGGCACGATATCGTGGCGACCAACCGCGGCTACGTGCTGCAGGAGGCCCCCAGCAGCCCCGCTGTGCCCACGCGCTTGGTCAAGGTTCGCCACGGCGTGGAGCAGGCAGGCGATGAGCTTACGAGTATCGTCGACGCCGGTGGTGCCGTGCTCAACGTGATCGTCAATCACCGCGTGTACGGTAAGATCACGGCCGACCTGGACATCCGCAATCGTCGCGATGTTGAGCGCTACCTGCACGATATCGAGAGCGGCAAGAGCTTCCCACTGCTGACGGTGACCAGCGGCTACCACTTCCATCGCATTGCGGCAGAGGACGAGCAAACCCTCGACGAGATCGAGGCTATGCTCAAGGAGAAAGGCTACTTGGCAGACCTGATGCCCTACGAAGACGATTTGTCCTAGTCGACGCCGCATCTATAAGTTGCGGTGAAATAGTTCCTAAAATCGGCATCCAAGACATAAAACAGGAACTATTCCACCGCAACTGCCAAGGGTCCCGCTCCAAATTAGCTGCCCACATATGCAAAAGGAGGCCTCCGCGGCGATGCGGAGGCCTCCTTTTTTGTGCACGGTGTACTTTTGAGTGTGCAAGTGGGGGAGTTGTTACTCCTCGACGATCTCGGTGATCGCGCCAGCGGGGCAAGCGTCCTGGCAAGCGCCACAGGCGACGCAGGAATCCTCGTCAGCGACGGTAGCGACGTCCTGGAGCTCCAGAACGCCAGCGGGGCAGGAGTCGACGCAAACGCCACAAGCGATGCACTCGTCGGCATCAATTACGGGATGAGCCATGGTAGTTTCCTCTCTGTTGACCGACGCTACAGGCGATGTGCGTCGGTTTGATTCGGGCAAAAACATACCACGGGAGCGACCGTTTGCAATACCCTCTGACCGGCATCTTCATACCGTTCGCCGAGTATGCCAAGGTTTACTAAAAAACGCGCAGGTGGGGCCGTTGAGCTGCGCAAATGTTAGCTAAAGGTGACTTGAAATATAGGGCGGTTGGGCCCGCTAGCGGAAACTGCGACCCGGTATCCGCTCTCAAAACGGGATACGGTTTCCGGTTGAGCCTTCAGACGGAAACTGCGACCCGGAATCCACACTCAAACCGGGACAAGCTTTCCGCAAGGCAGCCCCAGACACCCCCGGACGCAAACCTCAGCCATCTCTACATAGATCTCGATAGATTTGCCGAGAACTCAAACAGCACATCTACCTGCGCTTTTGTGAACCTAAACTCTCAGAGATAAGAAATCTTATATGAATTGACTTAGATTTTGTATATTCCAGCCCATAAGGGGATACACTACATCCTGAAAGACAAGCCGAAGCGTCGCGCGGCAGTCCGCCGACACGGCGCGAACGCACAAGAGAGAGGGAATTTCTAATGGGTAAGATTCTTGGTATCGACCTTGGTACTACCAACTCCGCTATGGCCGTCCTCGAGGGCGGTTCTCCGACCATCATCGTGAACGCCGAGGGCGACCGCACCACCCCGTCCGTCGTGGGCTTCCGTGCCGACGGCGACCGCGTCGTGGGCAAGGCCGCTAAGAACCAGGCGGTCACCAACCCCAAGAACACCGTGTTCTCCATCAAGCGCTTCATGGGCCGCAAGTACTCCGAGTGCACCTCCGAGCTCAAGACCGTGCCGTATGAGGTCAAGGAGGGCCAGGGCGGCCGTGCCGTCGTCAACATCGAGGGCAAGGATTACACCGCCGAGCAGGTGAGCGCCATGACGCTCGCCAAGATGAAGGCCGACGCCGAGAAGTATCTGGGCGAGACCGTCACCGACGCCGTCATCACCGTTCCGGCCTACTTCAACGACGCCCAGCGTCAGGCCACCAAGGACGCCGGTAAGATCGCCGGCCTCAACGTCAAGCGTATCGTCAACGAGCCGACCGCTGCTGCTCTGGCCTATGGCCTGGACAAGCAGGGCTCCGACCAGCGCATCCTGGTCTTCGACCTGGGCGGCGGCACCTTCGACGTCTCCATCCTCGACCTCGCCGACGGCGTGTTTGAGGTTCTGTCCACCTCGGGCGACAACCACCTGGGCGGCGACGACTGGGACCAGCGCGTCATCGACTGGATGGCCGACAAGTTCCAGCAGGAAAACGGTGTCGACCTGCGTCAGGACCCCATGGCCCTGCAGCGTCTGAAGGAGGCCGCCGAGAACGCCAAGAAGGAGCTCTCCGCAGCCCAGCAGTCCACCATCAACCTGCCGTTCATCACCATGAACCAGTCCGGCCCGCTGCACCTCAACTACACGCTGACCCGCGCCGAGTTCGAGAAGATCACCCGCGACCTGCTCGAGCGCTGCAAGCAGCCTGTCACCAACGCCCTGCGCGACGCTAAGCTCAAGCTCTCCGATCTGACCGAGGTCATCCTCGTCGGCGGCTCCACCCGTATGCCCGCCGTCCAGGACCTGGTCAAGACCATGACCGGCAAGCAGCCCAACATGTCCGTGAACCCCGACGAGGTCGTTGCCGACGGCGCTGCCGTTCAGGGCGGCGTGCTCACCGGTGACGTCGAGGGCATCCTGCTGCTCGACGTGACCCCGCTGTCGCTGGGCGTCGAGACCATGGGCGGCATCATGACCAAGATGATCGACCGCAACACCACGATCCCGACCTCCAAGACCGAGGTCTACTCCACCGCTGCCGACAACCAGACCAGCGTCGAGATCAACGTGCTCCAGGGCGAGCGCGAGCTTGCCCGCGACAACAAGTCGCTCGGTAAGTTCCAGCTGACCGGTATCCCGGCTGCCCGCCGCGGCGTGCCGCAGATCGAGGTCACCTTCGATATCGATGCCAACGGC
>JBKWEB010000013.1:0-49967 GCA_046976245.1 Collinsella sp. | reverse complement strand
CGCCGAATGCTCGCCATCGAAATTTATCGATGGCCTATTTCAGACTGTAATGGGCACGTGGCTGTTGCGGGCCCTGGTTCCGGCGGCGGCCTCGGCGCTTCGCGCCTGCCGCCTTGGGGACTGTGGGGGCGCGGCCGGCAGCTGCGGCGCGCTGCGCCTGCTGCCTGAGGTGACTTTGGGGTTGGTGCGAATCGAAGGTGAATGGTTTCCCGGGAAGTGAACGACCTGTTTTGGACCCTTGAAGCATCGGCATATTTTGGCCGCCATTTCCTGCGGTTTTATCGCATGAATCCTGCTGTTTTGCAGTCAAAAAATGCGGATGCTTCGGGGCCCTAGTTTTACTCGTTCACTTCTCGGAAAACCATTCACCTTCGTTTTTGCCGGACATCGTTTTGGGCGTTGTGACTCGGTATCGGCCGATATTGAGAGGAAAAACTCCCTCCCTTGGACAATCGAGCCCGCCCAGACGTATCTGCGGGGGTTGTCTGCACAATTCGCGGTATTATGGTGCGGAGTTTTGAAAGGAGCCGCTGGTGGTCACGACGACGTTTGCTTCGCCCTTGGGCGAAATCTTGCTTGCCGCTGATGGCCGCGGTTTGACGGGGCTTTGGTTTGAGGGTCAGGAGCACTTTGGCTCTACGCTGCTCAAAGAGGATGCGGAGTATGTCGTAGGTGCCGATGCGGTTTCTGGTACCGGTGGGATGTCTTCGGTGAGTCCGGCAAATGGCGCGGCATCTTCGGTGCTTGAGCGTTCTTGGGCTTGGCTGAATGCTTATTTTGCGGGGCAGGAGCCTCGGTTTACGCCGCCGTTGCATATGATTGGCACGGCGTTTCAGCGTGAGGTTTGGTTTGAGCTGCTTTCTATCCCGCGTGGCGAGGTCGCTACGTATGGTGAGATCGCCCAGCGTGTTGCGGCTCGACATCGTGTACCGGGAAACGAAGCACCCGTTGTGTCTCCCCGTGCCGTGGGGGCCGCGGTCGCGCGTAATCCCATTTCGATTATCGTGCCGTGCCATCGCGTGGTCGCGGCCGACGGCTCGCTTAACGGATATGCCGGCGGCCTCGACCGTAAGGAGTGGCTGCTCCGGCTTGAGAGCGCGTACGAGGAATAGCGCCAGGGCACTTTGCATAGCCAAGACGCCGTTTCCGGTTGAGACCACCTGCTTGGACATCCATCTACGCCCGCTTCTGCAGGGCGTAGATCGACTTATCCATGTTGAACAGGTAAGCCACGACGCAGACAATAAAGAACTTCGGCAAGTCACCAAAGCCGAAGACTTCGCAGCCAATAAGGATCGGCGCGAGCAGCGTATTGGTGGCGCTGCCAAAGACGGCGGCGTATCCCAGCGCGGCGCAAAGCGCGATGGGCATGCCGAGTTGAGCCTCGTTATGGCGACATCTGGGTAACAGAAAGGCCCGCGTTCCTCAGAGGCAAGATAGGCAATTCTGCTTCTGAGGTAGATCTCAATTCTGTCGACCGCATCAAACATTAACTGCCGGAGGGCTCGGTCAAATTCATACGTGTAGATGATGGTTTCGAATGCTGTGCCTTCGCGAAAGATGGTAATCCCGGACTTGCATTTGGTTTTGTAGGGAAACCAGTAGGCCGACAGTCTGTAGTGGTCGACTTCGACCAAAGCTCGCTCGAGTTCGCTTTGATCGGAGCACTTAAGACCCTTGTTTTCTGTCAATAGTGCTATTTGTTCGTCGATGGATATCCGCGACTTCCGGTATTTCATTTAAGCCTCTTGATAGAAAAAGAGCTGGAGTTGCGCATCGTTGAGAGGCTTTCCAGCTTTAGCAAAACAAACTTATAAGATGCGACGGGCCGCGTCAAGATAATTACCGGACGGCCTAGGAGGCGGCTGGTTGGCTGGCTTAAAACCTAGCGCGTGAAATGACGCTCCATGCTATTCAGCGCGCTTGATAGGATGACGAACCACAGTCTTAAGTTTCTCCGGTGCACATTTGCGCGGATCGGAGAGATAGATTTCGTGATGTAAGCGGGTGTCTGAGAAGTCGGGGGAATAGCCCTGCTCGGTCGCGTATTCATACATAGCGTCTACGGTTGCCGGCTCGCTGTCATAGGGTCCGGTATGCATGCATTGAACGCAGAGACCCTCGTCAACTTTAAGCAGCTCGACGGCAGAAAAGTCCAGTTTCTTTTTGGTCGTGGCTTCCGCGACTGCCCAGTCAAAATCATCTCGGCTGACGAAATCGGGCAGGCGGATGCACGAGATAAAGTTGAAATCGTCCTTGCGTACATAATCGATGTCGCCGCTCGGGGAGTCTTGCCACCAGAATCCCTCGAGCGGCGGTACTACAAAGTCGAAATAGCCCTCGATACTCCTTGAGCCTTTCTTCGACATCTTGACGGTATAGGCGATGCCGTAAAGCAGTGGCAGGGCGTTTTGATACTCGCCACCTTCGGTATTTGGGTCGCCCTTTCCGCGAACGGCAACGTAGCTCATAGGCGGGACAGTTACGATACTCGGCTTGCTTGCAGGTTTGTAGAGCTCCTTGCATTCCTTCTTAAAGTCGAACGCCATGTTGGCCGCCTTTCTGCGTATTGGCCTGCTTAGATAGTGGAATCATATCATAGAAACGAACAGCTGTTCGAATGATTTGGCTGACAGATTGAGATGCGTGCGTTGTGTTTGGCGGTCGGCCTGACCCAATCGATGATTTCTCTGCCTCCCCGGCGCCTCATCTATAGCTGCCGTTTCCCCATATAAAACCTGCCAAAATGAACCTGTCCCTTTTTGGTCGGTGCGAAATGGGTAATACTAAAGAGTTATCCGACCAGATGGGAACCGATCGATGGCCTATATCGAATTCAAAGACGTCATCAAAGCATACGGCGAGGGCGATGCCCGCATCCACGCTCTCGACGGCGCGAGCTTTACGGTCGAGCGCGGCGAGCTCGCCATCATTTTGGGTGCTTCGGGTGCCGGCAAGACCACGGCGCTCAACATTCTGGGCGGCATGGATACGGCGACTTCCGGCACCGTGACGGTGGACGGGCGCGATGTGAGCTCCGCTAACGAGGCGCAGCTCGTGGAATACCGCCGCGCCGACGTCGGCTTTGTCTTCCAGTTCTACAATCTGGTCCCCAACCTGACGGCGCTCGAAAATGTTGAGCTTGCGGCGCAAATCTGCCCTGATTCGCTCGATGCCGAGCAAACGCTTTGCCAGGTTGGCTTGGGTGAGCGCCTGGGCAACTTTCCGGCGCAGCTTTCGGGCGGCGAGCAGCAGCGTGTGTCCATCGCCCGCGCACTGGCCAAGAACCCCAAGCTGCTTCTGTGCGACGAGCCCACGGGTGCGCTCGACTATAAAACCGGCAAGCAGATCTTGCAGCTGCTGCAGGATACCTGCCGCAAGCAGGGCATTACGGTCATCATCATCACGCACAACTCCGCGCTCGCGCCCATGGCCGATCGCCTGATTCGCTTTAAGAGCGGTCGCGTGGAGAGCGAGACGGTCCAGCAAAATCCCGTGCCTATCGAGACGATCGAGTGGTAGCGCCCATGGATCAGGACCGCCAAAACAGCCTACGCCGCGACGCGCAGAACACGGAGTGCGAGCAGGATTTTACGACCTACCGCACTGCCCAAAGCTCAAACGATATGGTGCCGACGGTTTTTCGCCGTGGCATCTACCGCACAATCCGAGGCAGTCTTAAGCGCTTCTTGTCAATCGTGGTCATCACCGCGCTTGGCGTGAGCGTGATGTGCGGCCTTAAGGCGGGTTGCGAGGACCTGTGCGATTCGGTTGACGCCTACTTCGACCAGCAAAATGTCTATGACATTAACGTGCAGTCGACCTATGGCCTGACTGACGATGATCTCGACGCCATCCAAGAGGTCGATGACGTCGAAACGGCCGAAGGCATCTACACCGAGACCGCCTACACCGCCGTGGGCACAACGCGCGAGCGCGTGGTCGTGCAAAGTCTCTCCAAGGAGAACATCGATCAGCCGGTGCTCGTGAACGGCGATTTGCCCGAGAGCGCCGATGAGGTCGCGGTGACTTCGAAGTTCCTGAAGGCTTCGGGTAAAAAGCTCGGCGATACGGTGAGTTTTGCCGCCAATGACGCGAGCTCGTCGAACCAAAGCGCCAAGGATCAGTTTGCCGCGGGCGATTACACCATTACGGCCGAGGTCCTCGATCCCACTGATGTGAGCTCCGACTCGACAGTCAACGCCTTTCGCGCTGCTTCGGCGGCGGACTATAAGTTCTATGTGAGCGAGGACGCCGCGACATCTTCTTTCTACTCCGCGGTCCACGTGATCGTCGAGGGAGCCAAGAGCCTCAACTCCTATTCGGATTCCTACGCGGCAAAGATCAATGAGGTCAAGAGCAATATCGAGAAGATCCGCGAGGAGCGTGAGAAAGCGCGCGCTCAGGAACTGACGGTCGACACGCCGGCAAGCTTGGATGCGGCCGAGCGCCAGGCGAATATGCTCTTTGGGATTGAGCAGGACAACATCAATCGCATGGCCGAGGGCAGCGACGAGCGTGCGCAGGCGCAAGCCGACCTGGACCAGCGCCGTGCCGCCGCCGACCAGCAGTTTGCCGATGCCCGCGCCGAGCTCTCTGACCTTGGTGAATGCACCTGGTACATCCAGGACCGCGGCAATATCGCAAGCTACTCGAGCGTGGAGAGCGATAGCTCGTCAATTGAGGCCATCGCCACGGTGTTCCCGTTCATCTTCTTTATCGTCGCCGTGCTCATCAGCCTTACCACCGCCACGCGTATGGTCGAGGAGGAGCGCACGCTCATCGGCCTGTATAAGGCACTCGGTTATTCGCGCGGACGCATCCTGTCCAAATACGTGGACTATGCGCTGTGGGCTTGTCTGATCGGCGGCGTGCTCGGCAACATCATCGGATTTGTGGGCCTGCCGCTGTTCCTGTTTACGGTGTTCGACGACATGTACTCACTGCCCCAGATGCTACTTTCGTACGACATCGTGTCCTCGATCGTTTCGGTGGCGCTGTTTGCCGTGGGCGTGGTGGGCGCCACGATTATCGCCTGCCGCCACGAGATGGCCGAGACCCCTGCCTCGCTCATGCGCCCCAAGGCGCCGCGTGCCGGCTCACGCATTCTGCTCGAGCGTATCGGATTTATCTGGCGCCGCATGGGCTTTTTGAACAAGGTGGCAGCGCGTAACCTGTTCCGCTACAAAAAGCGCGCCTTTATGACCATCTTCGGCATCGCCGGCTGCACGGCGCTCGTGATCTGCGGCATGGGCATTCGTGATACGTCGGTCGCGCTTTCGCCCAAGCAGTACGGCCACATCACACGCTACGACCTGCTGGCGGTTGCCAATCCCGACGATTTTTCGCAGACGTGCGCGGCGCTCGACGAGCGAAGCGCGGTCAAGGATTCCGGTGTGACCGTAACTTCGACGCTGCCGATCATGACCGACAACGTCACCTTTACATTCGGCGGAAAGAGCGAGACCGTGCAGCTGATCGTGGTGCCCGATGACCGCACGAACGATCTGGACGACTATGTTCGCCTTGAGGATGAGTCCAAAGAGCCACTGTCTTTGCGTGACGGAGACGTGTATCTGAGTAAGAGTTCACAGCTGGTGCTGGGGATTCAACCGGGCGATACGGCGCACGTCCAGGATTCGTCACTCAACGTCGCCAAGGTCAAGGTCAGCGACATTTCGCTTAACTATCTGGGCAACACGCTTTACATGACGCAGAGCACCTATGAGCGCGCGTTTGGGCGCAGCGTTCGCCTCAATGGCATCTTTGCGCTGCTCAAGGGTTCGTCGGCCGACCAGATTGCGTTTAGCAAGAAGCTTAAGAGTGACGGCTGGCTTTCGATTTCGAGCACGGCCGAGCATTGGGAGAACTTTGAGGCGAACTTCACTATTATCAATTCCGTCGTGGTGCTCGTGACCTTTATGGCGGCGTGCCTGTCGTTTGTGGTGGTGTTTACGCTGTCCAACACGAATATCTCCGAGCGCGAGCGCGAGCTGGCGACCATCAAGGTGCTTGGTTTCCGCCGTGGCGAGGTGCACCATTACGTCAACAAGGAGACGTTGATCCTCACGGCAATTGGCGCCGCGCTGGGCGTGCCACTGGGCGGCTTGCTGGCCGAGAGTTTTACGTACATTTTGCAGATGCCGTCGCTGTACTTTGATGTTGAGGTCGAGCCGCTAAGCTACGTGCTCGCCGTGGTGCTTTCCTTTGGCTTTACGTTTATCGTCAACCTCGCCACCAATCGTACCCTCAACAAGATCGACATGGTCGGCGCCCTCAAAAGCGCCGAGTAACCTGCCCTGGGATTCAAGTTCTAGCGAGCTGCCGACGCGCCCGCAGCAGCATTTTTGCATAAACCGCCCCGCCAAATGCATACTTTGACGGGGCGGTTGCTTTTTGCCCACAGGTACCCCAGGGGGCGCCGTGCAAATTCCGGAGTATTCAGCGTCCCGGGGTCCGCGGGCGCGGGGGCGGGGGTGCAAAACTGCGCTGAAAGCCCCGATTCTGAGTCCCAACGCCTCTAGAGCCGCTCGTTTTTTTACAGGATGCGGCCCATGGTGCCTGCCTTTCGCCCAAAATCCAGTATGCAGGCACCCTCGGCTGCTGAATACTCCCAAAAATGCACGCCGCATCCTACCCCAGGCACCCGCAGCAAGAAGACGAATAGTCTCGGCCTCCCCAGTCACCGCAGGAGGCCCTAGGGCTTACCTCCCAAATCTTTCCGCAGGACGGAAGGATCCCGCCGCGCGAAGCGCACGGCGGGATCCTGACATGTCCGAGGACGATTTGGGAGGTAAGCCCTGGGGTCTCCGATGAGAGCAGTTTCGGCCGAGGCTATTCGTCGCCGAAGCTGATGCCCAACGCCTTGGCCTCGCGCACCAGATCGCTCTGGGGATCGACATACTTGAGCTTGCCGGCGACATCCTCGAGCGGCATGTGACACATCTTGCCGTCACGCAGGGCGATCATGTAGCCAAACTCGCCGCGTAGACAGCCCAGCGCCGCCTCGACGCCGCACTGGGTCGCAAAGATGCGGTCCTGGGCGTTGGGCTGGCCGCCGCGCTGCGTGTGGCCGGGGATGGCGACGCGGGTCTCGCGACCGGTCTTGGCCTCGATCTCCTTGGCGATGTCGTAGACGATCGACGGGCTCGTGCGCTCGGCGAGTTTCTTCTTGTACTCCTTCTTGGACAGCGCCGCGTCCTCCTTGGAGATAGCGCCCTCGGCGACGGCCACGATGGTAAAGCGGCTGCCGGTCTCCATGCGATGCTCGATGGTCTTGATGACGTTATCCATGTCGTAGGGGATCTCGGGAATCAAGATGACATCCGCGCCGCCCGCGACGCCGGCGTATAGCGGGATCCAGCCAACCTTGTGGCCCATGATCTCGATAACGAACACGCGGCCGTGACTCGAAGCGGTGGTGTGAATGTCGTCGATGCACTTGGTGGCGACGTCGATGGCGCTCGTAAAGCCAAACGTCAGCTCGGTGCCCCAGGTGTCGTTATCGATGGTCTTAGGCAGGGCGATAACGTTGAGGCCCTCTTCGCGCAGACGGTTGGCGGTCTTGGTGGAGCCGTTGCCGCCCAGCATAAACAGGCAGTCGAGCTGCAGCTTATGATAGGTGTGGACCATTGCCGGCACCTTCTCGACGCCGTCGGCCTCGGGAATATCCAGGCGCTTGAACGGCGTACGGCTCGTGCCCAGGATGGTGCCGCCACGGGTAAGGATGCCGCTAAAATCGGCGGGCGTCATGACGCGGAACCGGCTGTAGATAAGGCCCTGGTAGCCGTCCTCAAAACCATAGATCTCAATAGGCTCTTCGCTATTGGTCATAAGCGTTTTGACAATGCCGCGCATGGTGGCGTTGAGCGCCTGGCAGTCGCCGCCACTGGTAAGAAGACCGATCCTAAGCATGATGAATCCTTCCGGGCAAGTTATAACATGCGCATAAGTTTACCCCCGCACACTGTTGATACGGGGGTAAAACGTGTTAGCTCAAGCGTATAGAAATGTAAACAACGTCAGGCGAGCGTAAGGTCGACGAGCCTGGGTCCTTACAGTGCGAAGGCGTCGACGTCGCCCCAGTGGCGGCGCAGCGTAATGGCGGCGGCGGGTTCGGTATTGTCAAAGACGACCGACCATTGCGTATTGCTGGTGATGTCTTCCGGATTGGGTTCTTGCGCTGCGGCACGCAGGGCTTTCCAGACAATCGTTTCGTCCTGGGCACCGACATGGGCGTCAAGGACATCGGCGATTGCGACGGCGCGCTCTTTACCATGGCCCAGCTCGCCATTCTTTTGGTTGGGCAGCACTTCGTCGCCATAGCAGGCGTAGAAGTTCGTAACCTGGCGTACAGGAGTCGCTTTGAAAGCACGGTCCGGATCGCGCGGATCCCACTCTACTACGCGCGCGTCACCGGCGGCGTCGTTGATAAAGAAGTGGTAATCGCGTCCTGCCATGGCGTGCATGTCGTAGGCGGAAAGCAGGTCGACAGCTTCTTGCGTGGTGGCGGCACGGTCGAGCACCAGGCGGATGGCGAGCGAGGTATTGATGACGGGGCGCTGCGTGTCCTGGTCACAGGGCTTGGAGTCCAGAGTGAGTACGGCAATGGACACGCCGCATTCGTTAACACCGTCGAGCTGGGCAAACGGGCCCATGAGTGCGGCGGCGCGTCCGCCGACGGAGTCAAGCGGAGTGTTATCGCCCAGGTTGTTAAGGGCGGCAAACCCGATGGAGGCATAGCCGTCGCGTGGGTGATTGCGCACCAGCAGCGCCGAGGTGTCGTCCTTAAAGTCGTAATTGCGACCGGTGCGCACGCGGCCTTCGGCATCTACGGCGACAAAAGCGCTGCAGGCAAACTGGGGCGCCTGGACATGTACCGGCACACCGGGCAGCACCTGCGCCACCACGGCATCGATGTAGGCCTGGTCGTCGCGCACGCCAGCGGCGATGATGCGATCAAGATCGTAGTCGTAGGCGATGTCGATTGCGTACAGGTCATAGCTATCCGCGTAGCCGGTCAAGCGTTTGAGCGACGCGGCGGACTTGATTTGCTTGCGGTAAACGATACCGGTGGCAGCGGCAAGGCCGACGGCGACTCCCGCGACACCGCAGGCGATGGCAATGTTACGTGGCTTCATGACGGCTCCTCTCGTCCTGTTAGCGTAATTGTCGCAAAAGGAGCGCGGGCATGATGGCTCAACTTGGTGAGCGGCGCGGGATTAAACATGGAATGAAGAGTGCGGCGCTGGCGTGGCGGGGTATGCTGGAGGGGACCATCAACCCAGCGAAAGGGGAGAGCATGACGGATCAGGAAACGCCCGAGCGCGCGCATGTGACGGCCGACGATATCGAGGCCGCCAACGACCTCATCGACTTTATCGAGGCATGTCCCAGCATGTTCCATACGGCGGCGACCATTATGGCCGAGCTCGACGAGGCGGGCTTTACCTGCCTGCCCGAGAACGCGGCGTGGGACATCGAGCCGGGCGGGCGTTATTACACGCAGCGCAATACCTCGAGCGTTATTGCCTTTAAGGTGGGCGAGGACCTGACCGCGACGTGGGGCGAGGACGGCGTTGCCGGTGACTATCATTTTCAGCTCACGGCGTCGCACAGCGATTCGCCGACGTTTAGGGTCAAGGCCGTGCCCGAGCTCGACGGCGCAGGCGAGACGCTGCGCCTGAACACCGAGGCCTACGGCGGCATGATCGACTACACCTGGTTCGACCGCCCGCTGGCGCTCGCGGGCCGCGTGTTGGTACGCGAAGGCGACCGTATTGAGAGCCGCCTGCTTGCCACCGAGCGCGAAGTCGCGATTATCCCGAGCCTTGCCATCCATATGAACCGCGGCGTTAACGAGGGCTTTGCGCCCAACCGCGCCGTCGACCTGTGCCCGCTCATCAGCGCCGGTGAGCTTAAGCAGGGCGATTTTGATGCCCTGGTTGCCGACGAACTGGACGTTGAGCCCGAGCAGATCCTGAGCCGCGATCTGTTCCTGGTCAACCGCCAGGATGCGCGCATTTGGGGCTGGGCTGACGAGTTCATCTCGACGCCCAAGCTCGACGACCTGGCCTGCGCCTACACCTCACTGCAGGCATTTTTGGGTGCCGAGAACGCGCGCGACGTCTCGGTCTTCTGCTGCTTTGATAACGAGGAGGTTGGTTCCGAGACCAAGCAGGGCGCCATGTCGACGTTCTTGGCCGACGCACTGCGCCGCATCAACGGATCGCTGGGCTTTGACGACGAGTCGTACCATCGTGCACTTGCTGCCTCGATGCTTGTGAGCTGCGACAATGCGCATGCCGTGCACCCCAACCACGCCGAGAAGTGCGACGCCCGCAATCAGGTTGTGCTCAACGGCGGTATCGTTATCAAGGAAGCCGCCAACCAGCATTACTGCACCGATGCCTTTAGCCGCGCAGTGTTCCAGGCTATTTGCGATGACGCCGACGTGCCCACGCAGGCCTTCGCCAACAAGAGCGATATGGCGGGTGGCTCCACGCTCGGCAACCTGTCGAACATGCAGGCGAGCATGCATGCCGTGGACGTGGGCCTGCCGCAGCTGGCCATGCACTCAAGCTACGAGACCGGCGGCGTACGCGACGTGATGTACGCCATCCGCGCTCTCACCGCGTTCTACGAGCGCAACCTAACCATCAACGGCGCCGAAAGCGTGGAGCTCTAAATGCAAGCCGAAGACGAGAAGACCGAGGGCAGGTCTCAACTAATCGATCAGGGGTCGAAGCTGTTCGCCACCGCTTGCCATGAATCGGGAATCGACGTGTCCAACGCGTGGCCAGCGAGCGATGAAGAACTCAAGCGTAGCGCCTATTCGGACCATTATGGTAAGGAGATGGACTGGCTCTAATAGGCGAAACGTCGAAAACGCCAGATGAATGCCTGATATCACTTTGACAAAAGTATCGCAGGCAAAACCAACGTAATGGTGCAAACTAACCTGACCCCATTGCACCAAAAAGGGAGAATGCCGCAGGTCGGACAAAAGTCAGCGAGAGCCCGCCAGAGCGAGCAAGGTGACGTGAAAGAGGAGGGCATTGACCTTCTGGTCATGCCCGACGATTGAAAGGCAGATTGCCGCTCTGGCGGGCTCGCAGCGTCGAGGGGTTCCGGCGTTTGGCAAAACGCCGGAACAATCAGTGTTCGATCCAACAGCGCAGGGTCTCGCCGGCTTGCAGGTGACGCAGATTCTCTGCGGCAATGTCGACCACATTGTTGAGCGTGGCTGCCAGGTGGAACCAGCCGGAGACGTGCGGCGTGATGAGCATGTTGGGCGCATCCCACAGGGGGCTTGTCTCAGGCAGCGGCTCGGGGTCGGTGACGTCGACCGCGGCGCCGGCGAGATGTCCCGACTCCAGGGCGGCAACCAAGTCGTCGGCGACCACAAGGTCGCCGCGGCCGCCGTTGGCAAAGAAGGCGCCCGGTTTCATCGCGGCGAAGAACTCGGCGTTCGCCAGGCCGCGGGTCTCGGGTGTGCTGGGCATAAAGGATGCGACGATGTCAGCCTCGGCCAGGCGCTCGGACAGGGCGTCCATGCCGTCCATGTCCTCAAACACAATGGGGTAGACGAGTGGATGGCGCTTGATGCCGCGGACGTGCGCGCCCATGTTGCGGCAGAGCGTGGCGAAGTGGCCGCCGATATCGCCCGCGCCCAGCACCAGCACATTGGCGTTTTTGAGCGAGGTGACCGGCCCCAAATCCTCCCAGCGATGCTCGCGCTGCAAGTCGTGATAGCCGGGCAGGCGCTTCATCATGGAAAGGACCATGGCAAACATGTGCTCGCTCACAGCCTGGCCGTAGGCGCCCACCGAGCAGGAAAGCTTAGCGTCGGCTGGCACGGTGCCGGCGGCCAAGTAATCGTCATAGCCCGCGGTCTGCAGTTGCAACAGCTGGAGATGCTCGCATGCTGTGAGCATGTCAGGGTCGATGTTGCCCAAGATCACGTCGGCATCGGCGACCTGCTCGCGCGTGGCGGCGTCGGCGCTCGTGTAGATAAAGTCCTCGCCCGGAGCGCTCGACTCGAGGATCGCGCGATGGCGGTCGTTGACGGGCAGCAAAACCAGGATGTTCACAAGCAGTCCTTTCCGCTCGACCTACCAAAAAGGGACAGGTTTATTTTGGCAGGTTGTATCAGGCAAAACGCTATAAAAACGCCGGGCTACGCGATGGTTAACATATCCATCGCGTAGCCCGGCGCATCCACAGCTACCAGCTGAGCAGCTCGTAGCCGTCCTCGGTCACCACGAGCTGTACCTCGCACTGGGCCGAATCGCTGCCGTCCTTGGTGCGCACGCACCAACCGTCACCCTTGCTAATCTTAATGTCGGGCGCTCCGGCATTGACCATGGGCTCGATGGTAAAGACCATGCCCGGAGCCATGATGGTGTCCACATCGGGCGCCTCGGTGGTAAAGCCCACAAACGGGTCCTCGTGGAACTCCTTGCCGATGCCGTGTCCGCCGTACTCGCGCACCACGCTAAAGCCGGCGTCCTCGACGGTCTTTTGCACGGCCTCGGCCATAACGGACAACGGCAGCCATGGCTTGACGGCCGCCAGACCCGCCTCCACGCTGGCACGGGTGACGTCGACCAGGCGCTGGCGCTCGGCCGAGACCTCGCCGATGCAGAACATACGGCTCGAATCACTAAAGTAGCCGTCCAGGATCGTGGAGCAGTCCACGTTGATAATATCGCCCTCGTGCAGCACGTCTGTATCACAGGGGATGCCGTGGCAGACGACGTCGTTGATCGAGGTGCACACGCTCTTGGGATAGCCCTCGTAGTTGAGGTCGGCCGGCGTGCCACCGTGCTCGACGGTGTAGTCGTAGATCATCTGGTCGATCTGGTTGGTGGTCATGCCCGCGGCGATGTGTTCGCCTACGTAATCGAGCACGCCCACGTTGATAGCGGCCGAGCGCTTGATGCCCTCGATATCGGCGGGCGTCTTGTAGAGCGTACGGGGCAGAACCTCCCAGCCCTCCTCCCACAGGCGCTCGAGGCGCTCGTCGAAGGCGCTGTGACATTTCTTATATTTTTTGCCGCTGCCGCACCAGCAGGCGTCGTTGCGGCCGGGTACGGGTCCTTTGTCATACATGGCTAACTTCCTTTCATCCGCAGCTAGTATAGCCCACTCACGCGTCCATAAAAGTTGCGGTGATATAGTTCCGATTTAAGCGGTTTAACAGCATAAATAGGAACTATATCACCGCAACTGATGGAGTGGGATGGCGGACACTAGCTGCTGCGTGGTTTTGCTAGTAGCTCACCTGGCAGGGAATGCCGAGGGCGCGCACGCGCGCGGCGATGGCGTCGAGGGCCTCGGGCGCTGCTTTGGCAAGGCCGGCGACCGGCGTCTCGCGAGCCACCGTGTAGATGGTCGCTTCTTGTGGGCGAATGCGCTCAAGTGCCGCGAGCCAGGGGGCAACGTACTCCTCGCCGGTGTTATCGAGAGACTTGCCCCGGTACTCACCGCTCAAAAACATCGTCTGGATAATAACGTGACCGTCAAAGCTTGCGAACGTCTCGATCTGGTGCTCGACGTCGTAGGGGCCAACAGGCTGGTCGAGCAGCTGGATAAACGCCGGGTCGACCGTATCGAGCTTGAGGATGTTGTCGTCGACCATCATGAGCGCATTGTGTACCTCGGGGCGGTCGGCGCGCGTGCCGTTGGAGAGCACGGCAATCTTGGAGTTTGGGGCCAGCTGGTCGCGAAGCGCGACGGCACCGGCGATGGCCTGCGGAAACTCCGGTGCGACGGTGGGCTCGCCGTTGCCTGCGAAGGTGATCACATCGGGGAGCTCGCCCTCGGCTGCCATATCGCGCAGCTTTGCCTCGAGCGCGTCGAGTACCACGGCAGCTGTGTTGTACGGCTCGTGACAGGGGCGCTCGGCGTTGAGGCCGTTTTCGCAGTAAATGCAGTCGAACGTGCAGATTTTGCCGCTGGCCGGCATCATGTTGACGCCGAGCGAGAGACCAAGGCGACGGCTGCGAACGGGCCCAAAGATGGGGCTGGCATTCAAAAACGTAGACATAGGCATATGCTCCTCAAGACAATTGTGCCTAAGCATAGCATCGGCTCCAAAGCAGGGTGCGGGCTCTTGCTTTACAAGTTTCGTTTTTTCACGTCGCTCATTATGCCGTGTCATGAAAAGCCTCGGGTCGGGTAAAGTTAATCTGTTAACAAGGCGTAAAGAAATGCGGGTCTATCCAGCCGTACTGACGCGCAACTGGATGGGCGTTGATGATGGGGGCACAACATGGATTTTACGGTCGAGAATGCGGGCACCACGATTGCCTGTCGCGAATATGCCGGCCCGGATGTGTCGCCTGATACTCCTGCCTTGGTGTGCGTGCACGGCGCTTGTGTCGACGGCACATTTTTCGACGGCATTGCATGTGAGCTCAGTCACAACTACCGCGTAATTGCCTACGACCGCCGCGGCTGTGGCGGCAGCAGCGAAGCGGCAGACGGCAGCTATGATCTTGCCGCTCAGGCCGCCGACCTGCAGGCCGTGATCGAACACGTTGGCGCTCCGACAAATGTGCTTGCGCACAGCGCCGGTACGTTGGTGGCGCTGGAGCTTCTTCGCATCGAACCCCATCTCGTCGCCCGTGCGATTCTGCATGAGCCGGCTGTGTCGGCCGAAGGCGTCGGCATGGGCGCGGCTCCGATTTTGCTCGATATGATTGCGGCTGGAAAGGTTTCAAGGGCGCTTCGGCTTTTCTTGGGAGCTCTCGGCGACTTGGACCCCGAGGCTCCTGGGACGACCGAAGCGGAAGCCAAGCATGCCCTGCGCAATGGTCGTTGCTTTATGGCCAATGAATACGGAACAAATATGACATATGCTCCCGACTGGGAGCGCGCCCGAGAATCAAAGGCGGTGTCGGCTGTGTTTTTGGGCGAGCTTTCGGTCGGTACACCCCGCGAGGCGGGCACGAGGATGGCGGCTGAGCTTTTGGGCTGTCCACTCGTAATGGTTCCCGGCGCGCACAACGGCCTGCGCGATCGCCCGACAGCGGCTGCCCAGACTGTCCGTGGCATCCTGGGGCTCTAACAGCTGCAAAAAACAAAACAGCCTTCACTCGCAAACGTTTCGGCCGTGTTAACAAATGTGCTCAAGACCTCACGTCTGCGGCTTCAATCGCGCCGTCTGCCAACTCATAAAAATGTAACAGCATTCACGTGCTTACCTGCATCGGCAAGGTGTTAACCTTGTAACATTTGGAACCCACCGCTACCATGCGAAACTATCGAAAGGGCCCCATATGCTCAATAATCACGAGGTCAATCTAACCGACGAGGAGGCTGCCGCTGAGGTCGCCCGCGTCGCAAAGACCTACCCCGTGGTGCGTTTGCTGTCGGCCGATCAGATTAAGAGCGAGCCTAACTGCCTGCTCGCCGGCAATCGGTGCCCTTGTCTGCGTCAATCGAGTCTTGAGGCCTTGGCAGATTCCGATGAGGTGTCGGAGCAACT
The DNA here is from genome assembly GCA_046976245.1 of Collinsella sp. Lineage (GTDB taxonomy): Bacteria > Actinomycetota > Coriobacteriia > Coriobacteriales > Coriobacteriaceae > Collinsella. The sequence goes on along the minus strand of JBKWEB010000013.1, from coordinate 34,474 downwards.
GCTCAACGATGGTGTTGAGTACCGCGCCCGCCTACGCCCTCTGAAGGTCGAGGGCGAGCCTCACGTCCTGCTGATGGTGCGTCCGATCGATGAGCAAGAGGCTGCAGAAGAGGACCTTGTCTACACCGACGTGCTGACGAGCGTGCGCAATCGCCGATATTACGAGGAAAAGCTCCGTAGCGCCCGCATGAATGCCGGCGTTGCGGTGATCGACCTTGATGATTTTAGGGTCTTCAACGATACGTGTGGCCGTCATGCCGGCGACCTTGCGCTCGGTGCTGTGGCGACAGCCATACGCAGCGGAATTCGTTCGACTGACGAGCTTGTGCGCTATGGCTGCGACAAGTTTGTGGTCGTCATGCCCAATATTCCCTCCGATGACTTCACCCGTCGCCTGCATCAGGTGTCCGATGCCGTTCATTCCACGATTGTTCCGGGCCATGAGTACGTGAGCTTGACGGCATGTGTTGGTGGCGTTCGCATTCATGGCGAGACGGTCGATGAGGGAGTTGGCCGCGCTGTCCAGTTATTGAGCCGCGCTAAGGCAAAAGCCGGTACGGTCGTGACCGATGCCGATTCCATCGAAGCCTTCCAAAGCGACAAGCCTTTGGTGCTTATTGTCGATGACTCCGAGATGAACCGAGCCATTCTCAAAGAGATGCTCAAGGACGAGTATTGCATCCTCGAGGCCGACAACGGTCGTACGGCGCTTGACATGGTCGACCGCTATGGCGATGAGTTGTCGCTCGTGCTGATGGATATTGTCATGCCGGGCATAAGCGGCTTTGAGGTGCTGGCCGATCTGTCGCGCCGATCGGGTATCGACAATCTGCCTTTTATCATGATTTCGAGCGAAGATTCCGATGATATGGTTCTGCGCGCGTACGAGCTGGGCGCCTCGGACTATATCAACCGCCCGTTTGACTCCCGTGTCGTGCGCCGCCGTGTAAGCAACACCATCCGCCTATACGCCAAACAGCGCCGTCTGACGAGCCTGCTGTCCCAGCAGTACAACGAGCGCGTCAAGAACAGTCGCATGCTCATCGACATCATGGCCGGCGTCATGGAGCTTCGCAATGGCGAGAGCGGCAGGCACGTTACGAACATCGAGAAGCTGACCGAGCTGCTGCTTGGCTGTCTGGTCCAGCGTAGCGGCACGATCTCCCTCGACAATGAGGAACGCTCTACGATTGCCCTGGCTTCGGCGCTGCACGATATCGGCAAGATGTCGATTGACGATGCGATTCTCAACAAACCCGGGCGCCTTACGCCCGAGGAGTTCGAGATTATGAAAACACATACCACGATCGGCGCCGACATGCTGCGTGAGCTGGGCCGCCATCACGTCGGCAATGCGCTTATGGAATATGCGTACCAGATTGCGCGTTGGCATCACGAGCGCTGGGACGGCAAGGGCTATCCCGATGGCCTTAAGGGCGACGAGATTCCCATTGCCGCGCAGGTGGTCTCGGTGGCCGACGTGTATGATGCGCTGACGAGCGTGCGCGTGTACAAGGACGCTATCCCGCACAAGGAGGCGATCCAGATGATCCTGGACGGTAAGTGCGGCACCTTTAACCCACTGTTGCTCAACTGCCTGCTCGAGGTGCAAGACCGTATTGCCGAGACGTTGGCACGCCCCGCCGACGTTGTCGCGTTTCCCACGATTTAGTTTGACCAAAGGAGTTTTAATCCATGATTTCCATGCGTGAGGCGTATGAGAAGATCGGCGCTAATTATGATGACGCGTGCGCTCGGCTGATGGGCGAGGAAATGCTTGCCCGCTTTGCCCTCAAGTTTTTGGATGACGAGAGCATGGACAAGCTGGAGGCCGCTATGGCGGCGGGAGACGCCGAAGGTGCGTTTATGGCAGCGCACACGCTCAAGGGCGTGAGCCAGAACCTGGGATTCGATAATCTGTACGGGCCGGCGGTCGTGGTAACCGAAGCGCTGCGCGGCGCCGATGCCGTTGACGGCGCCCGCGAGAGGATGCATGCGTTGCAGCAGCAATATGCGGCTACGATGTCGGCCCTGCGCGAGGCGGCCGAATAAGAGCTTGCGGGCCTTGGGCTGCGTGCCGGCAGCATATAGGTAATAGGGCGCCCCGTCGGACCATGTGGCCGGCGGGGCGCCCTTGTCTGTTGTGCTGTCCGTGAACTAGCGGGCCTGCTTGACCTTGGCTGCCGCCTCGACAAACGACTTCCAGAGGTTAAAGTCGGTCTCGAGCGTCTTCCACGTGTACTCAGGGTGCCATTGTACGCCCAGGCAGAACGGCTGGCCTTCGACTTCGATGCACTCGGGAACGCCGTCGGTTGCTTTGGCGACCAAGCGCGTGCTTTTACCCAGACGGTCGACGCAGCAGTGGTGTGCGGAGTTGGTCTGGATTAGTCTGTGCCCGCCAACCGCGCGTTCCAGCAGCGAGCCCGGCACGACCTCGACGGGGTGCACGGGATCGTTGAGCACGTGGGTGTGACGCCACTGCGTGCGACCCTCGCGCGCACCCAGGCTCGGCACGTCCATGCACAGGGTGCCGCCGGTGGCGACGTTGAGCAGCTGCGTGCCGCGGCAGGTGGTAAAGAGTGGCTTTTTGGCGCGGAGCACCTCGTTAACCAGCTTAAACTCAAAACGGTCGCGAATCTCGCAGCACAGTGTGGGGTCGTAGGGGCGCTCGTCGCCCCAGCGCTTGGGGTTGACGTCCGGGCCGCCGGGAATAGCGATGCCGTCGGCGATATCGACGTAATGACGGATAACCTCAATGTCCTCGGTGATGGACATCTGCAGCGGCAGGCCGCCGGCGGCAAGAATGGCATCGACAAAGACACTTGCGATTTCCTCGTTGGGGGAGAGCGTCTCGCTCAAAAACGGCTTTGCCTCTTCCCAACGCGGTGCGACGAGGATGAGTGGGCGGTCGGCGGGGTCGATGTCGACATGCGGGGTGTAGGACGATGAGGTGCGGGTTCCGATCATAGGTGTTGCTTTCGAATCTGAAGGTGACAGGGCGCATGAGAGACGTGGGACAACGCTTCCGATGGATTTGTCCCACGGGGTGGCTGGCTAGTGACCCTTGATGGAGTTGAGGAAGTCCTGGGCGCGCTTGGTCTGGGGGTGGTCGAAGAACTCGTCGGGCGTGCCGGTTTCCACGATCTGGCCGTCGGCCATAAAGACGACGCGATCGGCCACGCGGCGGGCAAAGTTCATCTCGTGCGTGATGACGATCATCGTCATGCCCTGCTGGGCCAGACGGACCATGACCTCGAGTACCTCGTTGATCATCTCGGGATCAAGGGCGCTTGTGGGCTCGTCAAAGAGCATGGCCTTGGGCTGCATGGCGAGTGAACGGGCGATGGCCACGCGCTGCTGCTGGCCGCCCGAGAGCTGTGCGGGCACCTTATCGGCCTGCTCGGCAACGCCCACGCGGCTCAGCAGGTCCATGGCGCGCCCACGAGCCTCCTCCTTGGACACGCCCAGTACATCGACCGGCCCCAGCATGACGTTCTGCAGTACGGTCATATGCGCAAACAGGTTGAACTGCTGAAACACCATGCCCAGCTCGGCACGCATGCGGGCAAGATCCTTGCCCTCCTGCGGCAGGGGCTCGCCCTCGATGAGGATCTCGCCCGAGTCGATGGTCTCCAAGCGGTTGATGGTGCGGCACATGGTCGATTTGCCTGAGCCCGAGGGTCCGATCACAACGACGACCTCGCCGCGGTCAACCGAGAGATTGATGTCGTTGAGGACGTGTAGATCGCCATAGTGCTTATCGACGTGCCTGAGCTCGATCAGCGGCTGATTGCCGGTGGAAGAGGTGCTCTGTGCCATGGTGCTCGGCTCCTTATGACTAGAAATGGTAAAGCGTTAGCGGATGATGGTCGCGCCGGTCTTGTGCGAAACATAGACAGCGGCCTTGTTGATCGCGACGTTGATGAGGATGTAGATGACTGCGATCACCAGGTAGACCGACACGAGGGCATCGTAGTTGGTAATGAGCACGCGGGCATTTTGCATGAGGTCGGGGTAGCTCACCACATAGGCGACGGTGGTGTCTTTGACTACGACCACGAGCTGCGAAATCAACGACGGAATGATAAACCGAATCGCCTGCGGCAACACGATTTTAAAGGTGATTTTAGCCTTGGAAAGACCGAGTGCCTGGGCGGCCTCGACCTGGCCGCGCGGCACGGCGTTGACGCCGGCGCGGAAAATCTCGGCCAGCACGCCGGCCGCAGCGAGCGCGACAGGCAGTGTGAGCATCCAAAACGACGGCAGCGAGATCTTGTACTGGGGCAGCACCAAAAAGAAGAAGTAGATAAACAGCAGGCTCGGCACGCCGCGGAAGAAGTCGGTAAGCACGCGGCAGACCAGCTGCAGCGGCTTAATGTCGCTGGTGCGGCCGAGCATAAGGGCTAAGCCCAGCACCAGCGCGATGGCGCCAGCGGTGAGTGCGACCTTAACAGTGCCCTCAAAGCCGGCAAGCAAGAACTTCCAGGTGGTGAGGTGCGTAAAGAAATACCAATAGTGGACCGAAAGCTGGCCGGTCACATAAAAGCGCTGCAGTACCAGGACGACGAGTGCGGCGACGGCAACAAGCGAGATGGCGGTGCCGATGCGAATCTTGGCGCGCATCTTGGGGCCGGGAGCCTCGTAGAGCGCATCACGCATGGTAAGCGCAGGGGAGGAATGCTTGCTCATCGGAGGACCCTCACCTTCTTATCGATATAGTTGCCAATGTGGCTCACCACAAAGGCCGTGCCCAGGTAGCCGAGCGCCGAGATAAAGAACGCGGCGACGCCGCCAAGTGAGCGCGTGTTGATGTAGCTCACCACGCCGGTGAGCTCTTGCGGCTTAAGCGGCACCTGGCTGCCGAGCGCGGTGGTGAGCATGACGGCGATAAAGAGGTTGGTCATGGGCAGCACGCTCGAGCGCAGTGCCTGCGGAATCACGATCTTGGCGAGGATACGATTGAAGCTCATGCCGAGTGAACGTGCGGCTTCCACCTGGCCGACGCCGACGGTGTTGATGCCGCTCATAAAGTTCTCGGAGCCAAAGGCCGAGCCCAAAAGGACCGTGGCGACGATAACGCAGGTGCGGTAGGGCAGAACGACCTTGAGCGGCGGCAGCGCATAGACGACGATGATGAGCAGCGCGATGCCGGGGATATTACGGAAGACCTGGACATACAGGTCGCCAAAGACGCGCAGCGGCTTGAGCGGCGACACGCGCATCACGGTGACGGCGACGGCCAGCACCATGGCGATGGCAAACGACTCAAGCGTCATACCCCAGGTTGCTAGCAGCGCGTCGATATAGTTCTGGCCATAGAGCGACCAGAGTTCGGAGAGACTCATGCGGACCTCCCGCCGATAAGGAAAGGGGCTCCCGTGTGTACGGAAGCCCCGACAACTCTGTGAGGAAACAGTTTACCGCAATAAAGCGCATCGTGCGTTTCCATATGGTTTCGTTGCGGCCGTTACCAGGCTCGTTGCCTAGGCGCCGATCTCGGGCAGCTCGGGAACATTGGTGTCGCCCGTGCGGTCGCCGATGCAGATCTGCCACAGCTCGGTCCAGGTGCCGTCGTCCTCGATCTTCTTAAGGAAGTCATTGACAAAGGCGACGCCGTCGGAATCGAGCGGCAGACCGATGCCGTAGGGCTCCTTGCTGCCGAAGGGCTTGCCGGCGATCTTGTACTTGCCGGGCTCGCGGACCAGGGCGCTCTGCTGCATGTTGTTATCGATGACGTAGGCGTCAACACGACCCTGCTGGAGTGCCTGGCGGGCCTCCTCGTCGGTCTTGAACTCCTGCTGGCTGGCCTTGGGAGCGAGCTCCTCCAGGATGGCGGGGCCGTTGGAGCCGGACTGGACGGCGACGCTCTTGTCGGCCAGGTCGTCGACGCTCTTGATGTCGTCGTTATCGGCGAGCACCAGGATAGCCTGCTGGGTGTAGTAGTAGGGACCGGCAAAGGAGACGAGCTTCTTGCGCTCGTCAGTGATGGTGTAGGTGGCAAAGACGGCGTCGACCTGGCCGTTCTGCAGGACAGACTCGCGCGTGTCCGAGGTCACCTGGGTGATCTCGACCTTGTTCTCGCCCAGAATGTAGTTGGACAGGAGCTGTGCGATACCGGCATCGAAGCCGCGGGTCTGACCGTCTTTCTCGTTGAGGAGGGAGAAGAGCGTGGAGGTCTGAACGCCACCGATCTTAAAGACGCCGGCGTCCTTGACGGCCGTGGCCCAGGCGCTGGCGGCGATGGCGTCGTCATCGGCCTTGGGACCGTTGTCGACGAGCTTGTCGAATGCCTTAGCGTCGAGCGTGGTGGAAGCCTCGGTATCATTGGAGCTCTTGGAGGAGCCGGCGGCGGAACCCTTGTCGGCCTCGGCGCTGGTGTCGGAGCAGCCGGCAAGACCAAGGCCGGCGACGGTTGCGAAGGTGGCGGCAACGAAGCCGCGGCGGTCGAGAACGACCTGCTGGGAGAGGTTCTTGCTCATGGGAGAACACCTTTCTCAATAAAATCCCTAGCGGTTGAGTAGAGTTATACCCTATCCCGCTCAAATGGGTCAACACGAAATAACTCAGAAACATACTTGCCTTATGGGTAATTCTACCTACCAAAAAGGGACAGGTTTATTTTGGCAGGTTTTATCTGGGCAAACGTCGATTATTACAGCTGAGATAGCGTTTTGCGGACGGCGTGGTCGCTCGCGGCGGTCGCTATAATGGCGGCAACGTGACGCATATATAAGTAAGGAGATCGCGTATGAACGGTTATTCGTTTTTCGCGCCGACCATGACTTAAAACCACCACAAAGGGGACGGGCGCCTTTGTGGTGGTTCTTGCAGATGTGGTGGCCTGTCTCGCTGCTTTGTCTCAATCTGTAACAGTTAGACGAGGAAATGGGTTCTACCTGTTACAGATCGAGATTTTCTCTTCAGGGGAATTCGAATGTCTCAATCTGTAACATCTGGACGGCCAAAAGGTCCCTATCTGTTACAGATTGAGACAAAGGTCTGGGACTAAGATGTCTTATCTCGATCTGTAACAGTTAGACGGAAATTCGGGCCATAGATGTTACAGGTTAAGATAATCGCGTCGCGAAAACAAAAACCTCCGCAGGGGGGTGCTTTCCTTGCGGAGGTTTTCTTACTCGTTGAGTAGTCTTGCGGCTTCGGCGGCCATGTTCTCGACCGTCATGCCGTTCTGCGCGAGCAGTTCGTTGGGGTCGTAGCGGTCGGGGAAGCCCTTGGCGATGCCGAAGGTGCGCGTGCGCACGGGCGTGCAGGCCAGGTAGCACGCCACGCGCTCGCCCCAGCCGCCGTCCAAGATGCCGTCCTCGAGGGTGACGACAACGCGATGCTCGGCGACAAGGCTGTCGAGGAACTTGCGGTCGAGCTCGGCTGCAAAGCGAGGGTTGACGAGCGTGGCCTCGATACCGTACTCGGCGGCCAAGCGGTTTGCCACGCGCTCACCCAGCTCAAAGAAATCGCCAAGCGCGAGCACGGCAACGTCGCGGCCCTGACGCACCACGTTGTAGCGAACGGCGCTGTAGTCGGTGTCTTCGGCGGGCGCAAGGTCGGGGCGGCTTACCAGGCCGATGCCCGGTACGCGGATTGCCACGGGATGCTCGCGGTGGTCGAGCGACCAGCTCAGCATGGACAGATATTCCTCCATGCAGGCCGGCGCCAAGTAGTGCATGTTGGGAAGACCGCCCAGCATGGAAATATCAAAGAACGAAAGGTGCGTCTCGGACGTGGTGCCAAAGATTGACGCACCAAACACCAAAATGGTTGCGGGGGCGTCGTTGAGGCACAGGTCGTGCCACAGCTCGTCGTAGGCGCGCTGCAAAAACGTGCCGTACACACCAAAGACTGGCTTGGCGCCCGAGCGCGCAAGCGCGGTGGCAAAGGTCACGGCGTGCTCCTCGGCAATGCCCACATCGACGAACTGTTTGCCGGCGGCGGCGCGAAGCTCGGGTGTAAAGCCCATGATGTAGGGTGTGGCGGCCGTGATGCCCACGACCTGCGGATCGCGCTCGATGGCGGCGCTGAGCGCCTCGCCCGTAATGTCGGCGTAGGTGCGCGGCGCAGGCTCGCTCGGATGGCCCGGGCAGAGCTTGCGCCCGGTCGCCATGTCAAACGGACCCACGTGGTGCCAGCGCTCGGGGTCGTTTTGGGCTGGCTCAAAGCCCTTGCCCTTGGCGGTGGAGACGTGCAGCACGATGGGATGATCGATATTGCGCAGTTCCTGCAGCGCGTCGACTAGGGCCAACACGTCGTTGCCGGCGTCCAAATAACGGTAGTCGAGTCCCATCGCGCGGAAAACGTTGCGCTCACAGGTGCCGTTGCTGGCGCGCAGCTCGGCCAGATTGCGATAGAGGCCACCGTGGTTCTCGGCGATGGACTGGTCGTTATCGTTGACGATGATGATCAGGTTGCTGTCGAGTTCGGCGGCATTGTTGAAGCCCTCAAACGCCAGGCCGCCCGAAAGCGAGCCGTCGCCAATGATGGTGATGACGTTGTACGCATCGCCCGCCAGGTCACGAGCGTGCGCCAGGCCGCAGCCCAGGCTCACCGACGTGGAGGTATGGCCCATGGCGAACAGGTCGTGCTCGGACTCGTCGGGATTGGCAAAGCCAGAGGCCTCGCCAAAGCGCTTCGGATCGATATAAGTGTACGCGCGCCCAGTCAGCGCCTTGTGGGCGTAGGTCTGGTGCGAAACGTCAAAGAGAATCTTGTCGATAGGGGAGTTAAACACGCGATGGAGCGCGACCGTAAGCTCAACGACGCCCAGGTTGGGGGCAACGTGCCCGCCGACGGCGGCGGAGCTTTCGAGGATGGCGTGGCGAATCTCGTCGCAGAGCTGCGGGAGCTCGGCACGATTAAGAGCCTTGACGTCCTCGGGCGTTGTCGTTTGCGTAAGCAGCATCGTTGTGGGTTACTCCATGCGAATCGAGTGCCGGCGCTCCCTCGGCCGACACAATTGCACAAGACAGTCTCGCACATTTTGGCGTTTGATATGTGACGGCGGCGCGGTAATTCGCCAACTGGTGGGGCAAAACGTTTTGTCCGATGCCATACTGATAGATTCGATGATGATTTTTTCAATACGTGCAGGCCGTGGCTTGCCGCCGTGAGCCGCTGGAAGGAGGCAGCATGTCCGATGCCGTTCGTGCCGAGAAAATCGCGCACGAGGTCGACGATGCCGCCCGCCAGCTCGCCCAGGCGGGCCGCTTGGACCTGACGCGCGAGTTTATCCAGCATGGCGACGTGACGGTCTATGCACATGTGACTTCGGTAGCGCGGACGAGCCTGTCCTTTGCCGAGCGCCTGGGCCGCGTCGGTGTTTCGATCGACCGTGCCTCGCTGCTGCGCGGAGCCTTGTTACACGATTACTTTCTCTACGATTGGCACGATCCCGACCCAAGCCATCGGCTGCATGGCTTTCGCCACCCGTTTTTTGCCCTAGCGCGCGCGGAGGAAGATTTTGAGCTGACGTCGCGCGAACGGAATATTATCGTGCGGCATATGTTTCCGCTGGTGCCGGTGCCGCCGACGTGTCGTGAGGCTTGGATTGTGTGCCTGGCGGATAAATGGTGTGCTCTGCGCGAGACGGTCGCCGGCCGCCTGCCGCGCAAAGACGACGCGAACGATTTGAGCGAGGGCTCGAGCGACGGCTCGAGCAAAGATTCGAGTGAAAAGAGGAGAGGGTAGACGGTGGGGACCGCGATCGACATGGCATTTGACGGCGCGACGCTTGCCGCCTGTCCGCTTTCGGCACTGGTGCTCTCGTTCGCCTTCTACGGGTTTTGCGGCTGGGCATGGGAATCGACGGTCTGCGCCATGCTCAACCACGGACGCTTTGCCAACAGCGGCTTTTTGCTGGGACCGTGTTGCCCCATCTATGGCGCGGGCGGCATTGCCTGCTGGCTGCTGTTGCGCGGAATTCCTGACGCGTCGAGCCAGTTTGTCGCTGCAGCGCTCGTATGCAGCGTGATTGAGTACAGCGTAGGCGTGCTGTTGGAAAAAACAACGGGCGCTCGCTTTTGGGATTACTCGCACCTGCCGTTTAACTTGCACGGACGCATCTGCCTGTACTGGGCATGCGCGTTTGGCTTGGGTGCGTTGTGCATTTGCCGTTTAGTGGAGCCGGCATTGCTGGGGCTGCTTGGCCATCTGCCGGTGCTGATTGTGCGGTTGTCCGCCTTTATCGTCGCGGTCGCGATGATGGTCGACGCGTTGTGCTCGCTGGCGAGCTGGCGGCGTCTGTCCGATCAGCTGGAGCGCGTGCGCGCCGACCTTGCCGACCGCATCAACGAGTCGCTCGCCGATGCGTCCGACTCCATGCTCGAACGTATTCCCGATTCGGCGATCGACTCGGTGGCACAGACGCATATCCGCAGCCGTGCCGTTAACGCTTGGCTGGCCGAGCTGGGTGACGCGGCGCTCGATGCCCTGCGCGAGAAGGCTTCGATGCCGACGTTTATCTCGGATGGTGCTCGCGGCCTGGCGCTCGCTGCCCGCCGCGTTGCCGATGTCGCGCCGAGCATGCCGCGTCCGTCGCTCAGTCGTCGCCTTGCCGGCAAGCGCATGAGCCGTCCGGTGCCGAGTGTGTCGCTCAGCCGTCGTGACCTGCGCTTCTTTAACGCCTTCCCGCGTCTGCGCATCAATCGCTACGAGGGCGTCATCCGAGCTACCGACCTCCGCGACCGAGCCCGCGAGCTGTTCCGCCGCTAGCCGGGACGGGCGTGTTTGCGGCTTCCTTGCTCGCGTATTTCCCGTTCGTTTCGCGCCCGTTGCCGTGCCGTTTCCAAGATTGCGGCACCGTTTCCATTCGACAACGCAGCGTTTAACAACGCCGTATCTGGTCTACACCAGTTGGCCCTCGGCCGCATCATGAGCGCCGACAACGTTCATGCGACAAAGGGGGAGCGAATGTACGATACGGGATCGACAACGTTTATGCTCATCTGCACCATGCTCGTGTTTTTAATGACACCGGGTCTGGCGTTTTTCTATGGCGGCCTGTCCAGGCGCAAAAATGTCATCAACACCATGCTCATGTGCTTTGGCGCCATTGGCCTGGTCGGCGTGCTGTGGATTGTTGCCGGCTGGTCGCTGGCCTACGGCGGCGACGGTTCCAGCCCGTTTATTGGAGGCCTTGACCAGCTGCTGTGCCTGCCGGTGCTCAACCAGGTGCTGCAGGCGGCCGAGGGCAATGCCGCAGGCGGTGCCGTCTACCCTCAGATCATCAACATCGCCTTCCAGATGGCGTTTGCCATGATCACGGCTGCTATCGTCACGGGCAGCCTGGCCGGCCGCGTTAAGTTTGGTGCCATGACGGCCTTTCTGGGCATTTGGCTGCTCGTGGTCTATGCGCCGCTCGCCCACATGGTCTGGGGCGGCGATGGCTCTTTTATCGGCGACATCATCGGCGCGCTCGACTTTGCCGGCGGCGACGTGGTGCACATTTCGTCCGGTCTTACGGGCCTGATTCTCTGCTTAATGCTCGGCCGTCGTCGCGGCTTTGGCATGGTGAGCTACCGTCCGCATAACGTGCCGTTTGTGGCGCTGGGCGCCGGCCTGCTTTGGTTTGGCTGGTTTGGCTTTAACGGCGGCAGCGAGTTTAAGGCCGACGCCGTGGCGGCGCTCGCCATCCTCAACACTGTGACGGCCAGCGCGGCGGGTATGGTCTCGTGGCTCGCCGTTGAGCGCGTGCACACCGGTCGACCCACGCTGGTGGGCGCCAGCACCGGTCTGGTTGCGGGCCTCGTGGTGGTCACGCCGGGCGCGGGCTTTGTCGAGCCATGGGCGGCGCTGGTCATGGGCCTGATCGTGTCTCCCGTCTGCTACTTGGCCATCAGCCATCTCAAGACCAAGTTCGGTTACGACGATGCGCTCGACGCGTTCGGTTGCCACGGTATCGGCGGCATCTTGGGCGGCGTGCTCACGGGCCTGTTCTGTGTGCCGGAGCTTTCGTGGACCGGTAAGGGCGGCCTGTTCTACACGGGCGACGTGTCGCTGCTCATCTCGCAGATCTTGGGCATTGTGGTGACGGTCGCTATTGTGCTGGTGCTCGACTTGGTGATCGCCGCGGTGGTCAAGGCACTGTTCCACGGCAGCCTGCGTGTGGACGAGGCCGACGAGGCACTGGGCCTGGATGCGAGTCAGCACGGCGAGAGCGCGTATCCCTCGTTCTCCGGACTCGATTAGCAGCACGGCTTTCCCAGGCACCCGACCTTGCCCCTCAAACCGTCGCTTGCGTACCAAAGTACGCGGCGCTCCTCTTTCGGGGCAATCTCGGGCACCTGGAAAAGCCGTGCCATGTGAAGGACAATCAATTTCTTTTATTGAAGAGAGGAATTCATTATGAAAAAGATTACGGCTATCGTGCGCCAGGAAAAGCTTGAGGTTCTCAAAGACGCGCTGTTTGCTGCCGATGTTCGCGGCATGACGATTAATCAGGTGCAGGGCTGCGGCGCGCAGCATGGCTGGAAGGAATATGTGCGCGGCAACGAACTGCTCGTCAACACGATTCCTAAGGTACAGTTCACCCTCATTTGCGCCGACGAGCATGTTGACGGCATTGTCGACATCATCTGCAACGCCGCTCGCACCGGTGCCGTTGGAGACGGCAAGATTTGGGTCGAACCGGTCGAGGAAGTTATCCGCATCCGTACCGGCGAACACGGCCCCGCCGCGGTGTAGAACCGACCGTTTGCCATCCGCAACGTTAAAATATCGCAGTGAGGCATAAGGCTTGCGTTGCGGATGGGCGGATTATGGGTCGCAATAAATATCCCGAAGAGACGGTCGCGAAGATTCTAGACGCGGCGCTGGAGCTATTCTGCGCACAGGGTTATGAGGGAACGAGCATCCAGGATATCGTTGACCGTCTCGATGGCATGACCAAGGGCGCTATCTATCATCACTTCAAGAGCAAAGAAGAGATTTTCAACGCCGCGTTTGATCGAGCGATGGCTCCGATTGTTGAACGCCGCCGCGCGACGCTCGGTGCTGGCAATATGACGGGCGCCCAAAAGCTCAAGCGGCTTTATGCGTCTGAGTCTGTCGTACCACAAATTGAGCTTTGGGCGCGCATACATCCTGCGGCGGATCCGGTAAAGAGTTCGCGTCTGCTGGCGATGCAGTATCAGAGTTCGTTTGACGAGTCGGCCGATGGATATCTCTTGCCGGTAATCGAGGAAGGCGTCGCCGACGGCTCCATTGCGTGCGAATGCCCGCGCGAAGCAGCAGAGGCCGTATCGTTGCTAGCGAATCTTTGGCTGCTGCCATTGTTCCGTCCGCTCGAGCCCAAGGAGCGAATGGTCGCTCGCGCGCAATGTTTGACGCAGATGGCCGCCGCGGTGGGACTCGATTTGGGTGAGGAAGTGCTCCAGACAACGGCACGGATTTGGGACGTATGGGACCGTGCCGGGTGGTAATATAGATACCAACGGTATGTAATTGATTTGTGAGGGCAGCTCCGGCTGCCCTTTTCAGGTCGATAAATACATACTAGCGGTATGTATTGGGGGCGGACTTATGGCTGGGCTGAGAGACGTCGGCGTCTCGTTGAAATCAAAAACAGTGCGGTCAATCAGGCTCGCGGAACTTCTGGTTGCGCAGCTGTGCACGTATTCGATGCTGTCGGCGCTGTGCTTTGCGTATCCACTTTACTTGTTCGATTGCAGTGGATCGTCAACGTTATATGGCGTCGTCGTGGCGATAGCGTTCATACCCGGCGTACTTGCAACTCCGGTTGGCGGAATCTTGGCGGATAGGGGAAGACATCGCGAGGTCCTCGTGGCCCTCGGCATTGCTCTGATGGCTGCATCACTGCTGTCTATCCCCATGAAGCACTCATTGCCTCTTGCGGTCGTCGTAGTTGCGATACTTTGTGTTCAATATGGCGTTCAATCGCTGCTGAAGCCAATGCTCCAAATGGAGACGGTGCGCATGGCGGGTGAAAAGAAGGTTGAGTGGGCCACTGCATTGGTTTCGCAGGTGACCATGGTGAGCAATATCTTGGGTCCTGTGGTCGGGACGGCAGTCTATGGGTGCTTTGGCATCGATGCTCTTTGCACAACCGCGTCGGTGGCGTTTGCGATGTCAGCTCTGTTGTTTGGGGGCGCACTCAAGCAAAATGCCTCATCTGAAACGGTGAGAGACGGCGCAACTCGCACGACATGCCGAAACGATTTTCGGGAGTCAATTCGGTATCTGTTGCAAAATGCATCATTGGTCGCTGTGATTTTGCTTGCGGCCGTTTTGAACCTTGCGTTGGTTGGGCTGACGATTGGCGCTCCCATTATTGTTACAAAGCATCTCGGCATGCAATCGTCCTGCGTTGGGATAGTTGAGGTTACTATGGGCTTGGGTGGTCTTGCCGGCAGTGGCATGGTCGGCATTTGGCCGCATCGCTTTTCTTTCAATGGCATATGTCGATATGTTGCGATGATCTGTTTTGGAGTCGCACCGATTATTGTCGCGCAACTGTTCGGCGCAGATGCATGCGTGTTCACCGTGTTTGCGGTTGGTTCGGCATGGGTCATGGTGTGGGCAAGCATTGCGTCGGTTGAAATCATCGCGTTTGTTCAGCGGGCAGCGCCGACTGAGCTCTGCGGAAAAGTGCTTTCGGTCGTTTACATGGTCCTTTCCTGCGCAACACCTATCGGCCAATTGGCGTACGGATTTGCATATGATCGATGGACACCGGCGATTGTATTCGCAGCTATGTTGGCGGTGCTGACGTTGACGACGGCGTTGTTTTATCGCTTGAAAAGTCGCTCACAACAAACAATGTGACGTGAGCGGCGCTGCGGTTTAACGGGAGCAATCGCTGCGGTGTGGGGCACCCATACGAGAGCATGCCTCTCCTTCGTCTACAATATCGTGCAGACGAAGGAGAGGCATGCACATGATCAAGATGTTCGCGAGTGACTTAGACGGAACGCTGCTGAACGCCCTGCACGAGGCCGACGGAACCATCCGTCGCGCCATTCGCGAGTTGACCGAGGCCGGGCTGCACGTTGTTCCCGCGACGGGTCGCTCGACGCTGCCGATCGGTGGGCATGGCTTTACGGGTTTGGCACTCGACGCCTGCTGCTCCAACGGATCCATCGTTCGTGACAGCCATGGCGAAGTGCTCAAGACCTGGACTATCGATCCTCAGATTACCGAGGAACTGCTCAAGGCATTTCCGGACATCTGCTTTGATTGCTCCACGCCCGACGGCATGTTTTCGAGCGGGTCGTTCGAGATGCATCAGGCGGGTTTTAAGAAGGACAGCCCCATCAAGCGCATTGTGATGCGCGGCATGCGTGCGCGCGGTGGTTATCACGAGGAGCAGTATTTCGACCAGTCGATCGGCGATATCTTGCGTCATGACGTGTGCAAGATCAACTGCCGCGTGACCTCGCCCGAGCTGGAGTGCGACCTTAAGGCGTACCTGGCCGAGCGCTCGGACCGCGTGGTCAACGCGCCATTTGATCCGGTGATGTTCGAGATCACCGACGTGGCGTGCAACAAGGGTGAGAGCGTGGCCTGGCTGGCGGGCTACTACGGTATTGCCGAGGACGAGGTCGCGGTCTATGGCGACGGCGGCAACGACATTGCCATGCTCAAGCGTTTCCGCCACAGCTACGCGACCAAAAACGCAAGCGATGCCGCCAAGGCCGCTGCGAGTGCAACTATCGGCAGCTGCATGGTCCACGCCGTCCCCAAACACATGCTCGCCACCATGCGCAAGCAAAACTCCCGCACCGTCATCGAATAATGTGACAAAGGGACAGCCCCTTTGTCACAGCTGACGCTGGTCTCTTGAAATACGAACAAACATTCGCATATCTAACTGCGCTTTGATAGAATTGATACTGTTGGCGGCAGTTCCATGTGCCGGGCAACGCCCTCCATCTGATGGGAGGTGATGCCCATGACCGATCTGATTGATTTTGTGAGACTTCTGACCGCTTTGGTCTCGTTCTTCACAGCGCTCGTCGGGCTTTCCGAGGCACTCAAGCAACGTTCGAAGCAACGTAAAAGGGGTCGCCGCCGCTAAGGCGTTGACCCCTTAATCCAAGCAACGGCGCTGCCCAGCTTTCCAGAACTTGGGCTGCCGTCGACACTATTCTACCCACGAATGACATTTTGGACAATCGGTAATGCCGCTCTAAAAGCCTGGCACAACCGGCACAACCTAGGCGGTCGCTGGATGTGACAAAGAGGCTGCCCCTTCGTCACATCCCAAATATTGCCTTTACGTGTTGATGCACACGGTGTGCAATAATACTCGCACTGTGCAATAGCGCACAGGTTGAGTAGCAAGGAGGACGCTTGTCCCAGCTCGAGAAATGTGATCGCCGGTCCCTTCGCTCGCAGCGTGCCCTTCGCCAAGCACTTGCCAGCGAGCTTGCCGAAAGCGGCGACCTTTCGCGCATTAATGTCGCGTCGCTCACCGAGCGCGCTGGCCTTACGCGCCGCACGTTCTATTCGCACTACCGCGATATTCCCGACTTTATCAATCAAATCGAGGACGGCTTGCTGGCCGAGATCCGTGAGCGCATTGAGCTCATCACCGCAGCTCAGCTGCCCGATCTTTATCGCAATATCGATGAGCTCGAGCCGGCGCCCGGTTCGGTTGAGTTGCTGCGCTACCTTGCGGCCAACCGCGACTTAATCGGTGCGCTGCTAGGTCCGGGCGGCGACCAGGCCTTCATTAAAAAGATCATCGACACCGTCCGTGAGGCCGTGGTGCCGCGTGCGCAGACGGGCATTTTGGGCCTGGCACTGGGTACGTTTTTTGACTACTACGTCACCTACGTCGTGAGTGCCGAGGTCGGCATGATTCAGCGCTGGTTTGAGCGCGGGCTTACCGAATCGCCCGAGGCCATGGCGCGCATTATGACGGTGCTCGCCTTTGTGCGCCCCGGCGATCTGTATGGCCAACCCATCGATATCAACGTGCCGGAATACGGCATGAAGCTATTGAATCTGCAGCTCGAGGACGCGGTCGACACCACCGCAACCGTCGAGTCCAACAACTAAGAGGAGAGACAATGAGCAAACTCGTCGAGGGCATTAAAGACCGTGTGGTCGCTGCCGCACGCGAGGCTGCGCCCGCCGTGGTGGACGCCGCGCAGAAGGCCGCGACCGCGGCTGCCGAGAAAGTTGCTGAGGCAGTTGCCGATGCCAAGAACGTGGCAGGGGAGACGTCCGTCGTCAGCGAGCCCGCCACCGCCGCTGAGCCCGTAGCCGCCGCCCAGGCCCCCGAAGGCGCGATCTTCAACCCCGAGGCCGCCCGCGGCAACCTGCACCTGGGCATTGACGTGGGCTCCACCACCGTTAAGCTCGCTGTGCTCAACGACGACAACCAGATCGTCTACGCCAAGTACCAGCGCCACCACACCGACGTCCGTGCCTGCGCCCGCGACCTGTTCGAGGGCGCTGCGACCGTGCTGCCGACGGCCCAGATGACCTGCGCCATTACCGGCTCGGGCGGCCTGCTGCTGTCCCAGTGGCTCGACCTGGAGTTTGTCCAGGAGGTCATCGCCAGCAAGCGTGCCGTCGAGACCCTCATCCCGGCCACCGATGTCGCCATCGAGCTGGGCGGAGAGGACGCCAAGATCATCTACTTCGACAACGGCATCGAGCAGCGCATGAACGGCACCTGCGCCGGCGGCACGGGCGCGTTCATCGACCAGATGGCCACTCTGCTGCACACCGACGCCAGCGGCCTTAACGAACTCGCGGCCAACGCCACCACCATCTATCCCATCGCCAGCCGCTGCGGCGTTTTTGCCAAGACCGACGTCCAGCCGCTGCTCAACGAAGGTGCCCGCCCCGAGGACGTGGCTGCCTCCATCTTTCAGGCTGTCGTGACCCAGACCATCTCGGGCCTGGCATGCGGCCGTCCCATCCGCGGCAACGTCGCCTTCCTGGGCGGCCCGCTGCAGTACCTCTCCGAGCTGCGCCACCGCTTCTACCTCACGCTCAACCTGGACGAGGAGCACCGTATCGTGCCCCAAAACGCTCACCTGTTTGTGGCGAGCGGCGCCGCCATGGCGCACGAGTCCAACAAGCTCAGCACGTTCCCGCAGCTCATCGAGGCTATCGACAGCCTGGGTGACACGCAGGGTGCCGAGGTCGAGCGTCTGGATCCGCTCTTTGCCACCGACGAGGACTTTGCCGAGTTCAAGACCCGCCACGACCAGGAAGTCGTCCCCAAGGGCAAACTCGACGGCTACACCGGCCGCGTGTTCATCGGCATCGACGCCGGCTCCACCACCATGAAGGCCGCGCTCGTGGGCGAGGACGGCCAGCTGTTGCACACCTGGTACGGTAACAACAACGGCGACATCCTGGGCACGGCCAAGGTCATCATGGCCGATTTCTACAACCACATCCCCGCCGGTTGCACCATCGGCCACGTGACCACTACGGGCTACGGCGAGGCGCTGCTCATCGAGGCCCTTAAGGCCGACTCCGGCGAGATCGAGACCGTCGCGCACCTGCGCGGCGCCAAGGCGTTCCTGCCCGGCGTCGAGTTCATTCTGGACATCGGCGGCCAGGACATGAAGTGTCTGCGCGTCAAGGACGGCGTTATCGAGCACATCATGCTCAACGAGGCCTGCTCGTCGGGCTGCGGCAGCTTTATCGAGAGCTTCGCGGTCTCTATGAACATGGACGTGCGCGCGTTCGCCGATGCCGCCATCCATGCCAAGGCCCCGGTCGACCTGGGCAGCCGCTGCACGGTCTTTATGAACTCGCGCGTCAAGCAGGCGCAAAAGGAAGGCGCTACGGTGGGCGACATCGCGGCCGGCCTGTCCTATTCCGTCATCAAGAATGCCCTGTTCAAGGTCATTAAGCTGCGCGACCCCAAGGAGATCGGCAGCCAGGTGATCGTTCAGGGCGGCACCTTTATGTCCGACGCCACACTGCGTGCGTTTGAGCAGCTCACTGGCGTTCACGCCGTGCGTCCCGACATCGCCGGCTGCATGGGCGCCTACGGTGCGGCCCTGCTCGCCCGCGATCGCGCCGGCGCCGACGGCACCTCGACCATTCTTTCGGCTGAGGACATCGCGCACCTCACCGTGACGCAAAAGCATGTCCGCTGCGGTCGCTGCTCCAACAACTGCCAGCTTACCGTCAACGACTTTGGCGGTGGCAGGCGCTTCATTACCGGCAACCGCTGCGAGAAGGGCGCCGGCCACAAAAAGCAGAAGACCGAGGCCCCCAACCTCTTCAAAAAGAAAAACGAGCTGCTCTTTAACCGCGAGGTCCTGAGCCCCGACGAGGCCCCGCGCGGCACCGTCGGCATCCCGCGCGCGCTCAACATGTACGAGAACTACCCCTTCTGGCACGCGTTCTTTACGCGCCTGGGCTTTAGCGTGCAGCTGTCCGACCAGTCGAGCAAGAAGACCTACCAGGCGGGCATCGAGTCCATGCCGTCCGAGAGCGTATGCTATCCGGCCAAGATGAGCCATGGCCACGTGATGAACCTCATCGACCGTGACGTCGACTTTATCTGGATGCCGTGCGTGCGTTGGGAGCGCAAGGAGGATCCGACGGCTGGCAACTGCTATAACTGCCCCATCGTCATGAGCTACCCCACGGCGCTGGCGCTCAATATTGACGAGATCCGCGAGCAGAACATCGAGTTCCTGTATCCGTTTGTGCCGTATCACGACAAGACCGAGCTCAAGCGCCGCCTGTACCAGGTGCTCGCCGTCGACCGTGTGGCCGATGCTGAGGCCGGTCGCGGTCGCGTGCGCGGTCCTAAAATCACGCGCTCCGAGGTTGATGCCGCCGTCAACGCTGCTTTTGAGGCCGACGCGCGCTTCCACGAGGATATCCAGACCATGGGCGAGGAGGCTCTCAAGTGGGTCGAGGACCACGGCGGTCACGGCATCGTGCTCGCCGGTCGTCCCTACCATAACGACCCCGAGATCAACCATGCCCTGCCCGAGCTTATCTCGAGCTTTGGCTTTGCGGTCTTTACCGAGGATTCGCTCGCGCATCTGGTGAAGCCCGAGCGTCCGATTCGCGTCGTCGATCAGTGGATGTATCACAGCCGCCTGTACGCCGTCGCCCGTTTTGTGACGATGCGCAACGACCTGGACCTGATCCAGCTCAATTCCTTCGGCTGCGGCCTGGACGCTCTGACCACTGATCAGGTGCAGGAGATCCTGGAGGCCAGCGGCAAGATTTACACCGTGCTCAAGATTGACGAGGTGTCCAACTTGGGCGCCGCGCGTATCCGTATTCGCTCGCTCATGGCGGCGCTCAAGGACCAGGAGGCCGAGCGCTTGGCCGAGGCTACGGCCGCGGGCGAGACTTACGAGCAGGGCGATGCCGCGCCGGTGGCGCCCTCCACGGATGCCCCCGCGTTCGCGAGCCGTAAGTACACGTTCGAGGCGCAGCGCGAGAGTGCTTCGACCGCGTGGCCCAAGGTGCCCTTTACCGAGCAGATGCGCGAGGAGGGCTACACCATCCTGTGCCCGCAGATGGCGCCGATCCACTTTGACCTGGTCAAAGAGGTGTTCCGTGGTGCTGGCTACAACTTGGAGCTGCTGCCCTCGACCGATCACGATGCCGTCGAGGCCGGCCTGCGCTACGTGAACAACGACATCTGCTATCCGTCGATCCTGGTGACGGGCCAGATCATGGAGGCCATCGAGAGCGGTCGGTACGACCTGTCCAAGACAGCCGTGGTTATCAGCCAGACCGGCGGCGGCTGCCGTGCCACCAACTACATCGCACTCATCCGCAAGGCCCTGCGCGAGAGCGGCCACCCCGAGATCCCGGTGATCTCGCTTTCGGCCGTGGCGCTGGGCGAGGACAACCCTGGCTTTAAGATTACGCCGGCGCTGCTTAAGCAGGCAGTCTACGCGGTGCTCTTTGGCGACGTGATGATGCAGATGCTCTATCGCTGCCGCCCGTACGAGGCTACGCCCGGTGCCGCCAACGCGCTCTACGAGGAGTACATGGCGCGCGCTCGCAAGCTGGCGCCCAAGTTTAACCGCCACAACTACACCAAGCTGTGCCGCGAGGCCATCCGCGCGTTCGACACCATGCCGCTCGTGGGCGAGGGTACCAAGCCGCGCGTGGGCGTGGTCGGCGAGATCCTGGTCAAGTTCCATCCCACAGCCAACAACCACGTGGTCGATGTCATCGAGCGCGAGGGCTGCGAGGCCGTGGTGCCGGGTCTGCTCGACTTTTTCCTGTACTCCATGAGCAACGCCGAGCTGCAGAAGGACGAGTTGGGAAGCTCCGCTACCACGCGCGCTGGTATGCAGGCGCTCATCAAGCTCGTGGACTGGATGCGCACGCCGGTGGAGGAGATGCTCGAGAAGTCCCGCCGCTTCGAGGCGCCCGAGCGCATCGGCACCATGGCCGACAAGGCCCGCACGGTGCTTTCGGTGTGCAACAACATGGGCGAGGGCTGGCTGCTCACGGCCGAGATGCTCGACCTGATCGATCATGGCGCACCCAATATCATCTGCACGCAGCCCTTCGCGTGCCTGCCCAATCACGTGGTGGGCAAGGCCGTGATTAAGGAGCTGCGCCGCCAGCATCCCGAGAGCAACATCGTTGCGGTGGACTATGATCCTGGTGCGTCCGAGGTCAACCAGCTCAACCGTATTAAGCTCATGATCAGCGTGGCCAAGGAAAACATGCGCGCCGGCAAGGGCTTTAAGCTTGAGAAGGTGGCGCCGCTCGCGATGGACGAGGTCACCGGCCAGATGCGTGC
Source organism: Collinsella sp. (assembly GCA_046976245.1). Lineage (GTDB taxonomy): Bacteria > Actinomycetota > Coriobacteriia > Coriobacteriales > Coriobacteriaceae > Collinsella. Next base: position 12,738 of record JBKWEB010000013.1, on the reverse strand, counting down.
CCACGACGGCTGCGTGAGCTGCGGTTCGGTCGATGAGAGCGCCGTGGCGTCGGTCGCTGAGCGCCTGGGACGCGGCATTAAGAAGTAGCTGGCCTGCTATGGGCTGGATATGAGACAAACGGGTGGTGGCCGTACCGGCTACCACCCGTTTTTGCTGGACACATGTTGCGCAAATGACCTTGCTACAGCCTTCCGTGGGCTTGCCCGATTTTTGGGCCGGTTCGGGCTTTGAGGACAAGTTGCTGCAGGCCCAAGGCGATTTTTCGCTCAACGCGGGCCAGCATAGCGTGACGTATCTGCCGAGTTCTGACACGGCAGCGACCGGTCGCTATCAGGTGCTGCTGTACGACAACAACTTTTGTACGGCCGAGAGCTATCCCAAGTTCGACTGGGGTCAGCTGGGCGCCGCGGTGGTGACCGACTACAGCAAGGGAACGCATTCGTTTGGGCGCATCTTTACGGTGGACGAGACCGCGCACACCTACGAGCTCGAGGACCAGATCGCCGTGCCGTTTTCGGGCTATGTGAGCAGTGCGCAGCGCGTCGGCGATTCGAATAGTATGCTCGTGGCTTCGGGCTAGGCCAAGACCTTCACCGAGTACGACCGCTATGGACTGCCCATCGCTACCTACGAGATGGAAGCCGAAAAGTATATCTACCGCGTGTACAAGTACGAGCTGTAGGGCCGCGCTTAGGTTTGACCAATGGAGTATGAAAACACGCCGTTCGCCGATGTCCCCTCCGCGAGTGGCAGCCATATGGTTTGATGTTAGAAACATATAGTTGTCGCCAGCCTGCTGGCGACGTCTCCCCCTGATATCGGAGGTTCCAGGTATGTTTCACGCTCCGTTAAACAACTATCGGTTGGGCTAACATGGGTCGCCGTGCTATTTCGATAGCCCTTGCAGTGGTCTGCCTGGCTGTGCTCCTGGGTGCTACAGGGCTGTTTGCTATAAGCCGAGAAACGTCCTATATGCAGGAATGCGCTTCCGAAGGGTTTGCCATTGACGGTTACTATCGGGATGACAAAACGAGTCGGGAAACCCTGGCTTTTCTTGAGGAGGACAACTGTCGATGGCAGCTGGTCGACAAAGACGGCAGCTGCGTTGACGGGCAGTTTAAGCGTACGGACGATCCCAATATCCTGGTATTAAAGAAGGAAAACGGCGAAGAGTTCGGCACGGTTCACGTTGCATATATATCGCGCCGACGCAATCAAGGGCAGATTTACCTAATTAGAAATACTAAGGTGACCCGATTTTATCTTGTGAGCACCGATCCGGCGTTTACGGTGGAGTCTGGCGAGGTCGATTCGGACAGTTGATTCACGGCAATAAAAAAGCGAGCGGGGCGCGGGTGTGAACTGCACCCCGCTATTTGCTCGTGTCCGTATCGCACCTGCGCCTCGTCGTAACTTGCGTCCGTGCGAGCATTCATCCCGCGCTCCGCATCACTTTACGTCAAATTCCACGCGATCGAGCTCGGGCACATTGAGGTCGATGAGCTTGCGGGCGACGCGGCGGTCGTGCGCCCCGAGCGCTTCGCCTGTCGTCACGTGGGCGACAGTCTGGCGCTCGACAAGGCCCTCCTCGTCGCCTTCGGTGGCCGAGGTCTCGACGGCGACGGTGTAATCCTTAAAGCCTGGCAGCACCGCCGCAAGCTCGCGCGTGGTTTCGGTGACGCCGTAGCTGTCCTGCACACCGGCCTGCGCCGAGCCAATGGAACCCGCCGTCATAACAATGCAGGGGATGGCAAAAATCACCGTGCCCACAATGATGCGGCGGCGCACCTTGCGCGACAGCTCGTCGACCTCGGCGTCTTCCTCAGCGGTCACAATGCCGTCGCCGTTGAGGTCTCGCTTGAGCGGCACGCGCAAAAGAAGCAGCACGGCTTCGGCAGCCAGCGCGATAAAGACCACGTTGATGCCAAACTCGTAGAGCGCCGAGAGAAACAGCGACCCGCTTGCGATGGCGATGCCATAGCCCGCCGCGCACAGGGGCGGCATGAGCGCGGTCGCCACGGCTACGCCGGCAATGAGCGTCGAAGGCTCCTGATCGCGCGAGTTGCCCAGCCCGCCCGCAAAGCCGCCCGCGAGCGCGACGGCAAGGTCCCATATGGTGGGTGTCGAGTTGTCGATGATGGCGGCCGTGGTGGTGCCAAGCGGCGAGAGCTTAAAGTACAACGTGGACGTGACCAGGCAAAGGACCATCTGCAGCGCGAGGCTGGCAATGGCCTCGACGGTAATCTCGCGGTCGAGCGTGGCGATGCCATATGCCATGGCAAGGACCGATCCCATAAGCGGGCAGATGAGCATGGCGCCCACGATGGCGATGTCCGAATCGATATCGAGGCCGATGCTCGCGATGAGCATGGCGATGATGAGGATGCATAGGTGGGAGCCAGTCAGACGCGCCCCGTTTACAAAACGCTTGCGGATCACGTGATAGGGCGCGCGTCCCTCGCGAATGTTGAACGCGCGCTTTAAAAAGCGACCAGCCTGCTCGGCAGCCTCGCTATGAGCAGGACGGATGCCGTGGCGCCGATGATGACGCTCGCGTAGTCGTTCGATCTGTTGTTTGTCGAGTTCCATGTCCACCTCGTTCCAGCGCGGTCCGCGCAACGCGCCCGTTGTCTTAACTCTACACCGTGGCGGGCGGGGTGTCTGTTGGATGCGGAATCCGATAGGGCGGATGACGCGGGAGCAAATGCAAATCACAGGCTCAATTCCATCCCGCGAAAATATGATGCACCAGCTTCTTCAAATGTGACGAAATTGTGAAGCACGAGAGCGCGAATTTCAAAAATCCGCTGGTGACCAATGTTGCGCAACAGAATTCAAAATTCAGCTCCTACATTTAGAGGCGTATGGATACATCCGTGTCAAAGGGAGAAAGCCATGGCAAACTACAGTCCACAACACTTTGAGCCTCGGGCTAAGGCCGTCAACGTCAAGGGCGTTGCTAGCCGCGCCGTCGCAACCGTTTTGACGGCGGGCCTCATCGCTCAGCCGCTCATGTCGCCGCTGGCGGCAATCGCCGCACCGTCAACCGATAACGGCGATTCTGTTCAGGGGGGTGTTCCTATAGTTTTGTCAACTGGGAAATGCTCTCCGTGCGACCGAATCGCGGCATGCTGACGCCAAGCCATTAGGCCGGTGGGCTTCAGTCTGCTCGGTGCGTTTCGGCTAGGCTGCGTAAGGCACCCTGTCTCGCATTACCGCGTAGATGACCTTCAGTCTCTTTCGCGCCAGCGCCTTGAGCGCCTTGCCGTGCGACATGCCCCGCTCCCGGCACCTGGTGTAGTAGTCGCCCCATCTCCCCTCTGTCCGGGTAAGGCAGTTACATGAGAATATGAGCAGGTTCTTCAGCCTCTTGTTGCCTTGGCGCGATGCCGTCACCGAGGAGATCGAGGTTCCCGACTGGCGGTTGCGCGGCGCCAAGCCGCAGTACGACGCGAGCCTGTCGTGACTGGGGAAGTCTTCGATGTCGATGGAGATCGCGAGCTCGGAAGCGGTTTTGGGCCCGATGCCCGGCACCGTCAGGAGGCATCGGTAGGTATCGTCGCCCTCGAGCAGGGCGGAGATCTCCGCCGTGATCGCCTCGATCTCCGCCGAGTTCTCGGATATCCTGCGCGCGAGCAGTTTCACCGCCCGGTCCTCGGCGGCGACGACCGACGCATCCGGCCTTGTCGAGGAGGTTGTCGAGCGGACGAGGGCCTCGATCTTACCGCGCGCCGCCCCACGCGTGAGCGCCGCCGCCCTGCGGGGCCCGGCGTCGGCTACCGACCAGGCCCCGCCGAGGGATGCCATGAGCCTCAGCTGGGGCCCGTCGGACAGGTCGACCAGCGCCTCGAAGGCGGGGCACGATTCCAGCAGGATGCTGCGCAGCCGGTTCTTATTCCTAGTGTTCTCGCAGGTCAGGAAGTTCCTCTGGGCGGCCAGCGCCCTCGCCGCCGCAATCGTCGGACCTGGGTCTCCGACCGGCAGGAGCGCGTCGGGGATGCCAAGCGCCGTCTTCGCGATGACCATCGCGTCTCGCTCGTCGGTCTTGGCGTCGCCGGCGAAGAGCCTGGCGGCCCCGTGCGCCGCGAGTCCCGGCAGGTACGCCGCCGACATCCCGGCCGCCCTGGCGCGGGCGAGCGCGAGGGCGCCTATGTTGCGCGACTGGTCGACGACCACGAGCGCATCGGGGAAGCGGCCGAACAGCGAGTCCAGGTCGTCCTCCCTGTTCGCGACGGGGGTGCTCAACAGCACCTCGCCATCTCGAGTCGCGACGCATGCCCAGTGGGACGATTTCCCGACATCGAGCCCGATGACGGCTTCCGGCATTCTAATTGGTGCCACGGTGGTATCCTCCAATCGGTAGGCCGATCGGAACCCCTCCCCGCGACACCCACATTACCTGGCCGTGGCGCTTGCGCCCGGCAGTTTCCTATCAGTCGTCCGGAGCGGCGAGCGCCCCCGGTGGCAACACCCCCCGGGCCCTCTACGGGGCAGGGGCAGACGGCCATCCGGAGGTGCCCGATCGGCGGCCCCTCGGGGCTTGCCCGTATCGTAGGCAATGCGCCGAATGCTCGCCATCGAAATTTATCGATGGCCTATTTCAGACTGTAATGGGGTAGTTCTGTAGAGAACACCGTTGTCGCCGGTAACCAAGCAACCGCAAAGACGGCTGCCCAGCTGGCCGAGGAATCGGCAAAGCAGCTCAAGGACGCTCAGGCCGCCTACGATGCCGCCCAGAAGAAGGCCGATGCGGCGGGCCAGTCTCAAAAGCAGGCGCAGCAGCAAAAGGATCAGGCCTCGCAGGCTGTGAGCGACAACGAAATCGAGCAGAACGCAGCAGAAGTCGCCGCGCTCCAGGAGAAGATTGACGAGCTCAAAGCCGCCGTCGAAAAGACCGAGCAGCAGCAGAAGAAGCTGGGCGACCTGAACGATCAGCTCGATCAGGCCAACAAGAGTGTCGAGGATAAGACCCAGGCGCTCAAGGACGCCAAGGCAAAGCAGGATGAGGCCAAGAAGGCCCTCGATGATGCCAAGGCCAAGCTCGGGGCCATGGGTATGGACGAGTACGAGGCCGCCAAGAAGGCCGTCGAGGACGCGCGGGCAAAGCTCGATGACGCCAATAAGGCCGTTACTACTGCACGGGGCAATCTGGACCAGGCCAAGGCTGCCGAGGCCAGCGCCCAGCAGGAAAGAGGACACTGAGGCCGCTCTGACTTCCGCCCAGGCCAAGAAGCAGGAGACTGCCGCTGCTCTCGCAGCCGCAACCACCGCGCGCGATAACGCCCAGCAGAAGTTCAACCAGGCGCAGGCCGCGCTCGATGCTGCCGTCTCGGGTACGGGTGTTGACCTGAGTGCGCTTGAGGCCGCCAAGAACGCTGCTGCTGGTGAGCTCAAGACCGCGCAGGCGGAGCTCAATGCCGCGACGGATGCCGACGCTACCGCCCAGGCGAACCTGCAGGCGGCCCAGAATACCGCCACCGCCGCGCAGGAGAAGGCCAACGCCGCCAACGCTGCCGTGGCATCTGCCCAGTCTGCATACGATGCAGCAAACAAGGAGTACAAGGACGCGGCCAGTAAGCGTGACACCGCGAAGTCGGCATACGAGCAGGCCCAGCAGACCGAGGCCGACAAGAAGGCGGAGTACGACCGACTCGTCAAGGTTTGCCAGCAGAAGCGTAGCGAGTGGGAGACGGCATGTGCTGAATCCACTACCGCCGAAAACGCTTACGATGCCGCGAACGCCGAGGTCGAGAAACTCAACCAGCAGATTACCGACCTCAAGTCGAACATGACCGTAGACCAGAATGTCATCAACCAGGGTATGTTCGGCTTCTTGAGCTATATCAGCGGCGGCAGCCAGTTCACGGCCATGCAGAAAAAGAACGCCCAAGACGCCGTATCGATGCTGACCGGTGCCGATGACAAGGCCGAATGGTATGACCAGTACGTCGATCAGGACATGTCTCGCGACACCAACCCGCTTTCCCTGGAGCAGATGCGCAACGCCCTGACATATCTCGACACCCAGAACAACCTCCGCAAGGCGAACGGTCAGTCTGAGCTTAGCGTCAGCCTCCGCATGACTGCGGCAGCCGCCCTCAATACATCATATTCATCGAACATCTGGGGGCACTCGAACTGCTATTTCGATCAAGGTGAGAACCTTGCAGGCGGCGGTGGGGCATACACCGGAGGCGAGACCGAGGATACGCTTGGCTGGCCATATACCGGCCTCTACACCCAGGAGAAAGAGGCATTCGATAAGTACGTCGCGCAGTATGGCGACGCGCTCGGTAGCCATCGATATGATTCCTACTATATCTATCAGCACTACAACAGCATCTACCATGAGTGCGGGCACTATCTCAACATCATCGATGCCGGCGCGAAGGCTATCGGCATCGCGACCGGTAGCGGTAAGAATACCGATTCCGAGGTAACCGTTTTCGACTATAGCGGGAGCACGGGGCAGAAGGATTTCACTGTCTCCGAGTTCAAGAAGCTCCTGAACGACTACATCGATTCCGCCTACAACGCAGGCGGCACGCAGGAGCAGAAGGAGCAGCTGAAGCAGCTCCAGAATAAGCTGGCGGAAGCGCAGAAGAACTTCGGTACTACCAAGAAAGCTTACTTTGCAGCGGTAAATAAGCAGGATGCGGCGCATGACGCCTATACCGCGGCCGACACGAACGTGAACACCGCCAAGGGCGAGTACGAGAAGGCTCAGTCCGCTACTGCTGCCGCCAAGTCCGCCTACACCGCCGCCGAAGCCAAACTCAAGGGTATCGACGTCAAGACGCCCCAGACCAAGCTCGACGCTGCCAAGAGCAAGGCCGCTACTGCCCAGGCAGCTCTCGATAAGGCAAACGCCACGCTTGCTGACAGCAAGACGAAGGCAGCCGAGGCCGCTGCTCACAAGGCGAAGGCTCGCAGCGCCCGCGATGCCGCCAAGGCAAAATCCGACCAGGCCAATGAGGCGTATGACAACGCCACGGCTTCGGTCAAGGACCTTACCGCCAAGCGCGATGCCGCCAAGACGGACCTTGCGAACAAGCAGGGCACGCTTGACGAAGCCAAGAAGGCCGACGGCGCTGCCCAGGCTGGCGTTGACAAGGCTCAGGCCGCAGATGCGCACGCCGCGACCGCTCTTTCGGACGCCAAGCAGGCAGTTGCCGCCAAGACGCAGGCCCTGTCCGACGCACAGGAGAAGGCCAAGGCTGCCGAGGGTGAGCTGGCTACCGCGAACAAGGCCTTCGAGCGCTTCGCCGGCGCCCAGAAGGCGGTCAACGACGCCAAGGCCGCCTATGACGCTGCCGTCGCCAGTGTCGCCGATGCCCAGAAGCAGCTCGAGGCCGCCAACGAAGCCGTCGTCGATGCGAACTTCGAGATCGTCAAGGCCAAGGCCGAGCTTGCCAACGACGAGGCACTCAAGGTCGGTCTTGAGGCTGTCGACCACAAGGCATCCCTTGCCGCGGGCACGACGGGCAACGAGAAGCTGGTCAAGCTGAACGCTGCCTACGCTCGCTATAAGGCCGCCGTCGATGCCGCCGCTGGCCTCAAGGCTGCTCTGAGCGATGCCGATGCCAAGCTGTCCGATGCCAACGACGTCTATGCCGCCGCGCTTGCCGAGCTTGGCGATGCCAAGGATGCCCTGGCTGCCGCTCAGGCCGAGTACGACAAGTATCATCCCAAGGCTGAGCCGCAGAGCAAGCCTCAGACCAAGCCCCAGGTTACGCAGGCTGCTGCAAAAGCCCCCGGTGCCAAGAAACAGGCTGCGCCTGCCGCGCTCGCCCAGACCGGTGATGACTCCGCTCTTGCGGGCGAGGTGTTCGTCATCGGCGGTGTGACGCTCGTGGCAGCGGGCGTGACGCTGGGCGATCGTCGTCGCAAGCACATGTAGCGTTTCGAGCATCGGCTCTGCAACGAACTTCAATTCGTAGCAGGACCGTCTCGGTAGCCAAACGATAAGGCCGGCGTGCTGTTAATGGCAGCGCGCCGGCCTTTATTTGTATCGGCATCAAAAAAACCGGCAGGCGACCGCATGGGCCGCCTACCGGGTTAGCCGTAGGCAAAATGGATTCGGGCGAGCAGCTGCTCAGCTTAGCCCAGCAGGCTTAAGCCCACGGAGACAAACGCCAGGATAACGCCGACGATCGACTCGCCGCCCAGCAGACCGCTGGCGACCACCAGGCCTTGCTCCTGGAAGGCAGCGTCCTTGGCGGCCTTCTCCTCGTCAGAAAGACCGGCCTGGGCGTCGCGGTGCGCGGCCCACTTGTCGTAGGCGAGCTTGACGCAGGAGCCCAGGAAGGCCGTGAGCGACATATAGAACGGCAGGTACACGCCCAGGCCGATCATCATGGCCGGAATGCCGAACCAGTACATGACGATGCCGGCGATAAAGCCACCTGCGAACCACGGCACGCTCGGGATGCCCGAGACCATGGTGGCGACCACGCTTGCCTGCGCGGCCACAAAGCTCTTGTCGGGGCCGAAGGCGTCCGGACCATAGGCGGTGACGAGCGCGACCATGACAGCGGCAGCGACCAGGGCACCCACGATGCCGCCGATGGCCTGCCCGACCCACTGCGCGCGCGGGTTGGTGTCCAGCACGGCGCCGGCCTTAAAGTCGTTCATGACGTCGCCCGCAAGGCCGCACGCCACGGCTACGATGCCGGCGATAAAGAACAGCTTGACCTGAGCGATCTGTGCGAAGGCAGCCACGATGAGCATAACGATGAGGCCAAAGATCTCCATGGGGTCGATGCCCGTCTGGCCGCAGCTCTGTGCGCTCATGATGGTGGTGACAAAGGTGAACAGCGTCACGATGACGGCCGGAACGGGACCAAGATCGAGCACGATGGCGATGATCACGGCGATGGCGGCAGCGCCCAGGCCGATGATGCCGGCGTCGAGCTTAAGGGAGCCCGAGATGAGCGACTGCTCGTCGGTGTCGGTGGAGCTGTCGGCGGCAAGACCGCGGACGATACCGGCGACCTGCGGCAGGATGTCCTTGAGGACGACGGCGACGCCAAAGCCCATCATGAGGCCCATACCCAGGGACTTGACGATGCCCTGTGCGGTCATAACGTCAAACAGACCGGCAGCGGTGCCGCCGACGATGATGCCAAAATTGCCCAGCAGCGCGCCGGCAAACCAGAACGCGACGGGGGCGAAGCCCACCAAAAAGCCGACGGAGAGCAGCATGGGCGAGTTGTAGATGGCAAAGGTCACGCCGGGGATATTGAGCGTGCACAACATACTGGGTACCACGCCCAGGGCGTCGCGAAGCACGCTGTAGATGCCGGCGATGGCCATGGAGCCAAAGAGCTGCTTGCCGGTCTTGCCGCCGGCCTCGGTAGCGCGCAAAGTCTGAGCTGCGGCGTTGCCGGTGGGGAACTCAAGCGCGGCGTCCACGATAAAGTGACGGTGGATGAGCGCGGTGGCCAGCAGGCCCAGGATGGTGCCGGCGAGTGCCACGATAAACATGTCGAGCCAGCTGATCTGGTCGGCATAGCCCAGCATCCAGGCGCCCGGGATGGTAAACGCCAGGCCGCCGGCGACCATGGCGCCCGCGGACATGATGGTGTGGGTGACGTTTGCCTCGTTGAGGCTGGCGTTGCCCATGAGCTTAAGGAAGAACAGCGAGATGACGGCAGCGAAGACGATCGGCCAGGGGAGAGCGCCCATCTTGAGGGCGGTGTAGGCCGAGCTTGCCGTGATAATCACGCAGCCAAGGACGCCGATGACGACGCCGCGCAACGTGAGTTGACCGCGCATCGAGGCGCGGTTCGAGGGATTGCTCATATAAAACTCCTTTGCGTATATCCGCTTCCCCCGGGAGCGCCGTTACGGATACGGCGCGGGAAGTCGGGTTACCAAGGGCCGCCGCGTGAGCTCGCAAACGACCGCGCACCAGTATAGCCGTAAGCTAGTCATTTTGGGATGACTGGTTTAGGTAGGCGATATACTGCTGGGCAGACGAAAGGAGCGCCGACGATGCTTAATGGGTGCGCATATATATTGACTGTCGACGTGGGCAACACGTTCAATCGCTTTGGCCTGATTGCAGAGTATTCGGCCGCGGCGCAGGAATGTCCGCTTGCGACGAGCGAGATCACCACGCCGTCGAGCATCACGGCAGACGAGGCGCGCATGAGGCTCGTGCAGGTCATGGCCGCACTGGCGGCCGATGCGGGCATGCCGGGTGCGCTTGTGCCCGCGGCTGCTGTGCTGAGCTGCGTGGTCCCGGCGCTCGAGCGCCCGTGGAAGACGGCGCTTGCCCGCACCTGCACGGGTCGCGTGCTCACCGTGGGGCCGGGCCTCAAGACCGGCATGCCCGTGCACTACGACGACCCGGCCGAGATCGGCCCCGACCGCATCGCCGATGCCGTGGCGGCCCGTGCCGTCTACGGCTCTCCGTGCATCGTGATCGACCTGGGCACGACGACCAATATCGAGGTCATCGATACGCACGGAACCTTTGTCGGCGGCGTCATCGCGCCGGGTCTGGCGCTCGGCGCCCGCTCGCTCTCGGCCGCTGCGGCGCGTCTGCCGCAGGTCGAGCCTTCGGCGCCCACGCATGTGATCGGCCGCAACACGCGCGAGGCCATGCGCTCGGGCGTGGTCTTGGGCGAGGTAGCCCGCATCGACGGCATGCTCGACATGGTGCTCGCCGAGATGCGCGCGACCAAGGCCGCGGGGGAAGGCAACGTGCCCATCGTCATTACCGGCGACGATGCCGAGGCACTCGCGTCGCTGGTCGGTCACAGTCTGACGGTCGACGACGCGCTGACGTTGCGGGGACTGGCCGAGCTCTACCGCATCAACCAAAAGCCCCGCCGCGTGTAAAAGTGAGGGCGCCGGTGGGACAAACGCCTCCACCTTTCACCTGCTACAATGGGTCAAACTATTGCGATTACGGAGGTGTCTGTCATGTCGGACGATCTTCATCAAACTTCGTCAGGCAAGCGCCTGGACGTCATTAGCTGGGACGAGTTCTTTATGAGCGTGGCCATCGCCGCGCAGCGCCGCAGCAAGGACCCCAACACGCAGGTGGGTGCGTGCATCGCCAACACCAACCATCGCATCCTTTCGGTGGGCTACAACGGTACACCCTCGGCGCTCAACGACGACTTTTTCCCGTGGGGTACGAGCGACGACCCGCTGCAGGACAAGCACAACTACGTGGTCCATGCCGAGGCCAACGCCGTGCTCAACTACCGTGGCTCGCTCAAGGACCTCGAGGGTTCCACGGTCTACGTCACGCTGTTCCCGTGCCACGACTGCGCCAAGATTTTGGCTCAGGTGGGCGTGGGCGAGGTCGTCTACCTGGACAACAAGTACGCCGACACCGATGACGGACGCATCAGCCGCCGCATCCTCGACTCCTGTGGCATCAGCTACCGCCAGGTTATCGTCGATGTTCACATCGGCACCGAGGGGCGGGCTCAGCAGTAGCGCGTGGCAACGCCAGCTGGCAACAAAAGGCAGCCAAAAGAGCCCCGTCCCAAATTGACTACTCGTGAAAGTCGCGTCTGCGCGCATGGACGGCTCGTGAGCGGGTACACGGCTGTAGTAACATAGCTCTGTCCGCGGGCGCGCCCGCGTTATTGTGAGAAAGGAGCCCCTGTGGCTGTTAACGAAGAGCTGCTTAAGAAGGTTCTTGAAGAGATTCGCCCCAACCTACAGGCCGACGGCGGCGACATGGAGTATATAGGCGTTGATGACGAGGGCGTCGTCAAGCTGGAGCTTCAGGGCGCCTGTGCCGGTTGTCCCATGAGCGCCCTGACGCTTTCCATGGGCATCGAGCGTATCCTCAAGGAGCACGTGCCCGGCGTTACGCGTGTCGAGCAGGTCAATGCCTCCGGCGAGACCGATGACCTGTACGACGAGTACGCGCCGTTCTAAGATGCGAAAGCTGCGGACGGCATACTCCGCATAGACGTTACGCCCAAATATGCGGCTGCGAGCGCAAGGCCCGCGGCCGCATTTGTATGTAGGGAGTAGGAGGGTCGACATGCTCAACGACCTCTACCATATGCTTGATCCCGTCGCGATCTCGGCGGGCCCCATCACCATCTACTGGTACGGCCTGGCCTACGTGGTCGGCGCCCTGCTCACGGCGGTCGTCATGTACCGCACGCAGCGTCGCTGGGGTTTTGACATTACGGTCGACGACCTGACGAGTGTCGTGGTCGGCGTGGTCTTTGGCCTTATCATTGGCGCCCGCCTGTTCTACGTCATCTTTTACGGCGACGGCTACTACTGGGCGCATCCGCTCGAGATCTTTGCCACCAACGAGGGCGGCATGAGCTTCCATGGCGGTTTGGTGGGCGGCGTTATCGGCGGCGTGCTCGTGTGCCGCATGTACAAGCTCGACGCATGGACTTTGGCAGACCTTGCCGTCATAGGCGCGCCGCTGGCCTTGTGCCTGGGCCGTTGTGCCAACTTTGTCAACGGTGAGCTGTGGGGCAAGCCGACCGATCTGCCCTGGGGCGTGGTCTTCGGTGGCACCGCGGGCGATATGCCGCGTCACCCCTCCCAGCTCTACGAGGCATTTCTTGAGGGCATCGTGCTCTTTTGCATTCTGCAGGTGCTCAGCCGCAAAAAGCCGCTACTGCCCCAAGGCACGTTTATGGGCGTGTTTGTGATGGGTTACGGCAGCGTCCGCTTCCTCAGTGCGTTTGTGCGCGTGCCCGCTGCGCAGCTGGGCTATCTACTGGGTGGCGGGATCACCA
>JBKWEB010000012.1:0-53738 GCA_046976245.1 Collinsella sp. | reverse complement strand
AGATAAAGTTGGAGAGCGAATCGCGCACGGCCTTGCGAATGGCATCGGAGCCGCTGCTCGTAAAGCTAAACTTGCCCTTCTCGATCGTCTTCATGATGGACGCAGAGGCATCCTCAGAGAACTGGTCGTCGATGGCAAACGAGACGCCGCGGCCCGAGAACTCGATGGCCTCGATCTTCTTGTGCTTGAGCGAGACGATGGCAACAGCGGTAACCATACCGTCGTTGGCGAGCTTCTGACGATCGCGCAGGACGATGGGGTCGGTATCACCGATACGCAGGCCGTCGACGTAGACGACGCCGGACTCGACGGGCGTACCGCGCTTAACGATACCGCCGCGCATCTCGAGCGTGTCGCCGTTGTCGAGGATAAAGATATGATCGTCCTTGAGACCCATCTTGCGGGCCAGCTGGGCATGGGCGCGCAGATGCACGGCTTCACCGTGAACCGGCATAAAGTACGTGGGCTTGGCCATGGCCATCAGGAGCTTGAGCTCCTCCTGGCTACCGTGACCGGAAACGTGAACGAGAGCGCGGTTCTTATCCCACACGTCGCAGCCGAGCTTGGCCAGGCTGTTGACGACCTGCTGGACGGCCTTCTCGTTGCCGGGAACGGGAGTTGCCGAGAGGATGACGGTATCGCCCTCGTGGATAGAGAGCGTCTTGTGCTCGCCGTTGGCCATGCGGGACAGGGCCGACAGCGGCTCGCCCTGCGAACCAGTGCACATGACGACGATCTTGTCGTCAGGCAAATTATCGATATCAAAGGCATCGATAATATCGGCATCATCGATGTTGAGGTAGCCCAGCTCGCGCGCCACGCGGGTGTTCGTGAGCATGGAGCGACCGGTCACAACGACCTTACGGCCGCACTTGCGGGCAGCATCGCAGATCTGCTGCAAACGATGGATGTGGCTCGAGAACGACGCTACGAACACGCGACCCGGGGCGTTCTTGATGGCGTGTAGCAAGTTGGGACCGACCTCGGCCTCGGACTTGGTAAAGCCGGGAACCGTGGCATTGGTGGAGTCGGAAAGCAGCAGGTCGATGCCCTGCTTGGCAAAGCGGCTGATAGCGGCATAGTCGGGCGTGACACCATCGATGGGCGTCTGATCGAGCTTAAAGTCGCCGGTGTGCATAACGGTGCCCTGGTTGGTGCGAATGAAAACGCCCAGAGCACCGGGGATGGAGTGCGTCATCGAGAAGAAGTCGAGCGAGATGCCACCGAGATTGACATGGCTTCCGCCCTTGACCTCGCGGAACTTGGGCGCGCGGATTCGGAACTCAGAGAGCTTGCCCTCGATAAAGCCAAGCGTCAGCTTGCTCGAGAAGATGGGCACCTTGTTGTTGAGGTCCTGCAGCAGGTACGGAAGCGAACCGGTGTGGTCCTCGTGGCCGTGGGTGACGACGATACCGCGGAGCTTCTCCTCGTTCTCCAGAACATAGGTGTAGTCGGGAAGCACCAGGTCAATACCGGGCTGGGAATCGTCGGGGAACATGAGGCCAGCGTCAACGAGCACCATGTCGTCGCCGCATTCGAAGACCGTCATGTTCTTGCCGATGCCGTCAAGGCCGCCGAGCGGGATGATCTTCAAGGGAGATGATTTTTTAGCTGCCATAGGTTAGTGTTGTTTCCTTTCTTCGAAACGGGTCTGAAACAACCGACGGGGCGCTTCTGGCAAACCGACCGCCGGGAACGTACAAACATGCATCACAGAGTCGATGCAATAACCACAGTATGATACCCATTTGCACAACAACAGACCACCCATGCATCAAAGCCCCATCTGAACCTGTGTATCCCGCCGGTCAGGGCTCAGCGGCCCCGGCACGGGCTAAGTTTCCTGCTCTACAGTCCTGCGCAAGACGGAAAGCACATTAAGTGCTTTCCTTTGCGTGCGGAACTCGCGATAAACTTAGCCCGTGCCGGGCCCGCTGAGACCAGACCTGACAAAAAGGGACAAGTTTATTTTGGTCAGTTTTATCTGGGGCAATGGCGCACATGCGATTATCTAAAGATCTGAATTCAGATAACTGAATAGACTGTCTGACAAAATCGCAACCCACACCTACCAGCCCTTTTGCTATTCCCGGCGGGGGCCGCGGATAAAGTTTATCGCGAGTTCCGCACGAACAGGAGGCCACTTAATGTGGCCTCCGTCGTGAGCAGAACTGTAGAGCAGGAAACTTTATCCGCGGACCCCGCCGGGAATAGCAAAAGGGCGACCCCTGTACGGAGTCGCCCTTGTTGAGCTGCTTATGTTTAGCTGTTACTCGGCGTCGTGGTGACGGCGGGGCTTGCGGCCTCCGTTGTCGCCAGGACGGCGCGGGCGGTCGCTGCGCTCGGAGCGCTCGCGACGCGGACGCTCACGACGCTGGAAGTGCTCGCCGTCGCCCTCGGAGGCACCCTCGGCGCGAGCCGGGGCCTCGGGCTTGTCGAGACGATCGAGCGAGATCTTGCCGCGATCGTCGACCTCGATGACGACGACCTTGACCTCGTCGCCCACGTTGAGGACGTCCTCAACCTTCTCCACGCGACCCTTGGCAACGCGGGAGATGTGCAGCAGGCCGTCCTTGCCGGGCAGGAGGTTCACGAAGGCGCCGAAGGGCTGGATGGAGACCACGCGACCGGTGTACCCTCGCCCGGCTCGGGAACCTTGATGATGAGCTTGATACGCTCGACGGCCTGGTCGACGGACTCGCCGGTGCCGCCGACAAAGACGGTGCCGTCCTCCTGGATGTCAACCGAAGCGCCGGTCTCGTCCTGGATGCCGCGAATGACCTTACCGCCGGAACCGATGACGTCGCGAATCTTATCAGTCGGAACCTGGATGGAGACGATGCGCGGAGCGGTGCTGCGCGTGGTATGACGCGGCTCGGGGATCACATCGAGCATCTTCTGCAGGATGAAGGCGCGACCTTCCTTGGCCTGCTGCAGGGCGCGGGCCAGGATGTCGAAGGTGAGGCCGGTGGCCTTGTTGTCCATCTGTAGGGCGGTGATGCCCTCGGTGGTACCAGTGACCTTAAAGTCCATGTCGCCCAGGAAGTCCTCGAGACCCTGGATGTCGGACAGGACCACGGTCTTGCCCTCCTCCTGGATCAGGCCCATGGCGATACCGGAGACCGGGCGCTTAATGGGCACGCCACCGTCCATAAGGGCGAGCGTGGAGCCGCAGGTCGAAGCCATCGAAGAGGAACCATTGGACTCCATGACCTCGGAGACGACGCGGATGGCGTAGGGGAACTCGTTCTCGTCGGGAAGCACCGGGAGCAGAGCGCGCTCGGCCAGGTTGCCGTGACCGATCTCGCGGCGCTTGGGGCTGCCCATGCGGCCGGTCTCACCGGTGCAGAACGGCGGGAAGTTGTAGTGGTGCATGTAGCGCTTGCCCTCGGTGGGCTCGATGGTGTCCAGACGCTGGCCCTCGTTGAGCATACCGAGCGACAGGACGGAGAGCACCTGGGTCTGACCACGCTGGAACAGGCCGGAGCCGTGAACGAGCGGCAGGTAGTTGTCCTTCACCATGATGGGACGAATCTCGTCGGCGGCACGACCGTCGACGCGCTCGCCGGTCTCGACGACCATGGTGCGCATGGCCTTCTTCTCGAGCTTCTTGAGCGCCACGGGGATTTCGCGCTCCCAGGCGGCCTGCTCCTCGTCGGTGAACTCGGCGCGGATGGACTCCTTCAGAGCCTCGACCTTACCGATGCGGGAGAGCTTGTCGGCATCGCGCAGGGCAGCGGCCATCTCGTCGTAGTGGGCAAAGATACGCTCCTGGACCTCCTCGACGGGCTGGTCGAGCGGGTACTCCTTCTTAACGATGGGGCCGTTGACCTGCTCCCACTCGGCGACGAACTCGTCTTGGGCCTGGCAGAAGGCAGCGAGGGCCTCCTGGCCAAACTTCATAGCGGCGAGCATGTCGTCCTCGGAGATCTCCTCGGCGCCGGCCTCGACCATCGAGATAAAGTCGGCAGAGCCGCCCAGCTCCAGGTCCAGGTCGGAGTTCTCGCGCTCCTCATAGGTGGGGTTGACGATAAACTCGCCGGTCTCCACGTTGCGGCCGATGCGCACGCAGGCAAGCGGACCCTCGAAGGGCACGCCGCCGAGCGTCATAGCCAAAGAGGCACCCATGACGTTGATGACGTCGAAGGGGTTGACCTGGTCGGCGACGAGCGAGGTGGCGACGATGTGCACCTCGTTGCGGAAGCCGTCCGGGAAGCTCGGGCGGATCGGGCGGTCGATCATACGAGCCGTGAGCGTGGCCTTCTCGCTGGGACGGCCCTCGCGCTTGAGGTAGCCACCCGGGATACGGCCGGCAGCGTACATCTTCTCGTTGAAGTCGACGGTCAGCGGGAAGAAGTCGTAATTCTTGCGCTCCTTGGAGACGACTACGGTGTCGAGCATCGTGGTGTCGCCCTGCTTGACCAGACAAGCGCCGGTGGCCTGCTTGGCAAGCTCGCCGGACTCGAAGGTGTAGGTCTTGCCGTACAGCTCAAAGGTCTTGGATACGAGTGTCATTGTTCTCCTTTACCCCACAGGCCCCTTGCCTGCGGGCTTCTCATGTGACGCGGGCCCCCTGCCCCCGCCACGCTGTAGAGCGTGATTGTTCACGCCCTTACACAAAAAGAGCGCCCCGCTGCGCAGGACGCTCTTAGCATGTACAAATCCTTACTGGATGTTGTCGCGGATGCCCAGAGCCTTGATGAGCTCACGGTACTCGACGATGTCGTTCTTCTTGATGTAGGAGAGAAGACGACGACGACGGCCGACGAGCATGAGCAGGCCACGACGGGTGTGGAAGTCCTTCTGGTGGGACTTCATGTGCTCGGTCAGCTCCTTGATGCGCTCGGACAGGATGGCGACCTGAACCTTGGGGTTACCGGTATCGACCGGGGAGTTACCGAACTGGGCGGTCAGCTCCGCCTTGCGCTCTTTGGAAACAGTCATTGTTTCACCTTTCGTTTCGCGTCGCCCGGGGACGACTCTATTCGCCTCGGACTGGGAAGTCGCCGGTGGAGCGAACATCCAAGGTCGAGGTACCAACAGGTCGGTATGTTACCACAAGCGACGCGCGCCTGCGCATCATCACCGACCCAACATGAATTCCATCGCACGGAGGCGCTGGTCGGTATGCGTCGCCGCCCACACATGCGAAAGCCCGAGCAAGAACGCCGCCGTATGCGGGTCAATTCGCTCGGCCAAAAGAGCATCGAACGTCATGGACATCAGGGCGCGCAGCCATGCGACCTCGCCGACCGATACCAACTCGGCGCCAGGCACGCTCGAGGCGCACGACCCGCACAAAAGCCCGCCGGCTTGGGCCGAGAAATGCGAGAGCATGGGATCGCCGCACGAGACGCAAGCCGAGAAATCGGGCCGGTAGCCAACGTGCGACAGCAGCTTAAAGACAAACGCTGCCACGAGCAGGTCCATATGTGCCGAGTCGAGCCCGCTGCCAACAAGCGTGAGCGCCCGCTGCGTAATGGCAAAGGTAAATGGATCCTCGGCATCCTCGAACGAGCACACGCGCGCAACCTCGGCAATCGCGCTGGCGGCACAGGTCGTCTCGTAGTCAGGAGCAGCGCCGAGCGGCGCCTCCAAAAGCTCCGCCTGCGAGACCACGTCGAGCGAGCGACCATGCGCCAACAGCATATCAACGGTGCAGAAGAGCTCGCAGCGGGCCGCAAGGCGACCGCCAGGCTTACGTGCTCCCTTGGCCACGGCACGCACCTGCCGCCCCCGTTCGTCGAGCATCGTCAAAATCAGGTCGGTTTCCTTGAGCTTGGTCTTGTCGAGGACGAGCACCTTTGTGCGATATGTGCGAGAGCCTGCCATGAACGCCGCGCGTCCTTAGTCCTCGGCGTTATAGCCAAAGCGGCGAATCTGGGCCTCGTCGTCGCGCCAGCCGGACTTGACCTTCACGTCCAGCTCCAAAAAGACCTGCGTGCCAAAGATGCGCTCAAGATCGCGACGGGCGTCGATACCGATATGCTTGATCATCTCGCCGCCCTTGCCGATGATGATGCCCTTTTGGCCCTCGCGCTCGACGTAAATGGTGGCGTGCACGCGCAGCACCTTCTTGGTCTGCTCG
Source organism: Collinsella sp. (assembly GCA_046976245.1). Classification (GTDB taxonomy): domain Bacteria; phylum Actinomycetota; class Coriobacteriia; order Coriobacteriales; family Coriobacteriaceae; genus Collinsella. The sequence continues at coordinate 47,650 of JBKWEB010000012.1, read as the reverse complement.
AGCGCATCGCAGATCACGCCAACGGAGTGCGGGATCTCATCACGGGTGCGGCGCAAGACCTTCTCGCGCACAAACTCGGCAACGAGCGTCTCATCGGAAGCGTCGGTACCCATATCCTCGGGGAACCAACGCGGACCCTCGGGCAAAAAGTGCGCAACGGTCTCGATAAAGGCATCGACGTTGAAGTTCTTGACCGACGACGTCACGATCTCGTCGTCATATTCCATGAGCTCGTGGGCGGCCTTGAGCTGTTCCATAACCTGGGCGGGATCGGCCTCATCGGCCTTGGTGAGCACCAGGACCTTCTTGGAACGGGAGCATCTGACGCGCTCGGCAACCCAGGCGTCTCCCCTGCCGATCGGCTTGGTGGCATCAATCAAAAACGCGACGACATCGACATCGTTCAGCTCGAACAGCGCGCTCTTGTTGAGCTCGGACCCCAGGCCGTCCTTGGGTTTGTGGATACCCGGAGTATCGACAAAGACCAGCTGGTAGCCGGGACGGTTGACGACGGCGCGCATGCGGCGGCGAGTCGTCTGGGGCACCGGCGAGGTGATGGCGACCTTTTTGCCATAGCAGGCATTAAGCAGCGTGGACTTGCCGGCGTTGGGACGACCGACCAGGGCCACAAAACCGCTGCGGAAACCGGGCTCCACGTCACCAAAGCCCGCGAGGCTGTCGCCCTCGTCGCACAGGGCGTCGAGCTCCTCGTCGCTCATGCCCTCAAACGGGTCGAACTCCTCGACATCCTCGAGCTCCTCGGTATCCACCGCATCCAGGACCTCGTCATCCAAAACTTCATCGGTAGGCTGCATATTGTCGGACATGGGAATCCCTTTCTAAATAAAGCCGAGCGCGCGGGCAAATACCAGCACGCCCACAATCGCGGCGGTGATGGAAAGAACGTATACAGAGGCGGCGGCGATGTCCTTCGCACGCTTGGCCAGCGGATGGAGCTCCTGGGTCGCTAGGTCGACGATAGCCTCCATAGCGGTGTTGCACAGCTCGCCGTGAATCACCAGGCCACAACAGATGATAATCGTGGCCCACTCGGCAATGTCGAGCCCCACGATACAGCCGGCGATGACGGTACACACGCCCGCCACGAGCATGACCTTAATGTTGCGCTCGGTCTTGACGGCGGTGACGAAGCCCTCCATGGCGTAGGAAAACGACTTTAAGAAGGACGGATGGTCCTTGTTCGATCCGGGAATCATAGACGGCTCCTAGTCGTGGGCGTGGTTGGTGATGGGGCCGACGTGGACTAGCTTAGGGTCCTCGCCGCGCTCGAGCGCCAGATCGCGCAGGATGGCGTCCTCGCGGGCCTCCATGACCTCGGCCTCGTCGTCCTCGATGTGGTCATAGCCCAGCAGGTGCAGCATTCCGTGTACGAGCATCAGACGGCACTCGTCAGCGGGGCTATTGCCAAAACCGGGGGCCTGACGGGCAATAACCTGCGGGGCCAAGATAATATCGCCGAGCTCGAGCGTCTCATCGGCGGGAATGTCATCGTCGAAGGCCGAATCGCACTCAAACGAAAGCACATCGGTGGTGCGGTCGATACCGCGCCACTCGTGGTTGAGCTCGTGCATCTCGTCCTCGTCGACATACGAAAGGGAAATCTCGACTCCACGTTCAACGCCCTCGGCGGCAAGCACAACCTCGCAGATGTGCTCTACCTCCTGCGCGTCGAGCAGCGTATCGAGCTCGGCATCGTTGCTGATCAATACACTCAACGGGACTCCTTTCGGTCGTGCACGCGCTGCTCGCGTCCATCATCATAAGCATCATATGCCTCGACGATACGCCCCACCAAGGCATGACGCACCACGTCGGCACGCTCGAGGTGCGAAAATGCGACATCGTCGACACGGCCCAAAATCTGCTCAACGTCGGCAAGACCGCCACGACGACCCACCAGGTCGCGCTGACTCAGGTCGCCGGTAATCACAAACTTGGAGTTAAAGCCCAGGCGTGTCAGGAACATCTTCATCTGCTCGGGCGTGGTATTTTGAGCCTCGTCGAGCACCACAAAGGCATCACTCAGCGTGCGGCCGCGCATGTAGGCAAGCGGGGCAATCTCGATCACGCCGCGCTCCATGAGCTCATCGGTGCGTTCGCGATCCATCATGTCAAAAAGGGCGTCGTAGAGCGGACGCATGTAGGGGTCGATCTTTTCCTCGAGGGTTCCGGGCAAAAAGCCCAGGTTCTCCCCCGCCTCGACAACCGGACGCGTCAAGATCAGACGGCCCACCTCGTGACGCTTGAGCGCGGCAACGGCGAGTGCCATGGCCAGATAGGTCTTACCGGTACCGGCGGGGCCCAGGCCAAACGTGATGGTATGCGAGCGGATTGCATCCACGTAGCGCTTTTGGCCGAGCGTCTTGGGGCGAATGGCACGGCCGCGATACGAAAGCAGCACGTCGTCGCGAAGCGACGTAGCCTCGTGCTCACCGTCGCGCAAGACGGCAAGGCAGCGAGAGACATCGTCGGCAGACAGCGTGCGTCCGGCAGCCGCCTCGCGAAAAGCATGCTCGAAAAAGCGCGCCACGAGCTCGACCTCGTCAGGGTCACCGCTCACGGCGATGCTGTCGCCACGGGCGACCACGTGGGCGCGAACTGAGCTCTCCAGCGCACGAAGGACGCCGTCGCCGGCACCCAAAACGCGCGAGGGGTCAATACCCTCGGGAACGGTAAGTCTAATCTTCGAGGCTTCCATGAACCTCCCTGCGTGCATGGACCAAGCCGGAATCATCGACTCCGATGATAGCAACATCGAGCAGGCACGGGGCTGTGAGTCCACGGGTATCGTCTAGACGGGCATGATGGAACGAACCAAGCGTCAGGTTGTCGCCATACTCGAGCACGGCACGCTCAACGGTGCCCACGCGACGGCGAGCGTCGGCAATGGCGAGCTCCTGCGCAGCGGCTCGCATACGACGGCTACGCTCGGCCATGACCTCGGGCGGCACCTGGTCGGACATATCGGCAGCAAGAGTACCAGGACGTTTGCTGTAACGGAACACGTGCATACGCGAAAAGCCCACGCGGCGGCACAGCGCCAGCGACTCCTCAAACTCCTCGTCCGTCTCGCCGGGAAAACCGACGATGACATCGCACGAAAGGGACGCCTGAGGCAAGTTGGTGCGAATCATGCGCACCGTCTCCTCGAAGGCCTCGGCGCTATAGGGACGGCCCATGCGATGCAGCGTCCGTGTGCAGCCGGACTGCACGGGCAGGTGTAAAAACGGGGCGATGCGCTGCGGATAGCGCGCCATGACCTTAAGCAGGGACTCGGAGATATCCATGGGCTCGACCGAGGAAATGCGCACATGCGGAATAGACGTGCGCTCCATAATCGCCTCGAGCAGCTCATCGATCTCGACGTGTTCATCAGTCGCGCTCTTGCCATCGTAGGCGCCCAGGTTCACACCTGTCAGCACCACCTCGGGCACGCCGGCCTCCTGGGCCTCGCGAACCTGCTCGAGCACGGACTCGACCGGCACAGAGCGCTCGGGGCCGCGGGCCTTCCACACAATACAATAGGTGCAACGATGGTTGCAGCCGTCCTGGATCTTCACGCCCAGACGCGAGCGACCGAGTGCATCGACCACCTCGCCGTCGCTGCAGGCGGGAACATTATCGGACTCAACGCCCAACACCTCGCAGACGCGTTCGGCAACATCAATCTTGGACGGCTCGGCGATCACGCGGTCCGAAAGCTCCAGCAGCTCCTCGGGGTGCAGATTGACCACGCATCCGGTCACGACCACATAGGGCTCGTTTGGATAGCCCAGCGCATGGTGAACGGCCTTACGGGTCTTGGCCTCGGCCTCGCCCGTAACGGCACAGGTGTTAATGACAATCAGCTCAGCATCCTGAGGCTCCACCATCGCAAACCCCAGGCGCATAAGATCGGCAGTGATACGGTCGGACTCAACCCGGTTGACGCGGCAGCCGAGGTTGACGACAGAGATATGAGGTGCGAGCACGCGGGCTCCTTAATCGAGGATATCGTCGAGGGCACTCTTGATACGGTCGGTCACCGACTTCTTACCGGAAGCGACGTCATCGCCCATCTCATCGGCAAAAGCGCGGAGCAGCTCGCGTTGCTTATTGGAAAGATTGGTGGGAACGACCACGCGCAGTTGCACGATCAAGCGGCCACGCGAACCGCCACCGCCAATGCGCGGCATGCCGTAATTATTGACGCTCACGGTGTCACCGTACTGGGCGCCGGCGGGAACCGTCACCTTGACGACCTCGTCGGGCATAATGCCCTCGACCTCGATCTCGCAGCCAAGCGCAGCCTGCGCAATCGAGATATCGCTCAGGAGGTACAGGTCGTCACCGTTGCGCTTAAAACGCTCGTGGTCGGCAACACGAACGTTGACGATCAGGTCGCCCGAGGGCTCACCGCGAAGGCCTGCCTCGCCAAAGCCGCTCACGCGCAGCTGGCGACCGGTCGAAACGCCGGCGGGGATATCGATGTCGATCTTTTCATGCGAAGGCGTGCGGCCCTGACCGTCGCAGGTCTCGCAGGGATGGTCGATAACCGTGCCCTCGCCGTGGCAGTCAGGGCAAGGCGAAGAGGACTGAACCTGGCCCAGGAACGAGCGCTGGACCGTCGTGACATAGCCCGTGCCGTGACAGCGGCTGCACTGCTTTTCCTGTGCACCCTCGGCTCTACCGGAGCCGTTGCAATCCTCGCAAGGAGCAAGGCGGTCATAGCTGATCGTCTTTTGCAGCCGAGCGCCGCCTCCTCGAGCGTCACCGAAAGCGAGATGGCCATGTCACGTCCGCGACGACGCTCACGACGGCTGCGGGCGCCACCGCCGGCACCGCCGCCAAAGAACGACGAGAACAAGTCGTCCATGCCCATGCCACCAAAGATATCGTTGATATCGACGTAGCCGGAGCCACCGGGGCCGTCGGCAGTGCCGTAACGGTCGTAGTTAGCACGCTTCTGCTCATCGGAAAGAACGGAATATGCCTCGTTGAGCTCTTTGAACTTAGCCTCGGCCTCGGGGTCGTCCGAAACGTCCGGGTGTACGGTACGGGCCTTCTTTAGAAACGCGCGCTTAATCGTCCGCGCGTCGGCATCCTTGTCGACGCCAAGCACCTCGTAGTAATCCCTATTTTCCGACACGACCGAATCCTTCCGACTTTCATTATTGTCACAGTGCGTCCTATACCCAAGCTGGGCCGGCCGCAAACAGAGGGTTTGATGTTATTGCATTGCGTAGGGCGAAAGCATGGCACGTTGCGAGCAGCTCGCAAACCAAACCGACACGAGCGCAAACATAAATCCGTTGGCAAAACCGTTGGCAAACTGCATCGCGCCGCGCTTCCACCACAGCAGGCTGCGGTGCAGCACGCCGTCCGAGAGCACCATGAACAGGCCCATGGCAAACGGAATAAAGCACATCACGGCAAAGGCCGAGAACACGCCCGAGATGGCCGATAGCACCAAAAACGGCGCCACGATGCCCATCAGGTAAAAACCGGTACGGGCCTTGCCTTCCAGGCGCTCGGCCTCAACATGGGCCCGACCGACCAGATCACCGCCAGAGGCGCCGTTGGTGCCGGCGTGACCCATGCCGCCAATACGGACCTCGTCGCCATCGTGCGTGCCGGCGGGAAACTCAATCGTCTGCTCGGAGGTCACACGGGTTCGCCCGCTGCCGCCGCAATCGGGACAGGGGTCGGCGACGACCTTACCGGAGCCACCGCACTCAGGGCAGACAGACTGGAACGTGCCGGCACCAAACAGAAAGGACAGGTCGACATCGATGTGGCCGCGACCGCCGCAGCTCGGACAGGTATGTGCATGCTCGGACGAAACAGAGCCCGAACCGCCGCAGTGACCACAGGTATCGAAGCGCGTATAGCGGACGGTCTTGCGGGCACCGCCCTTGGCCTCCTTGGCGTCGAGCTTAATATCGACGACCACGTTGGCGCCATTCTCGGGATTATAGGCAGCCTGCCCGCGACGCGGCTGACCCCAGGCGCCACCAAAGGGAAAGCCGCCCTCAAAGGGATTGCCGTAGCCCGCGCTGCCGGCGTAACCGCCGCCATAGGGCGAAGCCGTGGGAGCGCCGGCAAAGGGGTTGCCCGAGCGCATGGCGTCGTAGCGCGCACGCTTCTGCTCGTCCGAAAGCACAGCATAGGCCTCGGAAACCTCTTTGAACTTTTCCTCGGCATCCGGTTCTTTGTTGACGTCCGGATGGAGCTTGCGGGCCTTTTGCTGGAAGGCTTTCTGTATATCACGCGAGGTGGCGTCCTTGGAGACACCCAAAATCTCGTAGTAATCTTTTTCGTTCATCGTCGCCATGCGCGGCAACCTCCTGCTCACAGCAGCGTATATATTGCGGTAATTCTACCCGAGCGGCCTAGGCTAGACCCCAAAACAGCTCGAACAGCACATTTCCATCGAGCCAGCCCAAGTGAGTGGGCGCTATACGAGCACGGACGCGACCTGCGATAACGTCTTTCGAGGTGACGCGCCCCGCATGTCCTTCAATATGATCGGGCACCCAGGTGGCAAGGCCCAACTCGACCGCACGATCGCAGGCCGCCGCCAACTCATCTGCAGCGATCACGCTTGCCGAGCGAACCAACAGATCGGGCCCAATGCCACGCGTCATGCGACAGGCAAGCATCAAATCCTCGGCCGCCGCCTCGCGCTGCGACAGATACTCGGCATCAAACGTCGTCGCGGCATCGTCGCGTTGCACCAAGCGCACGCGATACGCATCGCCGCGAGCAAGCACGTCGGGAAACAGCCCGGCCAAGCGATCGAAATCCTCGGCGTCGAGCATACCGGCGGCAGAGCGGCCCAAACCCAGATAGCCCTGTCCGGTCCAATAGGCAATGTTGTGGGCGCACTCATGGCCGTCGAGCGCGTAGCTTGCCACCTCATACGGGTGATAGCCGGCCACACCCAGGCGCTCACGCGCCGCGTCCATGCATGCAGCCTGAAAATCCTCGTCGGGCTCGAGCGACTCGTCGCGACACGCCATGCGATAGAGCGGCGTGCCCTCCTCGAGCGTGAGCGGGTACACCGACACATGATGCGGCGCCGCCGCCAGCACGCCATCGAGCGTGCTCTGCCAGCTTACGGCGGTCTGCCCGGGAAGGCCGCACATCAGGTCGCACGACACGACAAGCCCAGCGTCCTTGACCGTCGTGATGGCAGCGAGCGCCCGATCGGCATCGTGAATGCGGCCGATGGCGGTAAGTTCGGCGTTATCGAGCGTTTGCACGCCCAGAGAGACGCGCGTGACACCCACCCCGGCAAGCGCAGTGGCAAGCTCTGCGGTCAGCGATTCGGGATTGGCCTCGCAGGTAAACTCAACAGGCTTGCACCACGCAGAGATACGCCGGGCAAATTCTACCAAACGCTCCCCCGCCAGCGACGGCGTGCCGCCGCCAACATAGACGGTGCGGATCTGTGCAAGCGCGCCTGCGTCGCCAAAAGCATCGAGGCGCGCATACAACTGCTCAAAATAGGTATCGAGCGCAACGCTCATGTTGCACGGAGCAAAACTGCGTGAGTCAAAGTCACAGTACCGGCATTTTTGGGCGCAAAACGGCACATGCACGTACAGCGCGGTAACGGCCACCGTTAGGCCTCCAACGGATGAGCGGGCACCGACTCGCCGGCGGCAAGTGCGGCCTCACAGGCCACCACATCGTGCTCGATATCATCGACCAGTGCCATGAACTCCTCGTATGTGGAGCAACGCACCACCTGAGCGCGCCAGGCGGCAGCATGGGGCATGCCCTTTAGATACCAGCTTGCGTACGTGCGGGCACGCGACATGAGCGGCAACAGCTCGTGCGTGAGCGTCAGGTGCTCGCGCAGGGCATCCAGGCGCTCAACCGAGGAGCGAGAAGGAACCGGCGTGCCATCGAGTGCAAGGGCTCGGGCATCGCCGAACACCCACGGATTGCCGTAGATGCCGCGCGCGATAAACACCGCGCTGGCACCCGAGCTTTGCAGATGCTCAGCAGCGTCCTCTGCCGAGAACACATCGCCCGAACCGATAACGGGAATCTCGACGGCGTCGGCCACCTCATCGACGACCGACCAATCGGCCTGGCCCGTATAGAGCTGCGTGGCGCAGCGACCATGTACCGCCACCGCGGCGGCCCCTGCTCCCTCAAGCATCTGGGCAAACGTCGCGGCGTTGCGGTCTTCGGCGTAAAAGCCCTTACGGATTTTTACGGTCACGGGCACATGCGCCGCGCCCACCGCCGCCTCGACGATCTGCTCGGCCAGATCGGGAGTGCGCATAAGCGCCGAGCCCTCGCCCTTGGTGACGACCTTGCGAGCCGGGCAGGCCATGTTGATATCGATCAGCGACAGGCGATCGCCCACACGTTCCTCGACGGCAGCAACAGCGCTCGCAAACTGATCGGGCTTGGAGCCAAAGAGCTGCACGCAGATCTGCTGCTCCTCATCGGCCGGCAGTACCAGGCGCCACGTCTTATTGCTGGCATAGGCAAGGCCCGCCACGCTCACCATCTCGCTATAGGCAAGATGGGCACCGCGACGGCGGCACATGATGCGATAGGCGGGATCGGTCACGCCCGCCATGGGAGCCATAAGGAACGGCTGCTCGGCATAGGCGCCAAGCAACCGCTTGCTGTATTCAGAAAGTGCCATGGACCTACTCGTCCACCTTGAGAATCGCCATAAAGGCCTCCTGCGGAACCTCGACCGAGCCGATGGCCTTCATGCGCTTTTTGCCCTCTTTCTGCTTCTCGAGCAGCTTGCGCTTTCGCGAGATATCGCCGCCATAACACTTGGCCAGCACGTCCTTGCGGCGCGCTTTGACGGTAGAGCGGGCAATGATCTTGTTGCCGATGGCGCCCTGGATAGGCACCTCGAACAGCTGGCGCGGAATGATTTCCTTGAGCTTGTCGCACAGACCGCGGGCCAGGCCATAAGCCTTATCCTTGTGCACGATAAACGACAGCGCGTCCACCTCGTCGCCCGAAAGCAGGATGTCGAGCTTGACGAGCTCGGAGGGGCGATATTCGTTGAACTCGTAGTCGAGCGAGGCGTAACCCTTGGTGCGGCTCTTGAGCTGGTCAAAAAAGTCCAGAATGAGCTCGGCAAGCGGCATGTCGAAACGCATCTCGACCGATTTGCTCGTGAGATGGATCATGTCGGTTGTAATGCCGCGATGCTCGATAGCGAGCTGCATGACGGCACCCGTATACTCGGGCGGACAGATAATCTTGGCCTTGAGGTAGGGCTCCTCGATGCGCTCGATGCGCGTAGCCTCGGGCAGATCCTGCGGGCTGCGAACATCAATCATCTCGCCGTCGGTCTTGTAGACGTGATAGTCCACCGAAGGGCTCGTGGCAATCAGGTCCAGGTTGAACTCGCGCTCCAGGCGCTCCTTGACGACCTCCATATGCAGCAGGCCCAAGAAGCCAACGCGGAAACCAAAGCCGAGCGCCACCGAAGTCTCGGGCTCCCACACCAACGACGGGTCGTTGACATGCAGCTTATCGAGAGCGTCGCGCAGGTTCTCGTAATCCTTGTTGTCGATCGGGAACAGGCCCGTGTAGACCATGGGCTTGGCCTCACGGTAGCCGGGAAGCGGCTCGGGGCAGGGATTCGACGCCCACGTAAGGGTATCGCCCACGCGCACGGCCTCGGGGTCCTTCAGGCCCGTGACCACGTAGCCCACCTCACCGACCGTCAGCGCGTCAACTGGTGTCTCGGCGGGACGCTTGACGCCCACGCCATCGACCAAAAAGTCACCCTTTGCCTGCATCATAAGGAGGGTATCGCCCTTTTTGATGGAGCCGTCAAACACGCGGACCGTGGCAACGACGCCGCGGTACTCATCAAAATACGAGTCCAGGATGAGCGCCTTGAGCGGCGCGTTTGCATCGCCCTTGGGCGGAGAGATCAAAAAGACGATGGACTCCAGCAGATCGTGGATGCCCTCGCCGGTCTTGCCCGATACGCATACGGCATCGTCGGCAGGGATCGCCAGGTCGTCCTCGATCTCGGTCTTGACCTCGTCGGGGTGTGCCGACGGCAGGTCGATCTTATTGATGGCGGGCACGATATCCAAGTTGGCGTTCATGGCGAGCGTCGCGTTGGAGACGGTCTGCGCCTCGACGCCCTGCGTGGCGTCGACAACAAGCACCGCACCCTCGCAGGCGGCAAGCGAACGCGAGACCTCATAGGTAAAGTCCACGTGGCCCGGCGTATCGATCAGGTTGAACTGATACGTCTCGCCATCGTCGGCGTCATAGGAGACACGAACGGCATTGGACTTGATCGTGATGCCGCGCTCGCGCTCAATATCCATGGTATCGAGCAGCTGCGACTCCATGTCGCGCTCGTCGACGGTATGGGTGAGCTCGAGGATGCGGTCACTAATCGTGGACTTGCCATGGTCGATGTGCGCAACGATCGAGAAGTTGCGGATGTGGGAAATGTCAATTGAAGTATCCATGCGGACTATCTTACCCGAGCGGTACAAAAAATGGAGCCTGTTCCATAAAACAGGCTCCATTTATGCGCGTAATCTGTGTGGTGTGAAATTTACAACTTAGGCGTTGATGCTGTTCACGAGCTTGGCAAGACCGGACTTGCGGTTGGAAGCCTGGTTCTTGTGGATAACATGCTTGGCGGCAGCCATGTCGAGACGCTTGGTGACGGTCTTGAGGGCAGCCTGGGCCTTCTCGGCGTCGCCCTCGGCGACGGCGGACTGGACGTGCTTGGTCAGCGTCTTGAGCTCGGACTTGACAGCCTTGTTACGCATGCGAGCTGCCTCATTGGTGCGGATACGCTTCTTCTGAGACTTGATGTTTGCCACTTCTGGAGTTCCTTTCGAGTTCCTTGCAAAAAATGTATGACACCTCTGAGACACGGTGAGGTCATGCAAGCGCCTACTATAGCACGCTCCCCCTCAAAGGGATAGAACGAATTTGTCAAATAGGCAGGTATCATCACGATTTTCTCAAGATGTTCGTAATCCAGAGCAAAAGCGCGGTCTGGGAATCAGCCGAACCCTTCAATGCGAGCTCCACATCGACCGCGCCCTCGAGCGCGGCAACGAGCTCGGTCATCGAAAAACGACGCGCCCAGGTCAGGTGATTCTTGACCTGCCAAGACTGGAGCTTGAGCGTCGCGGCAAGCTCGCGGCCCTGTCCACGCGCATCGAGTGCCTTGGCGACGATAAGCTCGCGAATGCGTCCGCACAGCAGCGTGTAGGTCCACACATAGCTCTTGGTGGGTAACAGCCCAAAGAGCTCAAGCGAGCGGCGCATATCACGAGCCGAGACCGCGTTGAGAAAATCCCAGGGCTGGACTTCGGCCGTGCGCACGATCCAGCGTTCCACATCGGCAAGCTCAATTTGCGGCGCCTCGACCATCTGGGCAAGCTTGGCCAAGTCGTTATCGAGCATGCGAGTGTTCTCACCCGAGCGCGAAACGAGCTCCTCGGCGGCCGCCGTCGAGATGGACTTTCCGTGCTGCGTCGCCATCTGCTGCACGCGGCGCGGGAGCTCCCAGCGCTTGGTGCCCGAACAGTCGATCACGGCCTTCTTGTCAATCTTGGCGATTGCCTTGTACAGACGCGTGTTCTTGGCAAGCGAATCGGCGATGATGAGGCAAACCGTCGTGGGGCTGGGACTCGCCAGATACTCGACAAGCGGCTCGGAGATCGCTTTGACGAGTTTTGAGCAGCCGTCAAGGATTACCAGGCGAAACTCGCTGCCCATGGGAAAGGTGTTAAGCGACCCGATAATCGACTCGATATCGGGGTCTTTGGTCATATCGCGCTCGTCGAGGTTGAACTCGACCATGCCCGTCTTTTCCAGACGAGCCTTCATACGCGAGACGGCGTGGTCGCGTTTGACTCCGTCGGTACCGACGATCAGATACGCCGGCAAAAGACCGGTTTCGGACATCGCGCTCCCCTCCCGCAGGCTCTCGTGCTCGTACCGTGTCATTCTATCCCACGGGTTGGTCCCACGCCAACGGCAGCATCAAAGTCGCTGACATCGCATGGCAAAACCGGTTGCAGTCGGCGAGACAGTGATATCTCCCTGTTCGATGGTGCATGCGAACGCGCCACCCGCATCGCGAACGGCATCGATGCAGGCATCGGATGGATGACCGTAGCGGTTGCCCTCGCCCGCACTCGCGATAGAGAGCTCGGGCTTAAGCGTTTCCAGTAGGTCAGTGTCGACGGAAACTTTTGAGCCGTGATGCCCCAGCTTGAGCACATCGATATCGCCCACCGCCTGCACAAACTCGCGCTCCTGATCGAGCTCGGCATCACCGGTGAGGAGCACGCGCAGGCTCTTGCCTTCCTGAGCATAGGAGAGCAGCAAGACAAGCGAGTCCTCATTGCCCTCGCCATCCACCGTGTCAAACGGCCACATCACACGAGCCCGAAATGCGCCGATATCGACCGTGTCTCCGCGGGCCACCTGCCGATACGTAACGCCGGGGCGATTCAGAACCTCAGCAGGCGCGCCTTCTAGCGCATCGGCCGCGACCGCAATGGTTCCAACCGAAAACTGATCGAGCACATCGGGAAGACCACCCCAATGGTCTTCGTCCCAATGCGTCACGAAGACGGCGTCGATATGGTGGACATTGTTGCGAACCAACGCCGACACCACGCGCTCATCGAGCCCACAGTCGACGAGCGCTACGGTGCCACCCTGACGAACCAGAATCGCATCGGCCTGGCCAACATCGAGGACCGTTACCGAAGGCGGTGCGCATCGATCCCAATAGACATACGGAACACCCGCTGCAAGCATCAAACACAACAGCCCCACTGCCATTGGCCGTGCACAGGGGCGTGGCCACCAGACCAAGAGGACGGCCAGCGCAAACGGCACCACGTATACCAAGGGTGTACCGGGCGGCACGCTTACGGATGCGCCCGGAACGGCAGCAAAGAGCTGCTCAAAGAACAGGACGCAGCGAGCGACAATCATGGGCACCACGAGCGCCCCGTGACGCAACAGCGGCACAAGCGAGCAGGGCACCAGCACAATCGATATAGCGAGCAGCACGCTTATCACCGGACCGATCACGGCATTTGCGAGCGGGGCAATGAGCGAAAACGTCTCAAATGCGGGAATCGTAACGGGAAGTGTCGCCAGCTGCGAGCACAGCGTGACAGACAAAATACTGGCGACGCCCGATGGCACACCCAGCTCGCCCAAGGCGTAGGTGGCGTAGGGGCAAAAACAAAGGATGGCAAAAACACTGGCGCACGAAAGCTGAAAACCCATTTCGAACAATACCGTCGGCCGCAGCAACACAAAAATTGCCATGGTCAAAAATAGAGCCGAGAGGCCATGCCGACGACGTCCGGCGCCGTTGGCGACAAGCGTCACCGCCACCATACAGCACGCGCGCACGGCCGAGGGCGAGGCGCCCGTAAAGACGGAATAGGCAGCAAGGGCCAGAACCAGCAACCCCCGCTGCAGCCCACGAGAGAGATGCGTCTTTTGCAGGGCGCTCTCAATCACAAACCCCACAATGGCAAGATGACTGCCCGAAACGGCGATAAGATGTGCGGTGCCCGTTACCGAAAACCAATCGCCCGCCGGCTGGGCACGCAGCTCGGACGAGCGTCCGCAGACAACGCCGGCAATGAGCGAGCACGCCGAATCGGTCGCGGGCGCGATAACGGCAAGGAGCTCGTTTCGTAGCCGAAGCAACGGCCCTGGAGAGCCCTCGTCGACCGATACCAACCGGACGACTTTAACCTTTCGAAGCTCGCCCCGAAGCACGCGTGAGCGCCCATAAGCATCATTCTCAAACCGCGAAATTCGACCGATAGCACGTATATGCGAACCGGCGTCGAGTTCATGATCACACGACAACCGTACCTGACCCAAGCGCTTTTCGCCCGCATACGCATCGCAGGTATAGGAGTACGAACCGTCATTGATGGACGGATCGCCCTGCACATAAAATTCGAGACTGCTCGCAGCCCGATTATCCAATGCCCTCGAAGCGCGCAGCGCCCCTATCGCCCAACCAGCGGACACGACCGCCCCCGCCACGAGGCCGAGAGCCGCGGCATACAGCCATCGCTTCCATCGCACAAGACGCATGCAGGACCGAGCCAATACGATGCACGCCGCAGCCGCAACGGGAATGGCCATAAGCAATATAACGGGCGCTGCCCGCTCTCCCAGCAGCACATCGGCTGCCACGTTAAGCACCAAGCCACAGCTCGCACACAAACCGGCACAAAGGACCATCGTCCACGGCATCAAGGGCCGCGGTGGCATCACATGCTCGCGCTCGGTCGCACTCATACGCAGATGCAATCTTTGATTTTGGCGAGCTTCTTCTCACCGATCCCCGATACGCGCATAAGGTCATCAACCGAGGCAAAGGCCCCGTTTTGCGTCCGTTCGTCGATAATTGACTGGGCCATAGAAGGCCCGATGCCCGAAAGCGTCTGCAGCTCCGCCGCACTTGCCGTATTGATGTTCACGAGCCCCGACGAAGACCCCGCACTAGGAGTCGTGGCAGCACCGCTTTCGGCCCCACCGACCGCCGCAGCCGCCTGTTGCTCCCCTACCGTCGGCACATAGATCTTTTGACCATCTGTGACCTTGGACGCACGATTAAGCCCTGTCACATCCGCCTCGGCCGTAAGCCCTCCGGCGGCATCGATCGCCTGGGATACCCGTGCTCCATCTTTGAGCCGGTACACGCCAGGCCTCACAACGGCGCCATCCACATCAACGTACACCTCGGCAGCAGAAGAGCTCTTGGCAGACGACTCATCGGCATCATCAGGAGACGCATCCCCGGCCCCGCGCACATTCGAGGTGCCCGCCTCATCACTACGCTCAAACGACACGCCGCTAGAGTGGCCACCAAAACTTGCCATCGCCAAGCCGCTCGCGGCGGCAATGACAACCAGAATCGCCACGACCACCGCCTTATGACCAAGCAGCTTGCCCGCCCAGCGGTCCATCCGTTTAACCCGTTCGTGTTGCTCGCGCTGCGCCATAGCAAACACCTCCCAACACCATCGTGTCAGGAAACGAGCGCCGCAGCCTCCGCACGCCCGCACCAGTTTTCACGGTCAAACCAAAAGCTGACCAAAACCTTGCGGAAAAATGTCCATTTATTCAGGCAGACGTCGACAGATGAACCGTTTGTCGCCTAATGCCCAGATAGAAAAAGACCGACGATGCAAAATCACCGCCGGTCTATACACAATATTATTCGTGATCTTGGTAAATCTCACGTGGAGCGAGCTCGGAATGTTTGCGTTTTAAGGTCTTAGGGGCCTTATACGTGTTGCTCTCGAAGTCGATATACTCGGTCTGTTTGAGCAAACGCTCAATCATCTCCTCGTGATCGAACAGCTCCCACGCCTCATGCACGGCATCGAGTTTAGCGTGCGTCTCGGGACGGCGTGGCATAAACAGCGTGCAGCAATCGGGAGCAGCCTCGGTCGAGATATCAAACGTGCCGATCTCCTGGGCACGCGCGATGATCTCCTGCTTATCAGAACCAATGAGCGGACGGAACACGGGAATCTTCACGGCCTCGTTGACGGCCATGATGTTCTCAAGCGTCTGGGAGGCAACCTGACCAAGCGACTCGCCCGTCACAATGGCCTTGGCGCCCTCGATATGCGCGATGCGCTCGGCAACCGAATACATAATGCGGCGATACATGATCACACGCAGGTTGCTGGGGCAGGTGACCGAAATCTCACGCTGGCAGTCGCCAAACGGCACCACATACAGGCGGCCGATCTGGACACCCGGCTCAAGCGCACGGATGATGTCCTGCACCAAATACTCGCTCGTATCGGGTGTCTGCGGACGACCGGAGAAATGTACCGGCACGCACACCGCGCCGCGACGCGCGAGCATCCAGGTCGCCACCGGGGAATCGATACCCGACGACAGCAGCGTCACGACCTTGCCGGCAGACCCCACCGGAAGGCCACCCACACCGCGCTCAGAGCGCGCATACACATAGACGCTACCCTGGACCACCAGCACGTGCACCATCGCGTCGGGATCGTGCATTTGAACCTTTTTATCGGGGAACGCCTCGCACAGCACCTCGCCAACCTGTCGATTGATATCAATCGAGGTGAGCTCATAGTCGGTATTGGAGCGCTTGGCGTGCACCTTAAACGAATCGAAGGGGCCAAACTCACGCAGCGCCTTCACGGCGGCGGCACAGTACTCCTGAGGGTCGCGATTGGTGTGATACGCCAAAGACACGCGAGCAACGCCGGGAACGGTGCGAATGACACGAGCCGCCTCGTCGGCCTGATGCTCGTTAAAGGTCACGAGGATATAACCGGAAATTCGAGACACGGCATTCACGGAAAAGGCGGCCAAGGCCGCCTTGATGTTATCCATGAGGATATGCTCAAAATGTGCGCGGTTCTTACCCTTAAGTCCAACCTCGTGATAGTGGACCAGGCAGACGCGAGCCGCCATTTAGGCTTCAGCAACCTTGTGGCCGAGCGCCTTCTCATAACGGGCCTCGTCGTAAGAGATGTCGCCGTCGATAATCTCATCCATAGCCATCGAAATGGTATCGGCACCGGAAAGCCCGATGGTGATGTCATCGACATCCTGGACGGCAAGCACGCGGTTGTGCTGGCCACGCAGCATGCTATTGATGTCGCAGGCGCGCTTGGAGGCAAGCGAAGCGAGCAGGAAGCGGTTGTGATCGGTCTTCTCCAGAAGATCGTCAATGCAAGGCTTTACAACGGACACGGACCTCAGATCCTTTCATGCATATCGAGAACGCGAACGAGCTCATCGGTCGCGCGGTCGAGATCGTCATTTACCACGACGTCGTCGTAGCGGTCGGCAAGGGCAAGCTCATCGGCGGCGTTTGCCATACGCAGCTCAATCGTCTCGGGCGTCTCGGTACCGCGACCGACTAGACGCTCGCGGAGTACCTCAAGCGAAGGCGGCTTGATAAAGATCAGCACGGCCTCGGGGAAACGCTCCTTCACCTGCAGGGCACCCTGGACATCGATCTCCAAGATGAGAGACGAACCAGAGGCGAGCTTGGACTGAACCTCGCTCACCAACGTGCCGTAGCAGTTACCGTGGACCTCGGCCCACTCAACAAACTCACCGTTTGCCACGCGGCGGTCGAACTCCTCACGCGTCAGGAAAAAGTAATTGACGCCATCGACCTCGCCTTTGCGTGGGGCTCGCGTGGTAGCCGAAACCGTCAGGCCCAAGTTAGAGCGACGCTCGCGCACACGAGTGACGAGCGTGCCCTTGCCCGCGCCTGACGGTCCAGAAATCACAAAGAGCTTGGAATCCTGAGCGCTCACTTATTTGGTCAGCTGCTCGAGGAGCTGCTCGCGCTGACGGACGCCAAGGCCCTGAACGCGACGGGTAGCGGAGATGCCGAGCTCCTCCATGATCTTGGCGGCCTTGGCCTTACCATAACCAGGGAGAGACTCGATGAGGGTGGAAACCTTCATGCGGGAAGCGATGGGGTCATCGGAGTTGAGCACGGACTCGAGGGACTTCTCGCCCTTCTTGATCTGCTCGCGAAGCTCAGCGCGGGCGTGACGTGCGGCAGCAGCCTTCTCAAGAGCCTGCTTACGCTGCTCATCGGTAAGCTGAGGGAGTGCCATTCGTACCTCCAAATAGTTGGGTTATATCTGATTCAATAATTGGCATTTTAGCACGTAGAACGTACAAAATGCCCAATCGCGGCTCCATAGGTTAGACGATACCCGCAAAAAGTGCAATATACTGCGCCCAAAGTTAAGCCCCTGACCTGCGATTCCACACAAAGGATGGGAAAGTTTACGCAGGCACAGGGGCTATTTTGTGCTAATGAGACCCAAAAGTGGTGACTTAGGGGAATCTTTTACGCGACGTTTTCGACCAGCTCGGCGACGATGGCGTCAAAGGCGGCAACCGGATCGTCGGCACCGGTGATGGGACGGCCCACCACAATGTGGCTTGCGCCACGCTCGATAGCCTGGGAAGGCGTCGCCACGCGGGACTGGTCACCAAGGGCGGCACCAACCGGACGCACACCCGGAGTCACGATCAGGGCATCGGGACCCAACAGCTCACGCATGTCGTGAGCCTCCATCGGCGAGCACACGATGCCGTCGATGCCGTTGGCCTGAGCGAGCTTTGCCAGGCGGGCGGCCTCCTCGGCCACGGGCGACTCGACGCCGATCTCGCTCAAGGCATCCTGATTCATGCTCGTGAGCACGGTGATGGCAACGAGCTTGGCGCGGTCGTCGCGCGCCTCCTCGGCACCCTCGCGGCAGGCAGCAAGCATTGCGCCCGAACCCAAGCCGTGAACCGAGAGCAGGTCGGCACCGGCAAGCGAGGCCGAGCGGGCGGCACCGCGAACCTGATGCGGAATATCATGGAACTTAAGGTCAAGAAAGACCTTAAAGCCTAGGTCCTTAAAGGTCTTGACGATCTGGGGACCTTCGGCGTAATAGAGCGTCATACCAACCTTGAGCCAAGCGGCATGGCCCGAAAGCTCGTGGGCGAGCTCGAGCGCACGCTCACGATCGCAGTCGAGGGCGACGATTACGCGGTCGCGGGCATCGGTCTCTAGCATTCGAACGCACCTACCAGTTCGTTGATGTCCTTTACGCCCTGGGACTCGGCCCAGGCCTCGAGCTCGTGCGCGATCTTGAGCGAAGCGCACGGATCGACGAAGTTGGCCATGCCAACCGACACGCAGGTGGCACCGGCCAGGATAAACTCGGCCGCATCCTCGCCGGTCATGACACCGCCGACACCGTTGATGGGGATATCGACGGCCTGGGCGACCTCCCAGACCATGCGCACGGCGATGTGGTGGCACAGCGGGCCCGAAAGGCCGCCCTTGGGCTTTGTCACGCGGGACTTGCGGGTATGGACGTCGATGGCCATGCCCTGGATGGAGTTAATGACCGAAAGGCCGTCGGCGCCGGCGGCTTCGAGGGCCTTGGCGATCTCGGCGACGTTGACCGGCGCCATCTTCACGAACAGCGGCTTATCGGTCACCTTGCGGCAGGCAGCCATAACGGAAGAGGCGCCCTCGGGCGTAGAGCCCATGGCGGCACCGCCGGCGGCGATGTTGGGGCAGCTCACGTTGATCTCGTAGCCGGCAGCCCAGGGGCATAGCTCGACATACATCTCGAGCGCGCGCACAAACTCGTCAACGGAGTGGCCGGCAACCTGACAGATGACCTGGCAACCGTCCTTGGACAGCTGTTCGAGCCACGGGCCTGACTCACGGGCAAAGGCGGCCACGCCGGGGTTCTGAAGGCCCACGGAGTTGATCATGCCGCCCGGGATCTCGGCCATGCGGGGCGCGGGGTTGCCGGGCCAGGGCTCGGCTGCGCAACCCTGGGTGGTGATGGCGCCCAGCTGGGAAACATCAAAGAAGTTCTGGAACTGCCAACCGTAACCAAAAGTACCGGCTGCGGTGTTGATGGGGTTCTGCATCTTGACGCCGCCGAAATCGACGGCCATGTTCACGGTACCCACTAGAAGACCACCACCTTGGAAGCATCGAAAACGGGGCCGCACATGCAAGCACCCTTCATACCGTCGACCGTCTCGACATTGCAGGTGTTGCAGGCGCCAAAGCCACAGCTCATCATGCGCTCGAGGGACACCTCGCAGTACGCACCGGCCTCGGCGGCAGCAGCGGCGACCTTCTTCATCATGACGGCGGGACCGCAGCTGGCGACGTAGTCGTAGCCGCCCTCGCCGAGCAGCTCGGCGGCAGGATCGGTGCAAAAACCGTGCGTGCCGAGCGAGCCGTCGTCGGTGCAAACGTTGACCGTGGCGCCCAGCGCGCGGAACTCATCGATGCCCACGGCCTTGGAAGCGGTGCCAAAACCCAGGCACACGTCGACGGCCACACCCTGCTCGGCAAGCTTGCCGGCAAGGCACAGCACGGGCGGAACACCGATGCCGCCCGCCACGAGCAGCGCCTTCCTGGTGCCCTCGGGAACAAGCCAGCCGCGGCCGCCAGGGCCCAACAGGTTAGAGGTGGAGCCGGGGCCCATCTGGGACAAACGACGGGTATCGTCGCCCACGACGGCGTACCACAGCTCGACGGTGCCGGCCTCGGCGTCGGCGCGGTAGTAGCTCAGGGGCACGCGAAGCAGCGAGGACGCATCACCGGGTACGGCGATGTTCACAAACTGACCGGGCTTGAGCGCACTTGCAAGCTTGGGGGCCGAGATGACGAGCGAGAAGACGCCGTCGGCAATCTCCCGGTTCGAGACGACCTCGAAGTCGTGCATGCGTGCAGTGGAAGGTGTGGGCATAAACGCTCCAATCCCCCATGCGGTTGCATGGTCCAAACGAATAGAAAGCGCGGCACCGCAAGGGCGCCGCGCACAAAAGCGATAAGGCTATGCTAGCAGATGCAGCCGTCGGCAAGCGTCTGTTTACCGCCGACAAATACATCGGTGGCACGACCGGTGAGCGTGCGGCCGGCAAAACCGGAGTTCTCGGCGCGCGACTCGTAACCGTCCTCGCCAACCGTCCAGGTTGCGGAGGGGTCGAACACGGTCAGGTCGGCAACGGATCCCGCCTTGACCTGAACCTGGTCGAGACCCAGGATCTCACGCGGTTTGATGGCCATGAGCTCGACCATGCGGCCCATGCTCATCTTGCCCGTGTTGACCAGCTCGGTGAGCACGAGCGACAGCGAGGTCTCGAGGCCGATCATGCCAAAGGGTGCGAGCTCGAACTCGCGGGCCTTCTCCCACGGGGTGTGCGGAGCGTGATCGGTAACGATCACGTCGACGGTACCGTCGATGACGCCCTGACGAATGGCTTCGGCGTCCTCGTCGGTGCGCAGCGGCGGATTGACCTTGAGCGAGGTGTTGTAGGTCTCGTCCAGGTCGTTCTCGGTCAGGAACATGTGATGCGGGGTGGCCTCGCAGGTAACCTGAACGCCAGCGGCCTTACCGGCACGCACGATCTCCAGGCCATGGGCGGTGGAGATGTGCTGGATGTGCAGCTTGGCACCGGTCAGCTTGGCGATCTCGATGTCGCGGGCGATCTGGAGCTCCTCGCCGGCAGCCGGCCAGCCCTCGAGGGCCAGACGGGTCGAGACCTTGCCCTCGTTGATCTGGCCGTGGCCGACCAAGTCCTCGTCCTGGCAGTGGCTCATAAAGACCTTGCCGAACATCTTGCCGTAGTCCATGCAACGACGGAGCATGCCCGCGCCCTGCACGCCGCGACCGTCGTCGGTGAAGGCGACGGCGCCGTGGGCGACCATATCGCCCATCTCGGACATGGCCTCGCCCTTAAGACCGCGGGTCATGGCGCCCGACGGATAGACGCGGCAGTGGCCGACCTCGGCAGCGCGGGACTTGACGAACTCCACGACGGTGCCGTTATCGGTGACGGGATCGGTGTTGGGCATGGCGCACACGCCGGTAAAGCCGCCCTTGGCAGCTGCGCGGGTGCCGCTCTCGATGTCCTCTTTGACCTCATAGCCGGGCTCGCGAAGGTGGACGTGCATATCCACCAGGCCAGGGACGAGGTACTTGCCGGAAAGGTCGCGGACCTCGGCTCCCTCGACGGCGAGATTCTCGCCGACCTCGGCGATCTTGTCGCCGTCAATCAGGACGTCAACGACACCGTCGAGCTCGACGGACGGGTCGACGACGTGGGCATTCTTAAGAAGCAAGGCCATTATCGGCACCTCCAAGCAGCAGATACAGGATAGCCATACGCACGCAGATACCGGCGTAGACCTGCTCCAGGATGACGGAGCGTTGCGGGTGGTCGGCCATATAGGAGTCGAACTCGACACCGCGGTTGATGGGCCCCGGGTGGCAGATAATCGCGTCGGGCTTCATGAGCTTCTCGCGGTCCTTGGTCAGACCGAAGAGCTTGTGGTACTCACGAATGGTCGGGAACGGGGCACCCTCGAGACGCTCCTGCTGCACGCGCAGCATGTAGACGACGTCCAGCTCGGGCAGGACGGAATCGAGGTCGCTCGTCACGTGGTCGCAGCCCAGGACCTCGGGCGCCGGCGGCAGCAGCGTGCCGGGGGCGACGGCGTAGGTCTCGCAGCCCATGATCTTAAGGGCGGGGATCAGCGAGCCGCAGACGCGGGAGTGCGCGATATCGCCGACGACGGCGACCTTCAGACCGTGGAAGTCACCCTTGTGCTCCCAGATGGTGTACAGGTCGAGCAGGGCCTGCGTGGGATGGTTGTGCTTGCCGTCACCGGCGCAGATGACGCTCGCGGGCGAGTTCTGCGTGACGATGTAGGGAGCACCGGCGTGCTTATCGCGCACGACGATGCAGTCGATCTTGTAGGCGTTGAGGGTCTCGACGGTGTCGACGAGGCTCTCGCCCTTGACCGTGGAGGTCGAGGAGCCGCCAAAGTTGAGGCTGTCGGCCGAAAGACGCTTCTCGGCGAGCTCGAAGGAGCTGCGGGTGCGCGTCGAGGGCTCGTTGAACATGTTGACGATGGTCTTGCCCTTGAGCGTGGGGACCTTCTTGATGGCACGCTCGTTGACCTCGGAGAACGCCTTGGCGGTCTCGAGGATGAGCTTGATGTCCTCTTCGGAGTACTCGGTAATGTCGATCAGGTGCTTATGGTTGAACGCCACGGTACTACTCACCTCCCAGCGGCGCGGAGCCCACGTGGGAACCCGGCGCGACGTCGTTAATCTCGACAGCGGTGTGGCCGTCGACTTCCTTCATATATAGGTGCACGTTCTCCTCATGCGACGAGGGAACGTTCTTGCCGACAAAGTCCGGCGAGATGGGGAGCTCGCGGTGGCCGCGGTCAACGAGGACTGCCAGCTCAATGCGGCTCGGACGGCCCAGGTCCATGACGGCGTCTAGAGCGGCGCGGATGGTACGACCCGTGTACAGGATGTCGTCCACCAAAACGACGCGTTTGCCATCGACGCTGAAGGGAATGTTGGTGGCGTGGATCGCGGGAGCGAAATTGGTGGCGTAGTCATCGCGGTAGAAGCTGATATCGAGGCTGCCGAGCGGAACGTCGACGCCCTCGATCTCCTTGATCTCCTCGGCGAGCTTCTTTGCCAGAAGGTCGCCGCGCGTGACGATGCCGACCAGAGCGAGGTCTTCACAGCCCTCGTTGCGCTCGAGAATCTCGTGCGCGATGCGGGTCATCGCTCGATTGACGGCGGTCTCGTCCATGATGACCGCCTTGGGGGAAGTCGTGCCCATCGATCTCCTTCCTCACATGTCTTGACTGCTGACACAGTCAAAAAAATAGATGCCCGACCGCTTAAAGCGGACCAGACACCCACAGGAAGGGCTGCTCTTTGGCAGCTATGTAATTCCATGTGGGCATCTCGTACCCCTTTAATGGTCAAGGAATAGTGTAGCCAACCTCGAGCTTAATTGCGAGCATAAATACAGAGCAATCCGTAAACGGAGCCCAATGCTCAATAAACCTATATATATTTGTGGGACGAGCTTGAAAACGCACGCACGAGCTGGCATAATCCCCTCTGCTGCACGCAAATCGGATCTACGTCCAGGGCCGTGGCGTGAGCACTATCGCCAAAAGAGGAATATCTCTGTGTAGATTACGCACAGGGAGCTGCTTCTGTGCTATAGTTCAGGCTTGTTTGTTAACGCGACATGTTCGTTTGTCGCCCAAGGAGGGTCAGTTATGTCCAAAGTTTGCGAAGTTTGCGGTAAGCACCCCGTTGCCGGTCGCTCCATCAGCCACTCTCACCGCGTCACCAACCGTAAGTTCCGCCCCAACATCCAGCGCGTCTACGTCGTCGTCGATGGTCACCGTCGCAAGATGAACGTTTGCTCCACCTGCCTCAAGTCCGGCAAGGTTGCGCGCTCCTAAATAAGGTCTTACCAACAAGTACCTCGGACTCTCCGGGTCAAAGACCTCGCGTTCATATAGAACTTACCAAAGGCGCCCTCCCCTACGGAGGGCGCTTTTTTGCACTCATTGGGGACAGACTTACATGAGTGTTTTCACGCATTGGGGACAGACGTAACGCATGCCAGCAGCGGTTCGGCCCCTGCCTCACGCCGCCTCGTTCCAGCCCGCGGTGGCCTTGGTTACGCTTGTAGCGCCGATGCCGGTGATACGGGCAATTTGCTTGACCGTGAGATGCGCCCGCCTGAGCCTCAGCAGACAGGCATCGCGATCGGGGCGTGGCAGGGCCTTGAGCAGCGCAGGATCTATGCTCGGCAGGACTTCATGCGCAACGGAAAGGGCCTCCTCATCGGGGATCCGCCGGCGTGGAAGAACCTCCACTGACCAGATGCGCCCGGCAACTTCCTCGAGATGCTCGCAATAGCAACGGGAGCCTCCGACAATATCGAGCATAGGGGCCGCATCACAGATGTCAAAGGGATCATAGCCCAGCTGATATGCCTTGTAGCTTGACCAGCGGTACGCCTCGAGCGAGTCGAGCGCACCTTTCACGGGATTGAGATGGATATAATCGAGCAGCTGTACCGCCTGCGTGTCCGACTCAACCGCGACCCGTGAATAGCGATTGTCAAACAGATGGCCTGTTCTCCCCGTTTTCCCATTGAAATACTTGGCATACGCCGTCAGCGCACACTGCATTGCCTTTGAAAGGTTGTCAAATGGGTCATCAACCATCAAATGGAAGTGATTGTCCATAAGGCACAAAGCCAACACCGCCACTTCATGGCGCGCAAACCTGTCCGAGATATCCGATAAGAAACGATAACGGTCGGAGTCATCTTCAAAAATAATCTGTTTGGAGTTGCCGCGGTCAAAGACGTGGTAACAGCCGGTGATCGAAACGGGGCGGGCGCATCGGGGCATAATCTCTCCTTTCAAAACTGTTCAGGCAACACCTAAAAGGAGAGAAGCAACGCGAAATGCTGAGCCTGCAACCTATTTATATCCAATAAGCGGCAATAACAGGCCCAGAATGGCAAAATGGCAAATCGATGTCTGTCCCCAATGAGTGGAAGCACTCATGTAAGTCTGTCCCCAATGAGCGGGGCGATGCAGTAGGCGGATAGTTTTTAGTTGAAACGATTCATTTAGTTGAAGCGTTTTAGTGTGCCTTTTACGGGAATCTTACCGTTCGCCGAATAATTTCTTGCTATCATGCAAGGCGTAGGGTAAATCTCCGATCGCAAGGAGACACAAATGGTGAAAAAGTCACCGGAAAACACTACTCCCGCAATTGTGGACAACGTAGAGGCGCTTGAGGCTAAGCTCGCTCAGATGCGAGAGGCCCAGGCGCTTTTTGCTACGTACACGCAGGAGCAGGTCGACAAGATCTTCTACGAGGCCGCCATGGCCGCCAACAAGGCTCGTATCCCGTTGGCGAAGATGGCCATCGAGGAGACCGGCCGCGGCGTTCTTGAGGACAAGGTCATCAAGAACCACTACGCCGCAGAGTACATCTACAACGCTTACAAGAACACCAAGACCTGTGGTGTCCTGGAGCGCGACGAGGCTTACGGCATCACCAAGATCGCCGAGCCCATCGGCATCGTGGGCGCCGTCATCCCGACGACCAACCCCACCTCCACCGCGATCTTCAAGACGCTGATCAGCCTGAAGACCCGCAACGGCATTATCATCTCCCCGCACCCGGCAGCTGCCAAGTGCACCATCGCCGCCGCAAAGCTCGTGCTTGACGCCGCCGTCAAGGCCGGCGCCCCCGAGGGCATCATCGGCTGGGTCGATGTCCCTTCCATCGAGCTGACCAACATGGTCATGCGCGACGTCGACATCATC
This sequence comes from Collinsella sp., assembly GCA_046976245.1. GTDB lineage: Bacteria > Actinomycetota > Coriobacteriia > Coriobacteriales > Coriobacteriaceae > Collinsella. The sequence continues at coordinate 21,894 of JBKWEB010000012.1, read as the reverse complement.
CTCGCCACCGGTGGCCCGGGCATGGTCAAGGCCGCCTACTCCTCGGGCAAGCCCGCCCTGGGCGTTGGCGCCGGTAACACCCCGGTCATCATCGACGACACCGCCGACGTGCTGCTCGCCGTCAACTCCATCATCCACTCCAAGACCTTCGACAACGGCATGATCTGCGCTTCCGAGCAGTCCGTGACCGTTATCGACACCATCTATGACCAGGTTAAGGCCGAGTACCAGAAGCGCGGCTGCTACTTCGTCAAGCAGGGTGCCGAGATGGAGGCTCTGCGTGCCGCCATGTTCAAGAACGGCGCCCTCGATCACCGCATCCCCGGCATGGCTGCCGCCAAGATCGCTGAGCTCGCCGGCATCGAGGTTCCCGCCAAGACCAAGATCCTGATCGCCGAGGTCACCTCCACCGACCCCGCCAAGGAGGAGTTCTCCCACGAGAAGCTCTCCCCGGTCCTGGCCATGTACCACGCCAAGGACTTCCAGGAGGCCGTCGACAAGGCCGAGCACCTGGTGCTCGCCGGTGGCCCGGGCCACACCGCCTCTCTGTACGTGCACCCCGCCCAGGCCGAGAAGATCAGCCTGTTCGAGCACGTCATGAAGGCCTGCCGTATCGTCATCAACACCCCGTCCTCGCACGGCGGCATCGGTGACCTGTACAACTTTGGCATGAAGCCGTCTCTGACCCTGGGCTGCGGCTCCTGGGGCGGCAACTCCGTCTCCGAGAACGTTGGGGTGAAGCACTTGATCAACGTTAAGACTGTGGCCGAGCGCCGTGAGAACATGCTGTGGTTCCGCGCTCCCGAGAAGGTCTACTTCAAGAAGGGTTCCACGCCCGTCGCCCTCGACGAGCTGGGCAACGTCATGGGCAAGAAGCGCGCCTTCATCGTCACTGACCAGTTCCTCTTCAAGAATGGCAACACCCGCGCCATCGAGGCCAAGCTCGACGAGATGGGTATCGCCCACGACTGCTTCTACGACGTCGAGCCCGATCCGTCGCTGCAGTGCGCACGTCGCGGCGCCAAGCAGATGGCTCTCTTTGAGCCGGACGTCATCATCGCCGTCGGCGGTGGCTCCGCTATGGACGCCGGCAAGATCATGTGGATGATGTACGAGCACCCCGAGTGCAAGTTTGAGGACATGGCCATGGACTTCATGGACATCCGCAAGCGTATCTTCACCTTCCCCGAGATGGGCAAGAAGGCCTACTTCGTCGCCGTCCCGACCTCCTCGGGTACCGGCTCCGAGTGCACGCCGTTCGCCATCATCACCGACAAGGAGACCGGCATCAAGTGGCCGCTCGCCGACTACGCGCTGCTCCCCAACATGGCTATCGTCGACGCCGACAACTGCATGACCGCCCCGCGCGGCCTGACCGCTGCCTCCGGCATCGACGTCATGACCCACGCCATCGAGTCCTACGTCTCCATCATGGCTTCCGACTACACCAAGGGCCTCTCCGAGCGCGCTGCCAAGCTCGTCTTTGAGAACCTGCCCTCCAGCTTCACGAACGGCGCCAAGGACCCGCACGCCCGCGAGGAGATGCACAACGCCTCCTGCATGGCCGGTATGGCCTTCGCCAACGCCTTCCTGGGCCTCAACCACTCCATGGCTCACAAGCTCGGCGCTTTCCATCACCTGCCCCACGGCATCGCTAACGCCGTCATCCTGACCCGCGTCATGCGCTACAACGCCGCCGAGGCTCCCGTCAAGATGGGTACCTTCTCCCAGTATCCTTACCCCAACGCGCTGCACAACTACGCCGAGATGGCCAAGTACTGCGGCATCGAGGGCAAGGACGACAAGGAGGTCTTCGAGAACTTCATCACGAAGCTCGAGGAGCTCAAGGACTTCATCGGTGTCAAGAAGACCATCGCCGACTACGGTGTTGACGAGCAGTACTTCCTCGACACCCTCGACGAGATGACCGAGCAGGCATTCAACGACCAGTGCACCGGCGCTAACCCGCGCTACCCGCTCATGAGCGAGATCAAGGAGCTCTACCTGGACGCCTACTACGGCCGCGAGCCCCAGGACTACGCCGTCTGCTAGTTTTTAGCACGGTTTTTTGCGGCGGGGGTGCACGGGTGTTTCACACACCCCCGCCGTCGCTTCTATCGCATCGTTGAAAGGATGCAACCATGCTGCTACCCGATTCCAAGACCGAGCTCGTCCGCCGTGGCAACAAGGTCGTTTACGACCTGGGCGACAAGATCGTCAAGGTCTTTAACGAGACCAAGCCTGTCTCCGACGTGTTCAACGAGGCTTTGAATCTTGCCCGCATCAATGAGTGCGGCATCCGCAGCCCCAAGGCTCTCGAGGTTTCCCAGCTCGAGAACGCCAACGGCTGGGCGCTCGTGACCGAGAAGGTTCCGGGCACCACCCTTGCCGAGAAGATGACTGCCGAGCCCCAGCGCTTTGGTGAGTACCTCGAGATGTTCGTCGACCTCCAGATCGAGATCCACGGCTACACCTCCCCGCTGCTCAACCGTCAGCGCGACAAGTTCGCCCGCATGATCGACAGCCTTGATCAGCTCAATGCCACCACGCGCTACAACCTTCAGGAGCGTCTGGACGGCATGACCAAGGAGTTCAAGGTCTGCCACGGCGACTTCAACCCCTCCAACGTCATCGTCGGCGACGATGGCCAGCTCTATGTGTGCGACTGGGCACACGCCACCCAGGGCTCCCCTGCTGCCGACGTTGCCACCACCTACCTGCTCTTTGCCCTCAACAGCAAGGACCAGGCCGAGGCCTACCTGGAGCTCTACTGCGACCGTGCCGACATGCCCATGCAGGTCGTGCGTCAGTGGACGAGCATCGTCGCCGCTTCCGAGCTCGCTCGTAAGCGCAACGTGAACGAAGAGTTCCTGAAGAACTGGATCGACGTCGTCGATTATCAGTAATATCTGAGCGATTTATTTCGCATCGGAGGCATAATGGAAAACCCCGCAGCTCGCATGGGCTGTGGGGTTTTCCTTTTAGATATCGAGGATGCTACAAGATAATAGGACGGCCCCGCATCTCCCCGATTGGAGAAATGCGGGGCCGTCCCACATATCGAACTACAAGCGAAATCGTCGATTAACGGCGGGCTGCCTTAACAAGCTCGGCAACCTTGGCAACGACCTCGTCGATCGCCACGTCCTCGCGCTCGCCCGTAGCACGGTCCTTGAGCTCAACGGTGCCATTCTTAAGGCCGCGCTTGCCCAGAACCACCTGATACGGGAAGCCCATGAGGTCGTTATCGGCAAACTTAAAGCCCGGACGCTCATCGCGATCGTCGACGACGACCTCGATACCCTCGGCACACAGGCCATCAACAATCTGCTCGCAGACGGTAGTGCACTCTTCCTTCTTGGGATCAAGCGGAATCACCGCGACCTCGGACGGGGCAACGGAGACCGGCCAGACGATACCGTGCTCGTCGTTGTGCTGCTCCACGACGGCAGCAAGCGAGCGGGACACGCCCACGCCGTAGCAACCCATGATGAGCGGCTTCTCCTTGCCGTCCTCATCCATAAAGGTGGCACCCATGGCCTCGGAGTACTTGGTGCCCAGCTGGAAGACCTGAGAAACCTCGATGCCGCGGGCAGCGGAGAGCGGCTTGCCGCAGTGCGGGCAGGGGTCGCCGGCGACAACGGTGACCAGATCGGCCCACTCATCGACGGTAAAGTCGCGCTCGGGGCAGGCACCGGTAAAGTGATAATCGACCTCGTTGGCACCGCAGGCCCACTGTTTGGACTCGCGCAGGCTCTCGTCGCAGACCAGACGAATGCCATCGGGCAGGTTAACCGGTCCGATAAAGCCCTTGTGCAGACCGTTCGCCTGAAGCTCCTCGTCGGTCATCATGCGATAGCCCTTGCCAAAGACGTGCTCGGCCTTGCAATCGTTGAGCTCGTGATCGCCCGGAACAATGGCCACGACCGGCTTGCCCTCGGCGTCGATGAGTGCCAGCGACTTGCGCGTGCCGTTCTCGGGGAACCCAAAGAACTTAGCAACAGCCTCAATGGTGCCCATACCCGGAGTCTCAACCTTGGTGAGCGTACCGTCACCAGGACCCTCGGTCACGACGACCTTGGTGCTTGCAGCCTCGTCATCGGCAGCGAAGCCGCAATCGTCGCAGTAGACGAGCGAAGCCTCGCCGGCGTCAGCCAAAGCCATGTACTCGACGGAGGTATCGCCACCGATCTCGCCAGAATCGGCGACGACGGGCAGAGCCTTGATGTAGCAGCGCTCGCAGATATTGGCGTACGCCTGCTTCATCTTGTCGTACTCCTCCTGCAGGCTCTCCTGCGTGGCGGAGAAGCTGTAGGCGTCCTTCATGATGAACTCGCGGCCGCGCATCAGGCCAAAGCGGGGACGGAACTCGTCGCGGAACTTATCCTGGATGTGGTACAGGTTGACGGGCAGCTGTTTGTAGGAGCGCAGCTCGTTGCGCACCAGGGCCGTGACGGTCTCCTCGTGCGTGGGGCCCAGGACGAACTCGCGACCGTGACGGTCGTCAAAGCGCACAAGCTCCTTGCCATAGGCGTCGATGCGGCCGGACTCACGCCACAACTCGGCGTCGACCATAATGGGCATCATGAGCTCCTGGGCACCAGCGGCATCCATCTCATCGCGCACGATATTCTCGATCTTGCGGATTGAGCGCCATGCGAGCGGCAGATAGGAATACAGGCCGGCGGCCTCCTTGCGGATCATGCCGGCGCGAAGCAGCAGGCGGTGGCTCGCAAGCTCGGCGTCGGCCGGATCCTCTTTGAGCGTCGGAGCATACAGCTTAGACATATACATTGCTCGGGTCATTTATTTCTCCTCAATAAGCTTGTCGACCTCGGCCATCAGCGCATCGACAATTTGGTCCTCAGCTACTTTACCAATGATCTGGCCGTGCGAAAAGAGCAAGCCCTGACCTCGTCCACAGGCCACGCCTAGGTCGGCGTCGGAAGCCTCGCCGGGGCCATTAACGGCACATCCCATCACGGCGATCGAAAGCGGCGCGGAGTAGTTCTTAAGCCGCTCGGTGACCTCCTCGGCAATGGGAATAAGGTTAACCTGGCAGCGAGCGCACGTAGGGCACGAGACAATCTCGGGACCACGGCGGCGCAGGCCCAGCGACTGCAGAATACCCCAAGCGACCGGCGGCTCCTCGACCGGATCGGCCGTGAGCGACACACGCATGGTGTCACCGATGCCTTCGGAAAGCAAGATACCCAAGCCTACAGAGCTCTTGATGGTGCCCTGGAGCTTGGTACCCGCCTCCGTCACACCCAGATGAAGCGGAACGTGTGGAATCTCACGCGACAGGGCTCGATAGGTATCAAGCGTCGTTTGCACGCTATGGGCCTTGGCCGAAAGCACAATGTTCGTAAAGCCGCGGTCCTCAAAGTGCTTGACGAAGCGCTCGCTCGACATCACGAGCTTTTCGGGCTGCGTGAGGTCGTCGCGCTCGGCGATATCCTGCTCAAGCGAGCCCGCGTTCACGCCAATGCGAATCGCGCACCCAGCGGCGCCCGCGGCATCGATCACGGCATCGACCTTGGCCCAATCGCCAATGTTGCCGGGATTGATGCGGAGCTTGGCGGCACCGGCCTCCACAGCGCCAATGGCCAGCTTGTGGTTAAAGTGGATATCGGCAACGATTGGCACCGGAGACTCGGCACAGATGGTGCGGAAACCCTCAAGCGCGGCCTCGGTGGGCACGCTCACGCGCACGATATCGCAGCCAGCCTGCGCCAACGCGCACACTTGCGCAAGCGTTGCCTGGGCATCAGCGGTATCGGTGCAGGTCATGGACTGAACCACGACCGGAGCGCCACCACCGATCTGCACGCCGCCCACATGCACGGGGCGCGTCAACTCGCGAGGCAAAGGATGGGATAAAGACAATCCAAACACTCCCCTACAGAATAAATCGAAGGATGTCGGAACGAAGCATATAGACAAACAGCAGCACAAAGAGCGCGATGCCCACATAGCTCACAATCGTCTGGACCTTGAGCGGAAGCTCGCGGCCCGCAATCTTTTGAATGATCTCGATGACCAGCTTGCCGCCATCGAGTGGTGGGATGGGCAGCAGGTTCATAAAGCCAAGCGAGAACGAAATGAGGGCGGCAAACGAAAGGAACGTGGCAGGGCCGGCAGCAGCAGCCTGTGAGGACATAACGCTAATACCCACGATCGACGAGGACTGGTCGAGAATCTCCATCGTATGCTGCGGCTGGAGTAGGCGCATCACGCCCTCCGCTGTCTGCACGACATAGGAGAAAGACAGGCGAGCCGACGTGATGAGGTCTAAACGGACCACCTGCGTAGAGGCATACACACCTAGGCGCTCATCCTCTTTGAGCGCAACCGAGGTCGAATGCTGCTTGCCGTCGCGCTCATACTCAATGGCGATATCGTCCTTACCGGCGGCCTTGCCGATGGCATCGCAAACGTCCATCCAGGTAGAGCACGATACTCCGTCAACCGAAAGGATCGCGTCGCCGCCCTCGATACCCGCCTTGGCGGCAATAGACCCCTCGTCAACCTGACCGATCACGTTGGTATCCATCGGCACGGTGACACCCGCAATAGAGTAGATGCTCATAAGCAGCAAAAAGCCCGTCAGGATATTGACGAGAATGCCCGCGAGCAGCATAAAGGCGCGCTTGAGAAAACCCTGGCCCAGATAGGTATGCGAACGCTCTTGCGCAAGAAACTCGGCTTCGCCGCACGGCAGCTCCCACACATCGCCCTCGGTAGTCGCATGCTCTCGATCGAAACGGCGGCCGTCAAAGGTGGTGTAACCCGCCGCGTCTCGCGGCAGCGTCTGATACTTGGTGGGATAGTAGCTCGGCGAGGGCTTCTCCCCTTCCTCATACCAAGGCGCGATAGAGCCCCAACCCAAGAGCAAGGCGCATGCCTCGAGCACATCCTCCTCGGATAGCTCGAGCTCGGCGGCAAGGTCGGCCACGGTCACGCGACCATGACGATAGATAGCCGCGAGCACGCGATCAGCGCACGAGACGTCGGTCGGATCCATACCGCAGATGGCAGCGTAGCCACCCAGCAGCAGCGGGGTCACGCCAAACTTGGTTCCAATGCGACGCGACGTGTAATGGATGTCAAAGCGGCACGGCAGGCCCAAAAAGAACTCGGTCACACGGACGCCGCAGGCACGCGCCGCCAAAAAGTGGCCGCCCTCGTGCAAAAACACAAGGACGGAAAGCATCAGCAGGCCCCAAAAGACCGATGAGAGAACGCTCAGAACAGTATCCATAAAACGAAAAAGCAATCCTTATGGGTTAGGAACGGGTTGCGGCGAGTACCTGCGCAGCCTTTTCACGCGCCCACGCATCGATGTCGCGAAGCTGCTCAAACGAATCGACCGCCTGCATATCGTGGGCATCCATGCAGGATTCCACAATGCGATCGATATCGGTAAAGCTGCAGCCATCGTGCAGGAAGGCATCGACGGCGACCTCGTTGGCGGCATTGAGCACGCACGGCATGGTGCCACCCGTCTTGCCGGCACGCTCGGCCAGTGCCAGACAGCGGAAGGTATTCATGTCGGCAGCATCAAACGTGAGCTGCCCCAGCTCGCGGAAATCGATACGAGGCGCCGGGGTATCCCAACGCTCGGGATACGAGAACGCGAACTGGATGGGAATACGCATGTCGGAAGCACCGAGATGCGCCATCACGGAGCCGTCGGCAAACTCGACCATAGAGTGAATCTTGGACTGACGCTGCACGACCACGTTAATGAAATCGAGGTCGCAGTTAAACAGATGCATGGCCTCAATGCGCTCCAGGCCCTTATTCATGAGGGTGGCGGAGTCGATGGTGATCTTAGCACCCATGGCCCACGTGGGATGTGCGAGGGCATCGGCACGCGTCACGCGATCTAGCTCGTCGCGCGTGCGGCCAAAGAACGGACCGCCCGAGCAGGTGAGCCAAATACAATGAGCCTCGCGCGGGCTCTCCCCCAGATAGCACTGGTAGATGGCGGAGTGCTCAGAGTCGACTGGAATAAGCTGGCCCGGTTGCGCCAACGGCATAAGCAAGTCGCCACCGACGACGAGGGACTCCTTGTTGGCAAGGGCAAGACGCTTATTCGAGGTCAAGGCCGCATGGCTCGCCTCGAGACCGGCGGCACCCACAATAGCGACGAGCACGCAGTCGACATCGTCGCGACGCGCGAGCTCGCAAACCGCCTGCGCGCCAACGCCGAGCTTCGTTCCCTCGGGCAACTCCTGCAGCACGGCGTCATCGCCATGAGCGACATCGGCCACGGCAACCGCCGGAACCGAGAACTCGCGGGCAGCGGCAACGAGCTCGGAGGTACTGGAGTTAACGGATAGCGCCGTCACCTGCAGGCGATCGGCATGCTGACGGCACACATCGAGCGCCTGAGTGCCGATAGAGCCCGTACAGCCCAGGATGGCAACACGGAGACGTCCATCGGAGCCATACGTCGTCTGGAATGACATTACAGCACGCCTCCGATCATCAGCATCAGCTGCGCTGTGATGCAGCCGAAGATAAGCGAATCGCTACGATCGAGCATGCCGCCGTGGCCCGGGATAAGGTTACCGGAATCCTTAACGCCCACACCGCGCTTGATGCGAGACTCGATAAGGTCGCCGATAACGCCCAAAATGGACACGACCACGCCGCACAGCAGCGCATAGGGCAGGCTGAGCTTGTAGAAATGCGTCGCCCACAGGATGAGCCAAATCAAAACCGAGCCCAGGATGCCGCCGACAAACCCCTCCCAGCTCTTTTTGGGAGAAATCTTGGGAACCATCTTGTGTTTACCGATACGGCTGCCCACGATGTAGGCAAACGAATCGGAGACCCAAAGGGACGCACAAACGCCCACCGAAAGCAGGGCGCCGGCAAAACCGGGCACGGCATCGCGCAGCAGCACGATAGCCGACAGCATAAAGCCAGTGTAGATGGGACCCATGAGCGTCACGGCCACATCAGAGATGCGGGTACGCGGTGACCAGACATACCAAATGCCCACAGCGAGCATCAGGGCAAAAAGCAGGGCATTCAGCAACATCGAATCGCCCAACGCCGACAGCGGAAAGAGTACGGCGGCAGCGATACCCATGCGCTCGTTAGCCATCTTGCCATCGAGCCTCGTCATACGGAAAAACTCATAGCAGCACAGACCGCTCATGACAGAAACAAAGATGGCCGTGGGCACAATACCCAAAACCAAGCACAGGATAAAGACAACGGCGTAGACGATACCGGCAGCGGCACGGGTAATAAAGCCCGCCAGCCACGAACCGGTGCCGCTCTTCGCTGCAGGCGCTCCCGCAGTGGCAGCTTTGCGCGCAGGCGTCTTGGGAGCAGATGCCTTGGGACGATCGGACACGATTAAGCCTCCTCGGTCTTGCTCAGTCCACCAAACCTACGGTCACGGCCCTGATAGGCCAAAATGGCGTCGACAAGGCCCCAACGATCAAAGTCGGGCCAATAGGTATCGGTGACGTAGAACTCTGAATAAGCCACCTGCCACAGCAGGTAGTTCGAAAGGCGAAGCTCACCAGAGGTGCGAATCACAAGCTCAGGATCGGGTAGGCCGGCGGTATAGAGGTGGGACGCCACCATGTCGTCATCAATTGCGCCAGGATCGATCTTACCGGCGGCAGCGTCGAGTGCGATCTGACGGACAGCGCGGGTAATCTCGGCACGCGCGCCGTAGTTGACGGCAAGCGCCAGCGTCATGCCGGTGTGATTGGCGCACTCGGCAAGACCGCGTTCAAAAACGTCGCGGGTCTTCTTGGGCAGCGCGGAAATGTCACCCAAAAAGATAACGCGCACGTTTTCGCGCTTCAGAAGCGGCAGCTCGTCGATAAACGTCTTGGCAAACAGGTGCATCAAGACGTTGACCTCATGCTGCGGGCGGTTCCAGTTTTCGGTAGAAAACGCATAGGCCGAAAGCACGTCGACGCCCAGACGCACGCAGGCGGTAATAATCTCGCGAAGGGAGACGATACCCGCCTTGTGGCCCTCGGTGCGTGCAAGACCGCGCGATGTGGCCCAACGACCGTTGCCGTCCATGATGCACGAGATATGGTGCGGAATGTTATTGAGGTCAAGGTCGGAAAAACCGACGCCCGCGGGGGCGTCGGCAAAGTACTCGACCAGTTTATGCTCGTCGTATTGCACCTTAGATCTCCATGACCTCGGCTTCTTTTTCCTTCAGAAGCTCCTCGACCTTGGCGACATACTCATCGGTGTGCTTCTGGACCTTGGCCTGCTCGCGACGGACATCGTCCTCGGTGAGCTCCTCATCGCGCTCGAGCTTGTTGTTGAAGTCGCGACGGATGTTACGGATAGACACCTTGGCCTGCTCGGCGTACTCGCGGCACTCCTTGACGAGCTCGCGACGACGCTCCTCGGTGGGAGCCGGGAACGGCAGACGAACGACGGTGCCATCGGAGTTGGGGGTAATGCCCAGATCGGAAGCGCCGATGGCCTTGACGATAGCATTGATGAGCGCCTTGTCCCACGGCTCGATGAGCAGCATATGGGCCTCGGGGGTCTTGACGGCGGCAACCTGCGTGACCGGCGTGGGAACACCGTAATAATCGACGGTGATGTCGGACAGAATGTTGGCATTGGCGCGGCCGGTACGGACCTTGGAGAAGTTATGCTTGAGGGACTCGAGCGACTTGTCCATATGGGCGGTGATGTTCTCTGCCATGCTTAATCCTCCTGATAGACGAGCGTGCCGACGGGCTCACCCGAAAGCGCGCGCTTGACGGTGTCCTCGCCATCGATGTTGAGGACCAAAATCGGCATACGGTTATCCTGGCACAGTGCCGTAGCCGTGGAATCCATAACCTGCAGACCGCGGACGAGAACCTCGTGATAGGTGATCTTGTCAAAGCGGACGGCGTCGGCACACTTGACGGGGTCCTTGTCATAGATGCCGTCGACCTTGGTGGCTTTAATCAGAATCTCGGCGCCGATCTCGCACGCACGAAGAGCCGCGGCGGTGTCGGTCGTAAAGTACGGATTGCCCGAACCGGCGGCAAAGATAACGACGTTGCCCTTGGAAAGGTGGTTGATGGCGCGACGGCGAATATAGGGCTCGCAGATCTCGTTCATCTGGATAGCGCTCATCACGCGGCAGGGAACATCGTTGTGCTCGAAGGCATCCTGCAGGGCGAGCGCGTTCATAACGGTCGCGAGCATGCCCATATAATCGGCCTGAGCACGCTCCATGCCACCGGCAGCGCCTGCCATGCCGCGGAAAATATTGCCGCCGCCGACAACGACGCCGACCTCATGGCCAACGGCGAGCAGCTCCTTGACCTGCTTGGCAAGATGGTCGGTAACCTTGGGGTCGATGCCATATTGGCCGTCGCCCATCAGTGCTTCGCCGGAAAGCTTAAGAAGCACGCGTTTATATCGGATGTCGGACAAAGCGATCCTCCTTTAATTAGACTCTCAATATGATATCAAAGGCTCTGATAAGAGCCATGAAAAAGCAGGCTGTGAGTAAAACCCACAGCCTGCTCATTACCAGCTACAAGAGCTTATTTACTCGCCACGGACCAGACGGTCAAAGGCAACGACGGTAATGGTGTCGCCGAGCTCCTTGGAGACCTGCTCAGCGTACTTCTTGATGGTGAGAGAGCTGTCCTTGATGAACTCCTGCTCGGTGAGCACGGACTGCTTGTAGAACTTCTCCAGACGGCCGACAGCCATCTTCTCCTGGATAGCCTCGGGCTTACCGGACTCGGCAGCCTGAGCCATGTAGATCTGCTTCTCGTGCTCGACGGTCTCGGCCGGAACCTGATCGCGGGTAGCGCAGATCGGGGCGACGGCGGCAACCTGAAGGGCAACGTCGTGAGCGAAGGTCTTGAAGGATTCAGCCTGAGCGGTCTCAGCCTTCTCGAAGGCGAACTCGACGAGGACGCCGATCTTACCACCCATGTGGATGTAAGAAGCGAGCGCTCCGTTCTCAGCCTTGCGGGCAGCGAAGCGGGAGATCTTCATGTTCTCGCCCATGATGTGAATCATCTCGGTGAGCTCGGAGGAAACGGTCTCCTCGCCCATCGGCTTCTCGAGCAGAGCGTCGACGTCAGCAGGCTCGGTGGTAGCGACAACCTCAGCGACCTTGGAAGCAAAGCCGGTGAACTTGGCGTTAGAGCCAACGAAGTCGGTCTCGCAGGAGAGCTCGAGCAGAGCGCCGGTCTTGCCATCCTCGGAGACGAACGCGGCGACAGCGCCCTCGTTGGTCTCACGGCCAGCCTTCTTGGCAGCCTTGGCAAGGCCGTTCTTACGCAGAACGTCGACAGCGGCGTCCATGTCGCCGTCAGCCTCGACGAGAGCCTTCTTGCACTCCATCATCGGGGAGTCGGTCATCTCGCGGAGCTGCTTGACCATAGCGGCGGTAATCTGGGCCATTGTGGTTCCTTTCAAAGAGATGAAAAAGAATTAACTAAGACTGATTTACTCGGCCTTGGGCTCAGCGGCCATCTCGGCCTCGGAGACCTGCTCCTTGCCGGAGCCAGCGAGGCAGGCGTCAGCCATGAGCTCGCACATAAGGGTGACAGCGGAGATAGCGTCATCGTTGCAGGGGATGCCGTACTCGACCTCGTCGGGATCGGAGTTGGTGTCGATCAGGGCGACGACGGGGATGTTCAGGCGCTGGGCCTCCTTGATGGCGTTCTCCTCGCGCTTGGTGTCGATGACGAAGAGAGCCTGGGGCAGACCCTTCATGTCGCGGGCGCCACCGAGGTTGGTCTGGAGCTTAGTGAGCTCCTTGCCGAGAACAGCCTGCTCCTTCTCGGGCAGAACAGCCATGCGGCCGTCCTCGACCATGGCCTCGAGCTCCTCCATGCGGTTGATGCGGGAGCGGATGGTGACGAAGTTGGTCAGCATACCGCCGAGCCAACGCTGGTTGATGTAAGGCATGTTGGCGCGCTCAGCAGCGTTCTTGACGGCCTCCTGAGCCTGCTTCTTGGTGCCGACGAACAGCACGTTGCCACCCTTGGCGACGTTCTTGACGAAGGTGTAGGCCTGGTCGGCGTCGAGGATGGTCTGCTTGAGGTCGAGGATGTAGATGCCGTTGCGCTCACCGAAGATGAACGGCTTCATCTTGGGGTTCCAGCGACGGGTCTGGTGACCGAAGTGGCAGCCGGCCTCGAGCAGGGTGCGGATATTAATCTTGGTAGCCATGTTAAACCTCCTGTGGTTTGCCTCCGCGCGGGGTCATCCTCCAAAACCAACCCGGACATGTGCTACCAAAGCCCGGGCACCACGGTATGAAGTAGCCGCGCGTGCGTGATAAAAACATGTTGCCGTGAAGCAACCCGATGAATGATAGCAGGAATGCCTCTTCCTGCCAACCCGCAATCAAAACCACACACCTGAGTGCGGCGCGGGACGTCCCAGCCACTATTCGCCGCGGGGATGGGCTTGAGCCACGGCACGCTTGAGCCGATCGGGTGTGAGATGCGTGTAGATCTGCGTCGTGGACAGGCTCGCATGACCAGCAGCTCTTGAACCGAGCGCAGGTCCGCACCGCCCTCAAGCAAGTCGGTCGCAAAGGTATGGCGCATCGCATGCGGGGCGATGTCGGCCGGAATGCCGGCGAGCGTCGCCAGCGTATGGAACCGCCGCCGGAGCATGGCGGCGCTCATGCGATTGCCACGCGCCGATATAAGCAGCGGATGCGGCCCAGTAGCGAGGTCGCGGCGCTTTGCCTGAGCGAGCAACTCCGGCCTCCCCTCCTCAATATAGAGACGCGTCACATCGAGCGCACGACGATACAGAGGGACGATACGCTCCTTGCTCCCCTTGCCCCAAAGTCGCAGCGTTCGCTCGGACCAACCAATAGACTCCACGTTGAGCGCCGCGAGCTCCGAGATTCGCGCGCCGGAGGCATAGAGCAACTCAAGCATCGCCGCATCGCGCAGTCCCGCGGGCGTCGAGGTATCAGGCGTCTTGAGCAGCGCCTCAACCTGCTGGGTCGTAAGGACACCCGGCAGGTCACGCGGCAGCTTGGGCGATGCGATCGCCGAGACCGCATCGCCCTCGACAATCCCCTCGGCAGCCATCCAGCGATAGAGAGATCGAATAGCCGACAGGTGCGCCGCAAGCGTTCGGGGAGCCACCTGCTCACGCGAAAGCTCGGCAAGATAGCGACGAATGGTGCGCACGTCGGCACCGAAAGCATCGATATCCTCGCGCTCGCACCAGGCAGCAAAGCGCTCCAACCGCGATCCATAGGCAGTCACCGTATTGGGAGAGAGCCCCTCGACACGTGCGATATAGGCGATAAACGAGTCGACGGTATCGTACAGGTCAAAGGCTATGACCGGTCGCCTCCAAACAAGTCGGAACGCGTGGCCAAGTAGGCATCGAGGGCATCGAGGGCGCGATCTGCATATGCCTGGTAGCGGTCGCGCTTACTGCGGCGCTTGCCGTCCTCGAGCGGCGGCACCAGGCCAAAATTGACATGCATGGGCTGGTAGCCCACGGTTGCCGGATCGGTCGCATAGCCCACGAGCGCACCCAGGGCGCCCACGCGAGGAAGCTCCACAGGAGCCGCACCGATAGCCTCGGCATAGGTGTTAAGCGCAGCAAGCAGACCGGTCGCCACGGCCTCCATATAGCCTTCGGTGCCGGTGATCTGACCGGCGAGGCGCACACCCGTGCCAGGCACGGCAAAGGTGCCGTCAAGAACGTGCGGCGCATCGACAAAGGTATTGCGGTGCATGACGCCATAACGGAAGAACTCGGCATTCTCCAGACCGGGAACCATATGGAAGACACGCTTTTGTTCGCCAAAGGTCAGGTTGGTCTGGAAGCCCACCAGGTTATAGGCAGTCTTTTCCTTGTTCTCGGCACGCAGCTGAATCGCCGCCCAGGGGCGACGTCCGGTACGCGGGTCGGTGAGGCCGACGGGCTTCATGGCGCCAAAGCGGATAGCATCCTTACCGGTGCGGGCGACTTCCTCGGCAGGCTGACAGGCCTGGAACAGGTCGCCACCCTCAAAGTCCTTGAGCACCACGCGGTCGGCGGTGGTGAGCGCCTCAATAAAGGCCTCGTACTCCTCCTTGTTGAGCGGAGCATTGAGATAGTCACCGCTCCCCTGCTCCTCATAGCGCGACTGCGAGAACAGCACGTCCATATCGAGCGTGGAGGCATCGACGATTGGCGCGGCAGCGTCAAAGAACGCCAAGGCGTCGCCACCGACGAGCTTCATGACCTCTTCGCTCAATGCCGGAGAACACAGCGGGCCCGCGGCAATGACCACGTGGCCCTCGGGAATCTGCGTGACCTCGCCGTGCACGACCTCGATATTGGGTCGAACGGCAACCTCGGCCTCGACAAGCTCGGAAAACTTGACGCGGTCGACCGCCAGGGCACCGCCGGCGGGAACGGCCGCACGATGGGCACAATCGAGCAAGACCGAGCCCATACGCTCAAGCTCGGCCTTTAACAAGCCCGCAGCAGAGTCCGGACGGGTTGACTTAAACGAATTTGAGCAGACGAGCTCGGCCAGGTGGTCGGTATGGTGGGCCGGAGAGCTCACCTGGGGGCGCATCTCGCACAGCTTTACGGCAAACCCGCGATCTGCCAGCTGGATCGCACATTCCGAACCCGCCAGACCGCCACCGATAACCGTCACCTGATCGAACTGCATCTGCAAACACCTTTCTAATTGACACGCTTTCCATTGTGACCGAAGGGCGTCTGGGCGTGAAGCGCAAACTTTGAGGGCGCATACCTTCCATCCATCATGCGCTCGATAAGGCCCTCGAGCTCGAGCGAGCCCAAGAGCTTGAGCACGCCGACAGCATCAAGCGAGACGAGCGAGGCAATATCGTCGACCTTGAGCGGCGAAGCGATAAGCGCGTGCATCACGGCCTGCTGCGTGGGGTCCAGATCGACGATGCCAGGCGCATCGGGGCGCGAGTAGCGCAGCGTGCCGTAGATGCGCGAAATGGCCATCTCGATTGATTCCTCGTCGATGATGCAGCAGGCTCCGTTAGCGATGAGATAGTTGGTCCCGCGCGACTCGGGCGAAAGGATAGAGCCCGGTACTGCAAGCAACTCTCGTCCCAAGTCCATAGCGGCCTCCGCCGTGGAGAACGTACCCGAGGGCATGCCCGCCTCGGAAACAAAGAGCGCCTGCGACAAGGCGGCGATTACGCGATTGCGCCGAGGAAAGGCGAACTTACGCGGTCCCATACCCCACGGCGAGATGGACACGACCGCACCGCCCGTATCGAGTGTGCGCGTGATGAGGCCGGCACTCGAGCGCGGATAGACAACATCGGCACCGGTCCCCAGTACCACGACGTGTTTGCCCCCGGCGTTGACCGCAGCCCAACCCGACGCCTGGTCGCAGCCGACCGCACCGCCCGAGACCACCGTCACTCCCGCCTCAACCGCCACCTTGGCCGCAAGTTCTGCCACGGCGAGACCGTACGGCGATGCCTTGCGTGCACCGATGATGGATAGCGCAGGCGTCGATAGCACGGCGGGGTCGCCACGCACATAGAGTGTCTGGGGTACATCAGAGAGCTCCAAAACCGTATCTGGATACAACGCATCACCGGGATGCAACTCAAAAGCCTCACCGGGCATTACTGGTCCCTCCTTCCCTGGTACATCGCCGCCTCGAGCACGTGATCCTGCGACACCCGTTCGCTTTCGGCAACATCGGCGATCGTGCGTGCGATGCGTACCAGGCGCACGATGCCGCGACCCGTGAGATGCGTGCGTTTCGACAGGCCAAGCACGCATTTCTCGGCAGCCTCATCAAGCCCAAAGGTCGAAACGACGCCGTCAATGGAGCGCGACTCGTCTTCCTCGGCCTCGGTATCCGCATCGTCCATACGGGATTCACGCCAGGCGCGAAAGGCGCGCCCACGCACGACGTAATCGCGCAGCGCGGCTGATGACATACCCTCCGCGCCCTCAATGATCACCTGAGGGTCGGGGCGGGTCACGTCGATCATCATGTCGATACGATCAGCCAAAGGACCGCGCAACTTGCCCCGGTAGCGCTCGACCATCGACGCGGAACAACGACACGGCACTTCGCGATCGCCCAAAAACCCGCAGGGGCAGGGATTGCTCGCAGCTAGCAGCTGAAAGCGCGACGGGAACGTAAAGGCCCCGTCAACGCGCACGATCCTGACGTAGCCGCGTTCGATGGGCTGACGCAGCGTCTGAAGCACGCCGGTGGGAAACTCGGCAAGCTCGTCCAAAAAGAGCACGCCGCCATGAGCCAGGCTAATTTCGCCCGGATGCACCGGACGCCCGCCGCCGATGAGTCCCGCGGTCGAAATGCTGTGATGCGGGCTGCGGAAGGGGCGATGCCCCGCAAGCAGTCCATCGATGTTCTCGCCCAAGACCGAATGGATGCACAGTGCCTCTTGCTGATCCTCGAGAGAAAGCTCGGGCAAAATGCCCGTCATGCGCCGCGCAAGCATGGTCTTGCCCGAACCGGGCGAGCCGATCATGAGCAGGCCGAGCTCGCCGGCGGCCGCAAGCGCCATGCCGCGCTTGGCGACCTCCTGTCCCAGCACGTCGGCATAATCGAGCTCGGGCTCAAAGGTCGCCTCGAGCACTTCAGAATCCAGGTAATGCCGTGCGGCATCCCCCATGCCATGGGCAAGCTGAGATAGGTGGTCGATAAACCCGCAGTCAACGCCTGCAAGCGGCACATGCTGATCGGACCTGCCGGCGATAAAGGAAAGCCCCATGTCGCGCGCCAACAGCTGAAACGCCACCTCGCCCTTGACGGGCAGCACGGTGCCGTCCAGACCAAGCTCACCTGCGATAAGGCAGCGATCGAGGTTGTCACGGGGAATCTGCCCATCGGCCGCCAGAACCGCGATGGCAATCGGCAGGTCAAAACCGCTGCCAGTTTTACGGATATCGCCGGGTGCCAGGTTGACGGTAATGCCCGACCGAGGAATCTCGAAGCCGGCCGAGCGCATGGCGCACCGGATACGCCCGCGCGACTCCATCACCTCCATGCTCGGAATGCCGAGCATCTGGATGCCCGGAACGCCACCGGCAAGCGAGACCTCGACGATGACGGGAATTGCCTCGACGCCGCGGATACAGGCCGCGTGTACGGCAAACGTCTCGAACGCCATCACGACACCTGCCAATCGAACGCATTGTACTGGTGCTCGATCTCGGCGATATGCCCGCCGCGGATGGTGACGCCCACGGCATCGAAGCGAATCGACCTGAGAGGATAGTGCTCCATGAGATAGCAACTTGCGATACGGCGATACCGGCGCTGCTTTTGGGCGTCCACGGCCTCCTCGGGAAAGACCCGCGTGGCGCAATCCAGGGCGACGCGTCTCGTCTTGACCTCGGCCATCACCACGACATCGTCGAGCTCATCGAGCAGCACCAGATCGGCTTCGCCCTCAATGCAACGATAGCCCTGCTCCAACAAGGTGTATCCACGCTCGTTAAAGTAATCGATGGTGATCAGCTCGCCCAGCATGCCGAGCTCGCGGGGACTGAGCCCCTTGATAAACTCGGGCGTCATCGCCCCGCAGTCGAGCTCGCCGTCTTCCCAGCGTTCCTTGAGTTGCTGCGTCTTGCTCTTTTTGCTTGCGGCACACATGGGGTCTCCTTTCCCGCACACTGCATTGCCCCGATGATGAGGGCACTTTTCATGCGGGTAAGTACCGGAAGCAAACCAAAAGCTGACCAAATGCCGACAAAAAACGGGCCGTACGCAACAATCACGTTGCACACGGCCCGCTACCAGCAGGTTTATAAAACGCCAGGGGTCCCTGTCTCCACAATTGACCTAGAAAAGGCGCTCAGTCTGCAGAAAGTTTCCGCAAAAGCTCACACGATGCAGCGGACAAAGTCCATGTTTGCGAATCGCCTCGATGTGCTCGGGGCTTGCGTAGCCCTTCGACTCGGCCAAATGATACTCGGGGTACTCGGCATCGTACTCGACCATCATCTCGTCACGCGTCACCTTAGCCATAATGGACGCCGCGGCGATACAGGCGATTTTGGCATCGCCCTTCACCACGTCACGCTCGTTGGGAACGGCGCCCAAGGGGTTACCGTCCATAAGCACGCAATCGGGCTCGAGCCCCGTATCGGCCACGGCGCCCGCGACGGCAGCGCGGATGGCGCGGGCCATGCCCATATCGTCGATATCCGCGGGCGCGATATGGCAAAAACCAATCGCCGTCGCGACCTCGGCAATCTTCACCGAGAGCAGCTCGCGGCGCGCCGGCGTGAGCTTTTTGGAATCGTTGATGCCCCAGACGCGCGGCTCCATGGGAAGGCACACAGCGCACACCGTCAAAGGACCGGCCACCGAGCCGCGACCCACCTCGTCGACACCAACGACCACCCCATCGCCGCCAAGCTCATGCATAAGCTCGTACATGTCATTGACGCGCTCGCGCTCGGCAAGCTCTTTGGCATGACGTTTGAGGGCGCGTTCGCAAGCCTTGATCACCTGCTGGCGCGGGTCCTCGCGATAATGCTCCACGAGGGCGGGGATCTCCTCAAACGTGGCGCTCGCCAGCTCGCCGGCAACCTGCGATGCCGAAACCGAGCTCGTCATGTTGGCCATATCGGGGCCTCCTTGCATGCAAATCAGATAAAAAGAAGGGCCACCCGAAGGTGACCCTTTTGTCCAAACGAGTGGACAGACGCTGCGATCTTCTTAGCGCTTCTCGGGGATGCGAGCAGCCTTGCCCACCTTGTCGCGGAGGTAGTACAGCTTGGCGCGACGGACGCGACCATGACGGACGACCTCGAGCTTGGCGATCTTGGGGCTGTGAAGCGGGAAGGTACGCTCAACACCGACACCGAAGGAAATCTTGCGGACGGTGAAGGTCTCACGGGCACCGGCGCCGGCCATGCGGATGACGTCACCCTGGAAAACCTGGATGCGCTCGCGGTCGCCTTCCTTAATGCGGTAGTGAACCTTGACGTTGTCGGCAACGCGGACCTGCGGGATGTCCTCGCGGATCTGCTGACGCTCGATTGCGCGGATGTAATCCATGTGCAATTCCTTACTCTTCTAGAGGTGCCGTACCACCTTGGCCGGCACGTAGTTGAACAAACGTATTCGAGTATACACGCCACGACCTTGGCTGCAAGAACTATTTTGCCCGTGCGCAAAAAGACAAAAACACGCACTCTTTCTGCACTTATGCGCCGTCCGCAGTATCAGTCGTCGGCGTCGTCACGGTCGTTCCGGGCGCGATATAACCGTATTCGAGCAGCACCGAAAGCGCATGCTGCTTCCAGGTGGCAAGCTCTTCGTCATTATAGTTGTCATGGGCCCATTCGTTCATCGCGTCCTCGGCGTCTTGGGGCACCAGTTCCTGGCTGTCCGCCATCAGGTACAGGATGCCTAAGATGTCGAAGTCCTGCTTGGTCATCTCTTCCTTGTTTGATGTGCTGATGAGGCCGTGATCGATACCGTAGCGACAGATATCGGTCAAAACGGTAACGAGGCCCGTAGGAATCGGCGAGGCATCCTTCGCGGCAGCGGGCGCGGTGTCGTCAGTCAACGCAGCGGCATCGTCGCTCGCCAGAGCAGACTCGGCCGTGCTCGCGTCGGAAGCGGCCTGCTCCCCCTGGGCAGGAGCCGTGCTATCCGTCGTTGCGGAAGATTCCCCCGTGGAGGTGGACGTAACGCTCACCGGTGTCTCGACCACGGTCGTCATCGGGTCGACCGGTGCGGGTGCGGCGATGACCTCGGCCCAATCGGAATACACGCCGTCAATAAAGGCGCGAACATGGAAGGTGCCCGGTTGCGAGATGGTCATCGTGCCGTCCGTCGCGACCGAAATGCCCTTGCTCTCGAGCTCTTGGGCCTCCCAGCTGCAGACCCTATCGACCTCCTTGCCCGTCGTGTCATAGACCGTAGCCGTCAGGCCTTCGATGCCGTTGAGATTTTCCTCGACGCCGACGACGGCCTGTGCCGAGCCCTCGAGTTTGATACTGCCGTTAAACGGCTCGGGCGCCACGTCGCTTACCTTATATTTGTAGGCCGCGGCGTCGATCTCGTCATTGGTCGAGACATGCCCGTTCACGTCCACATAGGTGTTCTCGGGGATAAAGTACTTTACGTAGGCGGTGCCGGCCTTTTTACCCACCACGACTTGCTCGTGGGTGACAGGGTCGGTCTGGATCTCGATGACGTCGGACTTGCACTCCTTGCCCTTCTTGTCCACCACGCGCCAGTCGCCCGACGACTTCACACAGCCGTAGTAGTCAACATCGTCCTCGTCCCTTGCACGCACGCGATAGGAAGAGATGGGGTCTTCCTCTCCCACCGTAAGCCTTCGGGTCTTATCGGTCTGCAGCGACACGAGAATCTTGGAGATGGGCTTAATGGGCTGCGGCGTGCCCAACTGCGTATCGACCGTCACCGACTCAAACGACAGATTGGAACCCGTAATGGACATGGGATAGGTCGCGGCCATGTCATTGAGCACGTTGCACGTGCGCGGGGCGCCACCGTTGCGCGAAGGCACCTCGCGATCGGCCAGGACCGAATTCCAATCGATGGCGCGCACCATGTGGTTGTTGGTGCGATGCGACCAGCTCGTGACGTTTCCGGCGGTGGTATCGTAGCCATCGTCGCCACGATGAGCGATTGAGCGCAGGAACAGGTTCTGCACGGCGTCGGTCGACTGATCACCAAAGGTGGTGTAGAACGAGCGCTGGTCATAACCGGCGGTATGGAACTCCTGCACGGCGGCGTTGTCGTCGTAGCACTCGCCGTTCATGTTAAAGATGATCACGTCGAACGTCACGCCCACCGGCTGGTCATAGTCCTCGGACAGCGTCGTGGTAGAACTCGTCTGCTTGCTATTGACCTGCGTGTGCGCCGGGATCGTCATATTG
>JBKWEB010000011.1:0-54885 GCA_046976245.1 Collinsella sp. | reverse complement strand
GTGCCACACCGAGTGCGACCTTGCGGGCAAATGCGACCATGTGCTCGTCATAGCCGCATACATCCGTGTTGGGACCGACGGGGATCGCGGGCACAAAGGCGGATCCGATGTCGGACAACGAGTTCCGCCCGTGCGGAGCCTCGACGCGGACGACGGCGTTCCCATCGTTTTGCACGCCATCCGCGGCGCTCTGGCTCACGGCCGCGCGGCGCGACACGTCACCCTGCACCAGGTCATCGAGCGAGCACTCGAAAATCTGGCACATTTTGATGAGCTTATCCATCTCCGGGTAGGACTTCTCGGCCTCCCACTTGGTGACGGACTGGCGGGACACCCCAAGCAGCATGGCGAGCTGCTCCTGGGTCATATGGCGCTCGGCGCGCAGATACTGAAGGTTGGTACGGAAGCTCATAGTAGGTCCTCTCGTTGGCTGGGAGCGACCGCTCGGGCGTCATGATCTTGGCTCACGACGACGGCGCGGGCGCGGCATCCCAGCGTTCGGTGCTTTCCTGCCGGCGACTTACACACTACGGTAGCCACATGGCAAGAACCACCAACTTGAGGCATCATTTTACGCAACCTGCAGGCGCCCTATGGTTGCAAACCGCAGGTAGATTGAATGGTCGTCAAATTATTAGGAGCTTGCATCACATGTGAACTCAAACAATCCCCGTCGATGTTACGACCCGTTGCTTGCGGCAACGGGCCATCTGCGGACAGCATTGCGGTAACGTAGGAACCGGGCGAGAGAAAGGATCCGCCATGCTGAACGAGAACATCCAGGCCCTCAGGAAATCGAAAGGGCTATCGCAGGAGGAGCTCGCGCTCAAGTTGAACGTGGTGAGGCAGACGGTTTCCAAATGGGAACGCGGGCTCTCGGTGCCCGACGCGGAGATGCTCGTCGCCCTCGGTGAGACGCTCGACGTGCCGGTGAGTAAAGACGAGGCGCGAGGCGATGGGGCTCTCCCAAGAACATCTCGCCGAGAAACTCTACGTGTCGCGTCAGACGATCTCGAACTGGGAGCGGGACAAGACGTATCCGGACGTCCAGAGCCTGCTCATGCTGAGCATCCTATTCGACACCTCCATAGACACGCTCGTGAAGGGAGACGTAACCGTTATGGAAGAGGCAGTCGAAAGAGATCGCAAGCGCATGGGAACGCGGATGCTGCGGCTGGCGGTGGCGTTCGCACTGATACTGTCGCCGGCGTTTAACTGGATGGAGGGCACCTGGGGCGCCGGCGTCGCCGCGGCTGCGGCGTTCCTGCCGGCGATAGCGGCGCTTGTTGTCGCAACCGTCCTCGAGCGCATCAAGCGCGAGAACGACCTGGTGACCTACCGCGAGATCCTCGCTGTCCGCAATGCAGACAGGTGCTTTACAGCCACAAGCGCGATAGTTTCAACAACAAGATGCAGTGCCCCAGAGCCCCTAGCAGTCGACGATGGTCTTGCCGATCATGATGTTGAGGATCTCGACGTCGGTATCCTTCATGCCAACGCGGCCCACATAGCCCATGCTGGCGATCGTCTCTTCCACCGTATCCTGAATCAGGCCCTCGCCGGCACGGAAGCCGCGGCCCTGCATGGCCATATCGTGGCCCAGAATCGCCGCATCAACGGCAGCGGAAATCTTAGCGGCGCAGCTTGCCTTGGCGCCATCGCACACGATGCCGCCCACGTTACCGAGCGTATTGGAGACCGTCGCGCCGATCTGCTCGCGCGTGCCACCGCACAACCAGGTAATCGCCGCGCCGGCACCGCACGCAGCGCAAATAGCACCGCAAAACGCCGAGAGCGCACCAATATAGCTCTTGATATGCACGGCAATAAGATCAGACAGCATCACGGCGCGCACCAGGCGCTCGTGGTCGCAGCGCAGGTAGTCGGCATATTCCATAACGGGCAACGCACAGGTAATACCCTGGTTGCCCGAGCCGCACACAATGGCGACCGGTAGCGCACAGCCGTTCATACGGGCGTCAGACCCGGCGGCCGCACGCGCACGCGCACGGCAGGCGACATCGTCGGCGCGAGCGCCCAGCAGCGTACGGCCCACCTCGGCGCCCCAAGCGTTCGCCAAGCCCTCGGCGCTAATAGCGCCGTTCAGCTCAATCTGACGCTCAACGGCAGCGCGGGCGCCCTCAATGTCACCGTCCTCGATAAAGTCGATGATGGACTCAATGCTCATAGGGGTATCGGCGTTATCTGCCGCACGCTCGGCCACGACGCGCTCGGCGCAGGCGGCACACTCCCCCGCCGACTTGCCGCATACCGGAATACCGTCGAGCGTATGACATGTAACATTGGTGTGGTGGTCGGTAATCTCGACGACCGCGGCATGGCCCCCGGCCGTTGCGGTCACCTTGATGTAGAGGTTGGGCACACCCTCGACAAGCGACACATCGCAGTAACCGGCATCGGCGAGAAGCTCGGACACGCGAGCACGGTCTTCGTCGTTAACGCTCTCGAGCACCTCGAGCGCGCTCTTGGCGTCACCGCCCACGGCACCCAGCACGGCCGCCGCTTCAATACCGTGCATGCCGCCCGAGTTGGGCACGGTCACGCTCTTAACGTTCTTGATGATGTTGCCCGAGCAGGCAACGTCCATATGATCGGGTTCGCAACCGAGCGTCTGGCTCGCCAGCGCCGCTGCATAGGCAACGGCAATGGGCTCGGTGCAGCCGAGCGCACAGACAAGTTCGCGGTTTAAAACATCGCAAAACGCGGTATCACGAAGGGAATCGGCAGGCATAGGTATCTCCTACTTGTATAAAGGGCTGGGCTCTCGATAATAGTTAGCTCTTTTATTTGATAACAATGCATCAAAAACCGCAACCCAAGTTCCGGCGGACGGCGTTCAAGCGCAAACTGACAGCATTAATACATGAAAAACTAGTCTTGTTGCATGCTAAAGCGTTTGACCAAAAAACGCCCGAGCGTTTACGCAAGAGTCGCGTTATCATGCAGTCGAAAGCGGTAAACACCTTTAGCATTTGCGCCGCACAGACCAGAGAGGAACCATCCATGAAGATCGGTATCGGTAACGACCACGCCGCCGTCGAGCTCAAGAACATCATCTCCGAGCACCTGAAGGAGCGCGGCTGCGAGGTCGTGAACTTTGGCACCGACACCTCCGAGAGCTTTGACTACCCCATCGCCGGCTACAAGGTGGGTAAGGCCGTTGCCAACGGCGACGTCGACCTGGGCATCCTCATCTGTGGCACCGGTGTCGGGATCAGCCTGGCTGCCAACAAGGTCGAGGGCGTACGCGCCGTTGTGTGCTCCGAGCCCTTCAGCGCCAAGCTCTCCCGCATGCACAACAATACCAACGTGCTCGCCTTTGGCGCCCGCGTCGTGGGCTCCGAGCTCGCCAAGATGATTGTCGACGAGTGGCTCGACGCCGAGTTTGAGGGCGGTCGTCACGAGCGTCGCGTTAACCTCCTCAACGAGATCGATCACACGCGCGGCCTTAAGATCGTCGACGAAGCCTAAACTATTCAGTGCCACAAGCTAGCAGCAGGGGCCCGCTCGGAACGCATGTCCGAGCGGGCCCCTGCATAGTTTTTGGAATAAAAGGGCACCGCAGATGGAGTTCCGCGGCGCCCAAGCCACACGCTAACAGCTTTAAGGAGTCAAAGCTGGTTTAGCCAAAGAAGCGCTTGATCTCAATCTCGGCGTTCTCCAGGCAGTCGGAGCCGTGGATCACGTTGGCGTTGACATCGACGGCAAAGTCGCCGCGGATGGTACCAGGAGCAGCGTCAAGCGGATTAGTAGCGCCCATGAGGGTGCGCATCTTAGCAACAGCGGAGAGACCGGAAACGACCATCTTGACGACCGGACCGCTCGTCATAAAGTCGCAGAGACCGCCAAAGAAGGGCTTGTCGGCCAGATGGGCGTAGTGCTCCTCGACGGTAGCGCGCTCGAGCGTGGTCATCTCCATGCGCTCGATGACAAGGCCGCTGCGCTCAATGCGAGCAACGATCTCGCCGATCTTGCGGTCGCGCACGGCGTCGGGCTTAATCATGATGAAGGTCTTCTCGATAGCCATAAAAGTAGCCTTTCAAGTAGGTTCGCGCGTGCCCAAGTCCCATTCCGGCACCCGCCTGGACTGCATCGTAACAGAGTTTTAGCTGCAGTTAAACAAAAAGCTGTTTATTGAAACGCTGTAATTTATTAAAGCGCTCCATATGTGTCACTTCTGTTTCGAAGCCCGATTAGAGTACCATCCGACCGCCCATCAACCGCATCGAACAGAGCAGGCGGTCGGTTGCCGCCCGCGAACGTACCCCCTTCACAACCTGCCCAAAGGTCCTACAGAACTTCTCGACAAGCCCCTCCCCCATAGCAACAAAATACGGACGCCCACATCAGCAGACGCCCGTAAAGCAAAACGATTTATCAATACATGGCCAAAACGGCTTCAGCCAAACCTCTACTTTGCCCCGTGACCCATCTCGACGACCTTGGTCAGCGATCCAAACACGCCCTCGTCAGCCACGAGCTGTGCCTCGGCACGCCGCAACTGCACGGCAACGGCGGCAGGAGCGGTGCCGCCCTCGGTCGTGCGCGCGGCGACAATCGACGGGATATCGAGCGCCTCGGTAATGTCGCGCTCAAAGAGCGGGCTTGCCTCCTGGAACACCTCAAACGGCAGGTCCTCAAGATTGCAGCCGCGCTTCTCGCACATCAGGACCAGATGGCCCACCACGGCATGTGCCTCGCGGAACGGCAGGCCACGCTTGGCCAGGTAATCGGCAACATCGGTGGCGGCAAGGTGCCCCACGCCGCACTCGCGCGCCATGGCATCCTCGTTGACGGTCCAAGTCGAAATCATTCCGGCCATAACGGACAGGCACTGCATGAGCGTATGGGCGGTATCGAGCGCGCCCTCCTTGTCCTCCTGCAAGTCCTTGTTATAAGCAAGCGGCAGCCCCTTCATGGTCACGAGCAGCTGCACCAGGTTGCCATACACACGGCCGCTCTTGCCGCGGATAAGCTCGGCAAAGTCGGGATTCTTCTTCTGCGGCATGATGGACGAGCCAGTGGAGTACGAGTCGGAAAGCGTGATAAAACCAAATTCGGAGCTCGACCACAGTACGATCTCCTCGGAAAGACGCGACAGGTGCATCGCCATGACGGATCCGGCGTAATGCAGATCGAGCAGAAAATCACGGTCGGAAACGGCATCGAGCGAGTTGGGGATCACGCCCGCAAAGCCAAGTTCGGCAGCCGTCATCTGGCGATCGAGCGGATAGCTCGTACCGGCAAGCGCAGCGGCACCCAGCGGGCAGTTGTCGGCAGCATCAAAGGCGGCCTTCAAACGCGTAAAGTCGCGCGCGAACATCCAGGAATACGCCAGCAGATGATGCGACAGCAGCACGGGCTGAGCGTGCTGCATGTGCGTGTAGCCCGGCAAAATCACCTTGTCGTACTTCTTAGCCGCATCCACCAGCACATGGCGCAGCTCTAGATTGGCCTCCATGAGCTCCTTGGCCAGCGCCTTGACGCCCAGGCGCGTGTCGGTCGCCACCTGGTCGTTGCGCGAACGTCCGGTATGCAAGCGCTTACCGGCCTCGCCGATGCGACGCGTCAGCTCGCTCTCGATGGACATATGAATGTCCTCGTCGTTGATGTCGAAGGTGAAGCTGCCGGCATCGATATCCTGTTCGATTCCGGTCAGACCCTCGGCAATCGCCTGCTCGTCCTCGGCACTGATGATGCCTTGGGTCGCCAGCATTTTGGCATGCGCCTTAGAGCCGGCGATATCCTGTTTATAGAGATGTTTGTCGACCGGCAGCGACGCGCCAAACTCCTGCGTGACCTCGGCCACGCCTGCCTCAAAACGACCACCCCAAAGAGCCATGGAACCGTCCCCTTTCTCCAAATACCAAAACAAGCGCCCAAAGCAATACGCCATATCGCTAAAGCGATTTTTCAAGCGCTAGTTTTACACATTCCCCACCGTGTGCGGAGCCATGTAGCTAATTTGCAAAGAAGTGACGCGCCATGCACTTGGCGCCCAACGTCTCCCTCCGGATGTTGCCCTGCGAACCATCGATCCAGGCCTTCAGGCTCATAGGGACGTCCTCGACCCTTGCGGCATCGAACTCGGGCGCGAGGGCAAGTAAAGCATGCGCGATAGCATTGAACATAGTGGATACTCCTCATATATATAGGCGCAGAGCCGCCAAATTGATAGAAGGAGCCCCGCCGGACAACCCCGGCGGGGCTCGGACTCAGCCGCAGACGCGGCATCATATATGCGGGCGGAACGTAGGGGCCACCGATGTTAAGAAGTGTCAGCAAGCATAACGAAAGGTAGGGACCCCGTGCGCCCGTTATGTATCACGCGGATGGGCCGCGCGGATACCAAGGGAAGGAGGCGCTAGGCCTGGGCGGCAGCAGAGCTGGGGCCCTGGACCTTTGCCCACGTCTTGAGCGACAGCGTATCGATCTCGATAAAGCCGGCGCTGGCTTTCTCGTCAAACGTGGTGTCGCGATCGTAGGTAGCCAGACCGTAGTCGTAGAGGCTGAAGGGACTCTTGCGGCCGACGACATGGCAGTTACCCTTAAAGAACTTCAGGCGGACGGTGCCGGTAACGAACTTCTGGGTATCGGCCATAAAGGCATCGAGCGCGTTTTTGAGCGGGCTGTACCACTGGCCGTTGTACACGGCGGTGGCCCAATCCTGCTCGAGCTTGATCTTGGTCTTGAGCAGGTCACCCTCGACGCAGATGTCCTCGAGCGCCTTGTGGGCGGTGATGAGCGTCAGGGCGCCGGGAACCTCGTAGCACTCGCGGCTCTTAAGGCCCACCAGGCGATCCTCGACCAGATCGAGACGGCCAAAGCCATTGTCGCCGGAGATCTTGTTGAGGGCGATGACGATCTCGGAGAGTTTCATCTTCTTGCCGTCGACGGCGACGGGCTTGCCGGCTTCAAACTCAATCTCGGTGTAGGTCGGGGTGTCCGGCGTGTCCTCGGGGTTCTTGGTCATAACCCAAGCGTCGTCGAGCGGCTCGTTCCAGGGATCCTCCAGGTGGCCGCACTCAATGGCACGACCCCACAGGTTGTCGTCGATAGAGTAGGGGTTGTCGTTGGCACCCTCGGGAACCGGCACGTTGTGGGCGTGGGCATAGGCGACCTCGTCGGGACGGCACTTCAGGTCCCACTCGCGAACCGGGGCGATAACCTTGAGCTCGGGGTCGAGAGCCTTGACGGCGGCCTCAAAACGAACCTGGTCGTTACCCTTGCCGGTGCAGCCGTGGGCGACGTAGGTCGCGCCAAACTCGTGAGCGACCTCGACGAGCTTCTTGGCGAGCAGCGGGCGAGAAAGAGCCGAGAGCAGCGGATACTTGTTCTCGTACATGGAGTTTGCGGCGATGGCCTTAGTCAGGAACTCATCAGAGAACTCGTCGCGCAGGTCGAGCACCTGGCAATCGAGAACGCCCAGGTCGAGTGCCTTCTGCTTCTTGGCATCCAGTCCGGTCTCTTCCTGGCCCACGTTGCCGCAGACGCAAACGACATCGAGATTCTTCTCGTCCTGGAGCCACTTGACACATACGGATGTATCAAGACCACCGGAATATGCGAGAACGACTTTTTCCTTGCTCATGGCTGTTTCCTTTCGCCCTTGGTAGCTAGTTAGAACATCGGTCAGTTGCAAGTCATTTCGAGGTCAAAAACCGTGCAATATCAGGTTAAATAGCAAAAAGCAGCACATACATGCCCTAGAAACATGCAGCAATTTCGTGCTAAAACCCAACGACCTCAAAATGACTCTGTTGAGGCATTGCGCCCCATGCGGACAGAGACGATTGTTATCGTCGTCGGGAAATTGCGCGCTGGCGTCGGATGGCATTGTCTGCAGTGGTGATGATCTTTACGAACTGCATCTGCCTCTCCTTTCACCTATCGCCGGGCGCAATTCTAATATCGTAAACGGTACCTTTTCCTCGGTAAGCGGTTGTTTTTCCGTCTCCGTTTTCGATGGTCGCTATATTACGCTAAAGTGCCCGCAGCACAAGCGACAAATTCAAATTTCTGAAAAGTTTTTTCAGTACTTTGTGAATCGCAGTGCAAATGCGCACCATTCCTGCGAAAATACGCTCGACTACTAGTTGATGGTTATAACGTCTGAAACAATCTCGAAACGAAAGGCGCATTTTTATGCAAACTTACGAATCGGACGCCAACATCGGCAACATTAAGATTCTCGCCGTCGATATGGACAAGACGCTGCTGACCGACGAGCGTGTGCTGCCTCAGGGTCTTGATGAGCGCCTGGACAAGCTCGCCGACGCCGGCATCGTATTCTGCCCCGCCAGCGGACGTCCCGCCCCCAAGCTCGAGGAGATGTTCGAGGGTATCAAGAACCGCCTCGCCTTTTGTCCCGACAACGGAGCGTGCGTGATCTATCGCGGCAGCTATATCTATAAGAGCAATATTGACGTGGAGCTGTATCAGCAGGTCTTGAGCCGTGCCTCGGAGGATCCTCGCGCTGTCCCCGTCCTGTGCTGCTTCGACGAGTTCTACGTGCTTGCCCGCGACCATCAATACCACGACGAGATCAGCGTCTACTACAACACAATCAACTACGTCGACAGCTTTGAGGGCATTGATTTCGAGTCCAACAAGATTTCGGTCTTCTTCCCCGGCTACGACGCCGAGCCCGCTTTCCGCGAGACCTATAGCCCCGAGTTCTCGGACAAGCTCTACGTCACCAACGCCGGGCGCGAGTGGATCGACTTTATGAACCTGGGCGTCGACAAGGGCGCCGGCGTCGCGCACCTGTGCGAGCACCTGGGCATCGATATCGCCGACGCCGCCGCCGTGGGCGATACCTACAACGACATCCCCATGCTCGAGCGCGTCGGTCACAGCTTTATCGTGGACAATGCCGAGGAGCATATGAACGCGCATGCTAAGTGGCGCATTCCGAGCAACAACGACGGGGGCGTACTGACGCTCATCGACGCCATCTTGGCGGCTCGTTAACGTGGCTCGTTGGGCCTGGCCGGGCGGCACGGGTTAACTTTTCGCTCGGTCAGGTCCTGCGCAAGACGAAAGCCACATTAAGTGGCTTTCTTTGCGTGCGGAATCTACGAAAAGTTAACCCGTGCCGCCCGGCCAGGCCCTAGGTTTACTTACCTGCCGCCAAGATGGCGTCTTGAGTGTCTAGATACTTGGCTGAATTTAATTGAATGAAGGGTGCCCCTTGTTGAAAAGGGGCACCCTTCTGTTTTAGTTACTTTGGAATTGTGGGGGCGTCCTTATTTCGCATCCGCCCAGGTGACCCCGGTGCTGGCTTCGGCGATTAGGGGGACGCGGAGGTCTACTACGTGTTCCATGACGTCGCGGACCATGGTGGTTAGGCGCTCGACTTCGTCGATGGGGCACTCAAAGTCCAGTTCGTCGTGTACCTGCAGGATCATGTGGGCGGCAAAGCCTTCCTCTTCCAGGCGGCGGCTTACGCGGGCCATGGCGATCTTGATGATGTCGGCCGCGGTGCCCTGCATGGGGTGGTTCATGGCCGTGCGCTCACCAAAGCCGCGGAGCTGTGGGTTTTTGGCCTTGAGCTCGGGAATATGGCGTCTGCGGCCATACATGGTCTCGGCATAGCCCGTCTGCTTGGCGCGCGCCACCACGTTGTCGAGGAACGTACGCACGCCCGGGTAGGCCTCGTAGTAGCGGTCGATCATGTCGCGCGCCTCGGCCATCGAGATATGCAGCGACTGCGACAGACCGTAGGCCTGCTGACCGTACACGATGCCAAAGTTCACGGCCTTGGCGCGACTGCGCAGGTCGGGCGTTACCTCGGACACCGGCACACCGAACACGCGCGCCGCCGTCTCGGCATGGAAGTCCTCGCCCTCGTTAAAGGCGCGCACCAAGTGCTCGTCACCTGAGAGATGCGCCAGCAGACGCAGCTCGATCTGCGAGTAGTCCACCGCCAAAAAGACGCTTCCCTCGCCTGCCGAAAACGCCGTCTTGACGGTACGGCCCAGCTCAGAGCGCGTCGGGATGTTCTGCAGGTTCGGGTCGCTCGAGGACAGACGCCCCGTTGCCGTGATGGTCTGGTTGTACGTGGTGTGCACACGCCCGTCACCACGGCGCAGCGGACCTAGCGTGTCCAGATAGGTCGACTTAATCTTGGACTTCTCACGCCAGTCCAAAATCAGGCGCACGATCTCGTGGTCGCGGGCAAGGTCGCTCAGCACCTTGGCGTTGGTCGAATAGTAGCCGCGCTTGGTCTTTTTTAGGCCCTTGGTCGGAAGCCCCATAACATCAAACAGCACGTGCGAGAGCTGCATGGGGCTGCCGATGTTAAAGGTCTCGTCGCCTGCCAGGTCACGAATGCTGCGCTCGACCTCGGTGATCTGGGTCGCCAGACCCTCGGACAGGCTGCGCAGCCGATCGGGATCCACGAGCATGCCCGCGCGCTCCATCTTGGCAAGTACCGGAACGAGCGGCATCTCAATACCATCAAACACGTTGGCGGCATTCTCGCGGGCCATGCGGTCGCGCAGCGGTGCGACCAGCGCCAGTGTCAGGGCCGCAGTACGGGCGGCTGGCACCGGAGCGTTCTCACCAGCACCCTCTGCGCCGCGCACCGCAGGCAACGCCATCTGCAAATACGTATCGGCAAGATATGCCTCATCGAACTCGGAACGATCGGAATCCAGCAGATAGGCAGCCACCACGGTATCGAAGATACGCGTGGAATCGACTGACAACGGGTCCATGAGCTCGGGCTCAGAAGAATCGATGGGCGAAAGCTCGTGCAGCAGCGCCTTCATATCCGGGCTCGCCACACGGCCCTCCATAAACAGGCGCGCAAGTACGCCGGCGATCACGCCGTGGACGAAGTTGAAGCCCTCGACAGCGGCAGGCGTGCCGTCATCGGCTTCCTCGAGCGCGAACAGGCCCTTGGACGTCGCCAACCACAGTGTGCGCGTCAGTCCAAAGAGCGCGCCCTCTTCCTTGTCGTCGTCCACCACGGCGGCGACCCATTCGCCCGCCTCGATCGCACGGGTAACCTCGGACGCCACGGCAGCAAGCGCCTCGGCATCGCCGGCAGCGGTGCGCTCAATCGTGGGCATCTCAAACGTGCTAGCAGCGGCAGCAGCGCCACCCTCGTCACCGATCAGTGCCAAGAAACGGTTCTGCATGGCAGTGATACCAAGCGTACCCAATGCCGCGGACACCTCATCGGCAGAAAACGCCGGGAAGGACGTCGCCTCAAAATCGAGCTCAACGGGCGCATCGGTACGGATGGTTGCGACCTTGCGGCTCAGTAGTGCGTCATCGATGTGTGCACGCAGGTTCTCGCCCATCTTGCCCTTGACCTCATCGGCATGCGCGATGACTTCGTCCAGGCTGCCGTACTGCGCGATGAGCGCGCTTGCCTTTTTGGGGCCAATACCCGGTACGCCGGGAATGTTGTCCGACGTATCGCCCTTCAGGCCATAAAAGTCGGGCACGAGCGCCGGCGTGATGCCGTGATACAGATCGTCCACGCTCTCGGGCGTCATGATCGCCACATCGGACAGGCCCTTGCGGGTCGAGACCACGTTGACGTGCTCGGTCACGAGCTGATACATGTCGCGGTCGCCGGTCACCAGCAACATGTCGCAGCCGGCCTCCTCACCCAGGCGCGCCATGGTACCCAGGATATCGTCGCCTTCCCAGCCCTCGGACTGCAGAATCGGCACGTTGAGCGCCGTGAGCAGCTCCTTAATCATCGGAAACTGCGCGTGCAGATCGGGGTCCATGGGCGGGCGCTGCGCCTTATACTGCGGTAGCATCTCCATGCGCACTAGCGGCTTGCCCTTATCGAACGCCACAACCACACCGTCGGGGTTAAAGGCGTCGATCATCTTGAGAAACATGTTCAGAAAGCCAAAGATCGCGTTGGTGGGGCGACCGTCCGGCGCGTTCATGGTCGGCGGCACGGCGTGGAAGGCGCGGTGCATGAGCGAGTTGCCGTCGATAACGGCAAAGGTGCGGCGCTTGTCAGACATATTGAATACCTCGCTTTGGGCTGGGCACGGTTTGCTCACTCCAGTTTACACGCTCCCCGCCCCGCGACCACCGCACATCAAGCTCCCCCGCCACCGTAAGCCTACGCGTGATACGATGGCTCACGGTACATCAACCAGCACGATCGATCCGAAAGGAGCCTGCGTCATGGAGCGTCCCTGCGCATGGAAAAAGTACACGCCACAGCAAATCGAGGAGCTCGAGGAGCTTTGCCGCGGCTATAAGCAGTTTTTGAGCGAGAACAAGACCGAGCGCCTGTGCGTCAAAACCGGCATCAAGATGGCCGAGGAGGCGGGCTACGTCGACCTGGAGACCGTGATCGCCGAAGGCCGCACGCTCAAGGCCGGCGACAAGGTGTACGCCGCCAATCACGGCAAAGACCTCATGCTCGTCAACCTGGGCACCGCCCCGCTCGAGCAGGGCTTTAACATCCTGGGTGCTCACGTGGACTCGCCGCGCCTGGACCTTAAGCAGAATCCCGCCTTCGAGGCCGGCGACATGGCCTACCTCGACACGCACTACTACGGCGGCGTCAAGAGCTACCACTGGGTGGCCTCCCCGCTTGCACTCGTGGGCGTCATCTGCAAAAAGGACGGCACCACCGTCGACATCAACATCGGCGACAAGGCAGACGATCCGGTCTTTACCATCTCCGACCTGCTGATCCACCTCTCGAGCGAGCAGATGTCCAAGCCCGCCAAGGACGCCGTCGACGCCGAGATCCTCGACGTGATCGTGGGCGGCCGTCCCGTCAAGTTTGACGAGGACGACAAGGACGCTCCCAAGGAGCCCGTCAAGCAGATGTTCCTGGACATCCTCAAGGAGCAGTACGGCGTCGAGGAGGAGGACTTCCTCTCCGCCGAGATCGAGGTCGTGCCCGCCGGTCCCGCCCGCGACATGGGCCTCGACCGCTCCATGATTTTGGGCTATGGCCACGACGATCGTGTCTGCGCCTATCCGTCCATGCTCGCCCAGATCGACGTCGCCAACGTGGAGCGCACGAGCATCACGCTCATCGTCGATAAGGAGGAGATCGGCTCCGTGGGTGCCACCGGTATGACGAGCCGCTTCTTCGAGAACACCGTCGCCGAGATCATGACGCTCGCCGGCGAGGATAGCCCGCTGGCCCTGCGCCGCGCGCTCGCCCGCAGCCGCATGCTCTCCTCCGACGTGTCCGCCGGTTTCGACCCGGGCTATGCCGGCAAGTTCGAGACGAAGAACGCCGCCTTTATGGGTCGTGGCCTGTGCTTTAACAAGTACACGGGCAGCCGCGGCAAGGGCGGTTCCAACGACGCCGATGCCGAGTACGTGGCCCTCGTCCGCGACATCATGGACGAGGCCGGCGTGGACTTCCAGACCTGTGAGCTCGGTCGCGTCAACGCGGGCGGTGGCGGCACCATCGCCTACATCATGGCCAAGTATGGCATGAACGTCATCGACTCCGGCGTTGCCGTCCTGTCCATGCACGCCCTGTGGGAGGTCGCCAACAAGGCCGACATCTACGAGGCCTATCGCGGCTACAAGGCCTTCCTCGAGCGCGCCTAACCAACCCTTCATCAGTTGCGGTGAAATACAGACTAAACTGGCCCATAAACGGCCAAAACAGACCGTATTCCACCGCAACTTCCTTTTTGGCAGAGGAGAGTCCATGCTGCAGGTCATCATTTCGCCCGCCAAGCAGATGCGCGCGGCCCAAGATGCTTTTGAAGTCCTGGACATACCGCCTTTTGCGCACGAAACGGCTCGCCTCCACCGCGCACTGCTAGATATCGAACGAAATGAAGGCAGCGGCGGTCTGCAGACGCTATGGAACGTAAGTGACAAACTGCTGGGGCCTTGCCTCAACACCCTGCATGAGTTCGGGCCCATCCTGAAAAACGGCGATCTCGACAATCCCGCACTCGCCCGACACCTCTCCCCCGCCGTCATGTCCTACCACGGCATCCAATACCAAAGTATGGCGCCCGAGGTCATGGATGCCGCACAGCTCGACTGGCTGCAAAACCATCTCTGGATCCTCTCGGGCCTTTACGGATGCGTACGCCCCTTTCATGCCGTCGAACCGTATCGGCTGGAGATGGGCGCGAAGCTCGCCGTTGACGATGCCCGAGACCTCTACGCGTTTTGGAGCGACAAGCTCGCGCGGGCTATCGCCCCGGCAGGCTCAAACACCACGATCGTCAACCTCGCCAGCGTAGAGTATGCCAAAGCCGTTCTGCCCCACCTCGCGGGCGACGCCACGGCCGTCACATGCCTCTTTGGCGAGGGTATCCGCAACGGGAAGCCCATCCAGCGGTCGACCGCCAGCAAAAAGGCGCGCGGCTCCATGGTGCGGTGGATGGCAGAAAACAAGCTCGAGGATGCAAGCGAGCTCACCGCGTTCGACGTTGGTTATCGACACTTTCCCGAGCTCTCATGCCCAGGCACCCTCGTGTTCATCAACGAGCACTCTAGAGCCGGCACCCAACACTGACCCGCTCAGCTTTCTCCATATAACTTGCGGTGGAATAGTTCCTATTTGAGCCTTTTATCGCACAATCAGGAACTATTCCACCGCAACTTTTATGAATTGGCTGCTAGGCTCGACACCTATTCTGCTAGACCGTCGGCCTTTGCAATCCCATTTGTCGAACCGTCCTGATAGACAATCTTGACGTGCTCAACCTCGGACACCGCAACACCCGTCGGAGGCTCCAAACGCCATTCCGTCAGGGCGATATCCATGGTCGTGGGCACGTCCCCCTGATCTTTGAGCTTTACCGTGAGCGTTTTGAGCGCTGCATCAAACGTCACGCGTTCGATTTCTTCACCCGGAATGGATCCACCACTCAGCTGCAACTGCACAAACTCGTCGCGCGGATACCAATAATCGCCCGGAACGGCGAGCGTATTGGCATTACCGCCAGTACTCCTCACCGTCATAATCGGCAGGGCATCATCGGCCTCAAATTCCCAGGCAGCGCCGCCGCGACCGCCAAACGTCCAAATACAAAAGGCAATCACCAGCACGGCAAGCACCGCAAAGCCAATCGCGACTAACCCATGGTGCGCACGGCCCTCCTCGGCCGATATGTCCCATTGTGTCTCTCGATATAGATGCTTGTCTTCCATGTACGCCTCCCCACTGGCACGTCCGTTAGGCCAATCGTACCCATTCGAGCTATACTTGAGCCCATTACATAAACGGGGAGCTTGCAGGACAAGACGGCAGGCTGAGACTGGGCGCGCCCGCCCTGACCCGCAAACCTGATATGGGTAATGCCAACGAAGGGAGCCGTGCCAATGAGCACACAGACCGAGCCCAAGCTCGTCACGCAAATCGACTTCGCCCGTGCCGGGCAGATCACGCCGCAGATGAAGGAAGTCGCCGAGCGCGAGCATCGCGACCCCGAGTACATCCGCGAGCGCGTGGCCGACGGCCGCATCGCCATTCCCGCCAACATCGTGCATATCAAAAAGGGCATGCGCGCCTTTGGTGTCGGCGAGGGCCTTTCCACCAAGGTCAACGTGAACTTGGGCATCTCGGGCGACAAGGCCGATGCCACCGAGGAATGGAAGAAGGTCAAGATCGCCGAGGACTTTGGCGCCGACGCCATCATGGACCTCTCCAACTCGGGCAAGACGCGCCAGTTCCGCCAACAGCTCATCGACGAGACGCCGCTCATGGTAGGCACCGTCCCCATGTACGACGCCATCGGCTACATGGAAAAGCCGCTGGTCAAGCTCACCAAGGACGACCTGTTCGAAGTCGTGCGCGCGCATGCCGAGGACGGCGTGGACTTTATGACCATTCACTGCGGCATCAACAAGTCGGTCACCAAGACCTTTAAGGAGACCGGCCGCCTGATGAACATCGTGAGCCGCGGCGGCTCACTGCTGTTTGGCTGGATGGAGGTCACCGGTAACGAGAACCCGTTCTATGAGTTCTACGACGAGGTGCTCGAAATCTGCCACGAGTACGACGTGACGATCTCGCTCGGCGACTCCTGCCGCCCGGGCTGCCTCTACGATTCCAACGATGCCACCGAGACCGCCGAGATGATCGAGCTGGGCAAGCTGTGCAAGCGCGCTTGGGCCGCCGGCGTCCAGGTTATGGTCGAGGGACCGGGCCACATGGCACTCGACGAGATCGCCGCCAACATGAAGTTGCAGAAGCGTCTGTGCCACAATGCCCCGTTCTATGTGCTGGGGCCGCTGGTGACCGATATCGGCGTGGGTTACGACCACATCACCGCTGCCATCGGCGGCGCCATCTCCGCCAGCTCCGGTGCCGACTTCCTGTGCTACGTGACACCGGCAGAGCACCTATGCCTGCCCAACGCCCAGGATGTGCTCGACGGCCTCATGGCCACCAAGATCGCCGCACACGCCGCCGACATCGCCAAAAAGGTGCCCCACGCCCGCGACATGGACGACAAGATGGGCCAGGCACGCCGCAAGCTCGACTGGGACGCCATGTGGAAGTGCGCGCTCGACCCGGTTACGGGCAAGAAGCGCTACGAGGAGTCCCCCGCCGCCACCGAGGGCACTTGCACCATGTGTGGCAAGATGTGCGCCGTCCGCACCGTCAACAAAATCTTCGAGGGCACCACGATCGACCTCGGCATGGAGGACTAGCCCTGTCGCCGCGGCCGCTTCTGGCGGCGAGCCGGTGCCTGTCAATTGTTGACGTGTGAACATTTGCTTGCATTTGCGTAAAGATTGCATCGCCCGCCCGGGTTCGACATAGAGTCGGCCCGGGCATCTTTATAATGCTGGCTTATAGACCCATTTGATTCCGACCGAACAAGGGAGCGAACATGGATCGCAGTAAGGTACCTGCCGTTCTATCCATCGCAGGATCCGATTCCAGCGGTGGCGCCGGCATTCAGGCCGACATCAAGACCATCACGGCGCACCGCCTGTATGCCGAGACGGCCATCACCGCTATCACCGCACAGAACACCCTGGGCGTCACCGCCGTGCAGAACATCTCCCCGGATATTGTCGCGGCACAGATCGATGCCGTTTTTGACGATATCCGCCCCAACGCCGTCAAGATTGGCATGGTTTCCTCTGCCGAGATTATCGAGGTTATCGCCGACCGCCTGAGCGCTTGGAACGCGACAAACGTGGTAGTCGACCCCGTCATGGTAGCCACCTCGGGCGCACGGCTGATTGCCGAAGATGCCGCCGAGGCGCTCACCCGCCGCCTGTTCCCGCTAGCGACGGTTATCACGCCCAATATTCCCGAGGCCATGGCCCTGCTCGACTACGAGGTCGACTCCGAGCGCACGCAGCAAAATGCTGCCATGCTCCTCACCCGCCGCTTTGGTTGCGCATCCCTCGTTAAGGGTGGGCATCTTGTCAACGAGGCCAACGATGTACTGACCGAACCCGCGCCACTCGATGACGAGGGCAACCATCTGGGAGATCCACTCACCACGTGGTTCCGCCACAAGCGCATCGAGACCGACAACACACACGGCACCGGCTGCACGCTCTCGTCCGCCATCGCCTGCGCGCTGGCGCAGGGCATGGATCTTGCCGACGCCGTCAACGCGGGCAAGGCCTACCTAACGGGCGCCCTCGCCGCCGGCTTTGACATGGGCAAAGGTTCCGGCCCCGTCAATCACATGTGGCAGTATTAAGATTCGCAGCCCAAACCACCGCAAAGGGGACAGGCACCTTTGCGGTGGTTTGGGGCCGTGCTACTCACCGAGCATCTCTTGGAGCTTGGCCGCCACGGCATGTCCCAAGCTCTCGTGGCTTTCGGGCATCATATGCAGATAGTCGATATCGCCCGGCTCGGCAAAGTCGGCGGCATTCAAAAAGTCGCAGCCAAACTGCTCAGCCACATGTGCGTAGTACTCGCCAAAATGCTCCGAGGCCTCGACGGAACGCTCGTCAAAATCGGTCATATATACATCGGCGATTTGCGGCTTGATCTTGATAGGCGCCATCAGCAGAATGCGCGGACAAGGCGCAGCGTCGGTCCACGGAAACGCGCGGACGGCGCGAATCAGCGCCATGGCGCCACGGGCGATATCGGAAGCTGTCACGTTAAAGACCGTCTTACAGTCGTTGGTGCCCAGCATGATCACAATGGCGTCCAGCGGCTTATGGGCCTCGAGCAGCATCGGAAGTGCGCGGATGCCGTTAAGATTGGTGTCCAGATGGCACATGTCGTCGCGTACCGTCGTGCGGCCGTTGAGGCCTTCTTCAATTACATGCCAGCCCTCGCCTAAGTCACGTTGGGCCACGCCGCACCAGCGCACATCCTGCGCATAGCGCACCGCGGTGCCGTCGCGCATGCCCGCCGGATCGTAACCATAGGTGTTGCTGTCGCCAAAGCATAGAACGTTTTTCATCGTAAGCCCCTCGCTCAGTAAAAAGCCGACGGAAGCAGCCTCTCCCGCCGGCTCGACCCATCTGTCAGCACGTACCAATTACAGGTACTTGCGCCAATCGTCCTCGTCCTCATCATCCTCGGTAGCAGCCTGGGTCTGCTCGGCGGCGCGAGCTGCCGCAGCGCGAGCGGCAACCTGGGCATAGGACTCCTCGTTGCGCTCGGGGAAGTTTGCCAGCACGTGCTCGAACTTGGCAAAATCCTCATCCCAGCGCGTAGAAGGCACGGCAAAGAAGACTTGCTTGACCTTAAAGTCGCCCGACGCGAGCTCCTTGCGGAAGAGCTCGGCCACGGCCTCGGCGTCAAAGCCGTTGTTGTCGCAGCCCCAAGCGCCCAGTACGAGCTTCTCGCGACCCAGCTCGTCGCAGATGGCAAGCACAAAGCGAATGCGGTCGCGCAGGGCGTCCAGCAGAGCATCGTCGCTCACGCGATACTCCTGGCGGGCGCGCTTAACGTTGGGCGCGGCGGCCACGATCACGTCGGCGTATGCATGCACGTGGTTGCGGTCGAAGCGCACCGCAGGCACCACCAGCGCACGGTTGCGGTAAAGCTCGCAGTTGATGTTGCGGCGACGGTTCTCGCCGTACCATTTGCGCTGCTTATCGAGAACGTTGTACAGATACGAATCGGCGCACAGCGTGGCCTCCTGGCCCAGATAGCCCTGGATGTAGCCACCGCCCGGGTTGGTGAACGAGGCAAAGGCGAGCACGGCCATGTCGCAGAACTGCGCATAGCCACGACCGTTGTCCAGGATGGCCTGCGTGGCGGAGGCATCGAGCACGGTGACCTCAGGCAGAACCGGAGCGGGCTCCTCAGCAGGCGCGGACTCAGCTTCGGCGATTTCCTCGGCAGGCTCAGGCGCTGCCTCGGTCTCGGGCGCCGTCTCGGTCTCGGCAGCCTCCGCGCCCTCGACGTCCTCGGCAACCTGTTCTTCGGCGGCCACAGCACTCTGAACCTTGGCCTTCATCGCCGCGACAAAACCGGCAGGCATACCATCGAACTCGCGCACGCCGGCAAGCGAACGCTCGATATCCTGGCGCACGCTTCGGACACAGTTGCCACGTGACGCTCGGCGGCCTTGGCACGGGCCTCGCGCTTGGGATTGGGCTGACCCGCTCGGTTGGACCTGCGGTTACGGTTCCTGTTGTCGACATCTGCCATACGTGGCCACCTTTCCTGTCGCTGCCGCTATCGGCTTTTTCCCATCCATCATACCCCGCCGCGCACAAAAAAGACGGCCCCGAAGGACCGCCTTTCGTATCGTTTTACCGTGTCCGGCAGGAAGCGTCGCAATGCCGCGCTTTAATCGCGACGGCCGAGGATGTTCAGAATGCGCAGGAACACGTTGATAATGTCCACGAACAGGTTAGACGCCATGAGCACCGCATTGGGCAGCGTGGGCGGCACCGTCGTGGCAACATAGGTGTCGTAGCCAATAAAGCCGGCGAACACCACGATCACGATCAGGTCGGTGATGGTCTGCGAGACACCCATGAACATCAGCACGATCTCAACCAGAATCGTGGCAAGCAGGATGCCAAAGCCGATGCCATACACACGCTGGAAGAACTTGGGGAAGGTCACGCCCAGCGCACCGAAGACAAAGGTGATGGCAGCGGTGGCGATAAAAGCGGTGTTGATAGTGGGCAGGTCATAGTTGGCAAGGCCAAACGACGCGGTCAGGCCAAAGGTGCTCGCAAAGATCACGTAACCCACGAGCGACAGGCCCACGGACTGCTTGCCCGCAGCAGCCGACATCATGACGATACCGACAATAGTCAGGATAAACGAGCCAAAGACCAGCGGCAAAGCGGCGCCGCTCATCATCATGCGGGCAAACGCCATGGTGCTCGTAAAGTAAGCACCGGCGCCCATGGCGCAAAAGCCCAAGAAAATCAGGGCAGACATGGCGAGATTGTACGCGCGCGGCGACATCTCCTTGGCGCGACTTGCGCCGGTCTCGACGGGGCCGTTCTGATAGCCCTGGATATCGTTCATACATCATCCTTTCAAAAAGCGCACGACAGCGCCGTAGGTGACAAGATTCCTGTCATTGTACCCGAATGCTGTACGTCCTTACCTACGGCGCTCGCCCTCAAGCGTACGATCAAAGGCCCAGACCCACCAACGCATCACGTGCGCCTGCGAGCCGTCCGCCCGCTCGCGCGTCTGGTCCTCCAGATACAGCTCGGTCGCGTGCCCGCCAAAACGCACCTTATATGTTGCCGTACGGATGCCGTGGACCATCAGGCCAAACCCAATGGTCGAGATAATTTCGTCGATCGTAAAACAACGGCCGTCGACCCAGCAGACGGTGACCGGCACGACCTGTCCGCCCGCGAGGATGCGAGCCACGACGTCCACATACTGCTTGTGCACGCGCCGAGTTTTGCCGTCTGTCTGTCGATATTCCATGCCCTCTATTATCGAACGCATGTTTGTATGTTGTAAAGCGAACAGACTGTGGTTTTGGGGTGTTGGGGCGCGCACACGTGTCCTCATGGCGTGTTAGCAAAAAGAATACCCGCGGTCAACAGGGCTAATATTCAATTTTAGTGCCAAAAAATTCACTTCTCCCATCAGAACTCGGTAAAGAAACCCACAGGAGGTGATACGATTTATCATGTTTTTGTAACGTGTCTGCAAACTTCGAGAAAGCCCATATATGGACGTAACGTTCTCAACCTTCCTCGGCCAAATTGTGTCGAACCCAGTCCTTGCCGTCACCGTGATTCTCGCGCTCGGCGCCATCTTCGTCAACGGATGGACCGACGCGCCCAACGCCATCGCGACCTGCGTCACTACGCGTTGCATGCCCGCCCGCGCCGCCATTCTCATGAGCGCCGCATTCAACTTCTTGGGCGTGCTCATCATGACGCACTTTAACGCGAGCGTCGCCAACACCATCTCACATATCGTCGACTTTGGTGGAAACAGCACCATGGCGCTTGCCTGTCTGTGCGCGGCTCTATTCTCCATCGTCGTCTACGGCGCCACAGCGTCGCGTTTTGGCATCCCCACCTCGCAAAGCCACAGCCTTATCGCCGGCCTGACCGGTGCCGCTATCGCCCTCGGCGGCGCGAGCAGCGTCAACGTCCACGAGTGGATGAAGGTCATCTACGGCCTGGCGCTCTCCA
Organism: Collinsella sp.; assembly: GCA_046976245.1. Taxonomy (GTDB): domain Bacteria; phylum Actinomycetota; class Coriobacteriia; order Coriobacteriales; family Coriobacteriaceae; genus Collinsella. Next base: position 33,321 of record JBKWEB010000011.1, on the reverse strand, counting down.
TCGGTCTGGGCTTTGTCATGGGCTGGATCCTGTGCAAACTCGTCTCGATTCTTTTCGCCGCCGCCAACAGGCGACGTGCCAATGTCTTCTTTAAATACGCTCAGATCGCGAGCGCTGCGGCTATGAGCTTTATGCACGGCGCGCAGGATGGACAGAAGTTCATCGGCGTGCTCTTATTAGGTGTCGCCTTCGCCAACGGCCAGACCGGCGTCGGCGATGCCGGCATCCCCATCTGGATTATGCTGCTGTGCTCGGCCACCATGGGCATCGGCACCAGCGTGGGCGGCGAGCGCATCATCAAGTCCGTCGGCCAGAGCATGGTCAAGCTCGAGAAGTATCAGGGCTTCTCCGCCGACCTCGCGGGCGCCGCGAATCTGCTGCTTGCCACCCTTACCGGTATTCCTGTGTCCTCCACCCACATCAAGACCTGCGCCATCATGGGCGTCGGCGCCGTCAAGCGCCTTTCGGCCATCAACTTTGGCGTGGTCAAGGACATGATGTTCACCTGGTTCTTCACCTTCCCCGCCTGCGGACTCATCAGCTTTGTCATGGCCAAGCTGTTCATGATGTTCATCTAGTCAAACCGAGCGTCCATCCGGACCGTAATACTTCGCCCACCCGTCTTCGCCTCGAAAGGACCCACTCATGGCAAAGAAACCCGATTCGTTCTACTTTGACAACTACATCGCCTGCGCCGACCTTGCCGTCCAGGCTGCCGAGCTGCTCACCCAGATTTTCGAGAACTTCGATCCCGCGAAGATTCACGATATGCTCGACAAGATGCACGCGATCGAGCATGCGGCCGACAAGAAGCACCATGAGCTTGAGGACGCTCTGCTCACTGCCTTTATCACCCCGCTTGAGCGCGAGGATCTGGACCTGATGAGTTGCTCGCTCGACACTGTGCTTGACCGTATCGAAGGCGTCGTGCAGCGCGTCTACTTCACCAACATCCAGGGCATCCATCCCGATGCCATCGTGATCGCCCACAAGGTGACCGACGCCTGCCGCGCCATGAAGGACCTGATGGTCGAGCTACCCAACTACCGCAAGTCCAAGACCCTGCGCGAACTCGTCATCCAGATCAACACGATCGAGTCCGAGGCCGACGAGCTCTACATCAACGCTATGCGCAACCTGCATGTCAACGGCAAGGATCCGCTCGAGGTCATCGCCTGGCGTGACGTCTACGCCTTCCTGGAGTACTGCGCCGACTGCTGCGAGAATGTGGCCGATGTTGTGGATTCGATTGTCATGAAGAACAGTTAATTGGGGGGGGTACGTGTCCCGGCGGCGAAGGGCCGGCCACGGTTTGCTTTCTCACTCCGGCTGCTTTGCAGAGTCGTTCGAAAGCAAACCGTGGCCGGCCCTTCGCCTTACGTACCACCATTGGGAACTTTGGCTGATACTTTGAAAGCAATGAGGCTTTTGTTGACAGGGCCTTTGAGCCCGATTGGGAACTTTGGGACCGCCTTAAACGTTTGGCTGGATCGGGCTTTGGGTACCCTTTGTTTTGCTTTGGGTTGATACACTGAATTTGGAGGGCTTGGTTGTGAGTTATTTGGATCTGGCTCGGGGTCGGTATTCTTGTCGTGAATTTCAGGATCGTTCTGTTGAGCAGGCTGTGGTGGATGCCATTGTTGAGGCTGGGCGGATTGCTCCTTCTGCTTGTAATAATCATCCTTCTCGTGTGATGGTGTTGGATACACCTGAGCTTCTGGAGAAAGCTGCTGCTTGTCAGCCTCGGTTTGCTCGTGATGGGTCTATCTTTGGGGCTCCGCTTGTCTTCCTTATTTGCAGCGTTACCGATGACGCTTGGGTGCGCCCGTATGACCAGATGAATTCCAATGAAATCGATACGTCCATCGTGTGCGATCAGATGATGATGGAGGCCACCGAGCAGGGCCTGGGAACGTGCTGGGTATGCCATTTTAAGCCTGAGGTGGCACAGGAGCAGTTCAACCTGCCCGAGGGCGTCTATCCCTATCACATGCTCGTCTGCGGATATCCTGCCGACCACATCGCCGATTCCGAGCATCGCGAGGCCCGTACCATTCCCCTCTCCGACTTCCTCCTCAAGTAGATTTTGGGACATGCCCTAAAACCTACCTTTTACCGCTCACCCATTCGCCGAGTTCTGCGCCACAATGTGCAGGGCTCGGTTTTTTATGTTGCGCGCCCCTGCACAGTCATAAAAAAGGACCCGCAAGCTGCGGGTCCTTTCTAGGCACTAAATTGTAGGCCGAATGTTAGTCCAGGTCGTCAGCAGCAAAGTTGTCGATCGGGGCGAAGGGATCGGCCACGGGGACAACCGGGTCAGCGACGGGCAGCGGCTCGGCGGGAACAGTCACTGCAGGAGAAGCGGCAGAACCGACCGGCGTGGAGGCCATGAGGTCGGCCGGGAAGGAGTTCTGGGCATCGTCCATGAAGTGCTGGATGAGCTTAAGATACTCGGCCTTGAACTCCTCACGGGAAGCCTTGAGACGATCGATCTCCTCGAGCTCGGCCTGCTTCTCAGTCAGAGCCTGGCGGATAACCTCGCGAGCCTTGGCGTCAGCCTCGTTGCGGATACGCTCAGCGTTCTCGTTGGCATCGTTAACGATGGTCTCAGCGGTCTGCTGGGCAGCGATCAGGGCAGCGGAAATCTGGCGCTCCTGAGCGGAGAAGTCAGGGGCGGGAGCAGCCACGGGGGCGGCAGGAACGGCCTGGGCGGGAGCATCCTGAGCCTGGGCAAGCTGAGCCTGGGCATCGGCAAGCTGCTGCTCGGTAGCAGTCAGACGACCCTTAAGGTCGACGATCTTAGCAAGCATAGCGTCAACCTCGGAGGACAGCGTCTCCAAGAAGACGTCGACCTCGGCAGGATCGTAGCCACGCTTGGCCTCAGAGAAAGTCTGAGCCTGGATGTCTGCAGGGGTAATAGCCATAACAAGTCTCCTTTTTCATCGCCTCGGCGCTACACGCCCGACGTAAGTTACTAAGTCAGTTCTACACGAGTATACCTATAAGAAGCTGCAGAACCAGCCTCTGCACCAACTGCAACGCAATAATCGCAACGACCGGCGAAAAATCGATACCGCCCATCGGCGGGATGAAACGACGGAACAGGTTAAGCCACGGACCGCACACGCTATCAAGCACCGCAGCAATATCCTGAAGCAAACCACCCTGCTTCATGGGAATCCACGTCATAAAGCAGTAGACGACAATGAGCGTGGAATAGAAATTGAACAGCGTGTTGACCAGCTGGACGATAGTGTAGATGTTGATGGGAATCTCCTCGTCTTGTCTTTACTTGAGGTAGCCGTCGGCACGAAGCTTCTTGAGATCGGAATCTTTGACCTCGCAGCCGGCGGGCAGCACCATGAACACACGGTCGCCCACCTCCTTGACCGTGGCGCCCAGACCGCAGGCAAAGCCGTAAGAGAAGTCCAAGACGCGCTTGGCAACTTCGGTGCGTACGCCCACAAAAATCAGTGCGACAGGCTGCTTGGTGCGAACGCGGCGCACTACGGTCTCCACGTCGTCATAACTCTCGGGGCGCAGGACATAGGCCGGCAGCTGCGGCGTGGCGTTGATGATATTGCTCGCATAGGCCGAGGCATCGCTCGGTGCAGGCGCGGGCGCGGCGGCGGCACGGGCGCGGGTGTTCTCGGCGTAGCTCGACGGCGTGTCATAGGCACCAGGACGATAACCGCTCGCAACGCTGTCCTGCGAGCGCGAAGGCGGGTTATACGTCGTGGCATGGCGGGAGTCATCGCCGACCAGCTGACCGGAGCGCGTATACACGGCAACCGACTCAGCTTCACCACGGCGCGTCTGACCAAGCAGGCCGTTGCTCGGCTCGTCTTGGGTGTAGAAGCCCTCGCCCGAAGCACCACTGTAGCCGTTGTTCTGATAGCCATCGTCGTAGCCATCATCGTAGCCGTAGTCGTCGTCCTGGCCATAACCCTGGTCGTAACCCTGCTGGCCGCCCAGGTGCATCTTATTTTTAATCTCGTCAAGGAAGCCCATGGTTGTGTCCTCTCGCGGTTTAGTGCAGGCGCCCCGATAATCAGTGCGCACTTCAGAGCCTTATTTTACTGCAAACTCCGGGCTAAATACTACCCTGCCCAGGCGAACGAGCGTAGAGCCCTCCTCAAGGGCAGGCTCAAAGTCCTCGCTCATGCCGCAGGAAAGCTCAGGCAGGTTCAGATCGGGATGCGCCGCCTCCAGCTCATCCCTCAGCTCACGAAGCCCCGCAAAGGTACGGCGTGCCACATCCTTATTCCCCCGAGGCGCCATAGTCATAAGCCCCTGCACGCAAATTCCCTCGAGCTCCGCAAGCTCACCCGCGGCGGCGCGAATCTCATCGGGCGAAAAGCCTCCCTTCGACTCCTCACCACTCACATTGACCTCAATGAGCACACGCTGGGGGCCGGCGAGCTCGCCTGCCTCAATCTTGCGGACAGCACGGCTCGAGATCGCCTGTGCCAGATGCAGCGAACCCACCGAGTGAATCAGCTCGGCTGAGCCCAGCACCGCATTGATCTTATTGGTCTGCAGGTTGCCGATCATATCGAAGCGCACCTCGGGCAGCTCCGGATGCTCCGCCAGACCCGTAAGCTTGCGAACCAGCTCCTGCGGGCGGTTCTCGGCAAAATGGCGATACCCCGCCTGGATGGCAGCAACAATCTCATCGACACCAACGGTCTTGGACACGGCAATGAGGCGCGCGGCGTCGTGGGGGCGGCCCGCGTGATCGAGCGCCGCGTAAAAACGTTCCAGAATCTGCTCGCGGCGAGCGCGCATCAAGTCCAAATAGTTATCCATTGCTAATCGCCTCCGCTGACAGCCAAACAAGTAGTCCCATGCTAACGCAAGAGCGCGGCCCTGCATGTGCAAGGCCGCGCTCACTTAGGTATTTACAATCTTTCGACGAACGGGGCTACTTACTCCTCGTCGTCCTCGCCATCGTCCTCGTCCTCAAGATGATCGAGCAGGTAGCGAAGACCCTCGCTGACCTCGTTAACGGGCACCTTGGCAACGTAGCGCGCGTCGACGGCGGGCCTCATGATAACACCCTCGCCCGAAGGCACGCGCATGCTCTCGAGCTCATCCTCGTCCACACGGGCAATATCGCCGGCGTTCATACGCTGACCAGTCAACAGGAAGGTCAGACGGCAAGCGGCATCGATGGAAATCGAAGAGATGCGATCGAGGTAGCGCGAAACCATGATGGCGCGGCGCAGGTCGTCATAGTTGCTATCGTCGTCCATAAAGTCGCCCGTATCCATACGGTTAAAGGTGCGGAAGAACTTCTCGTAGGCGGCGTGCACCGGCTCGTCCTCGACGGCCAGGTTGCAGATGATGGACATGTCATTGGTGACGAGCGCAGAAAGCGAAGAGCCCAGCACCTGGTAGACGGCCTCAGCCTCGGCCTCGACCGTGCCGACAAGCTCCTTGGGCAGCGAGATGTCGGCCTTGATCATATGACGCGTGGCACGGCAGATCTGACGTACTTTATCGGTCATGCGCTGCAGGTTAAAGTCGACGTAGATGATCGTCTGAAGCAGGCGGAAGTCGGAGGCGACCGGTGACTGCGTGGCGATCAGGTTGTAGCAGACGGCCTCCAGGTTGGCGCAGCGCGCGTCAATCGAAAGCGTGCGCTTCTTGGTCTTGGTGGCGAGCTTGCGGTCGTCGGTCACATAGGCCTTCACGGCATCGTGGAGGGCCAGATCGACGGCCTCATAGATGCTCAGCATCTCGTGACGGGCCTCGACGAGCTGACGGGAAAACAGTTTGCGCATGGTTCACTCCAATCAGTTGGGTGCGGTCATGCCGCCCGCACAGTGAATACGCACCGGACCAGGTCCGATCGGCTTGGGACTAGTCGCACCGATCAGCCAAAGCGGCCGGTGATATAGTCTTCCGTCCGCGAGTCCACCGGGCTGGTGAAGATCGCGTCGGTTTGACCATACTCGATGAGCGTGGCGGGCTCGCCGGCAACTTCCTGCAAGAAGAATGCGGTGTAGTCGCTGATACGAGCTGCCTGCTGCATTGAATGCGTGACGATGATGATCGTCATCTCGGGCGCCAGCTCGGCCATCAGATCCTCGACCTTAGAGACGGACGTGGGGTCGATGGCGGAGCAGGGCTCGTCCATCAGGAGAACATCGGGTTGCACCGCAAGCACGCGCGCGATGCACAGACGCTGCTGCTGACCGCCCGAGAGCGCCAAACCATCCTTGTTGAGCTGATTGGATACCTCTTTCCAGAGGTTGGCGCGCTTGAGCGATTCTTCCACGATGTCATCGAGGTCGCTTTTGCTAGTCACGCCCTGCAGACGAGGGCCAAAGGCGACATTCTCGTAGATGGATTTGGGAAACGGGTTGGGCTGCTGAAAGATCATGCCCACGCGACGACGGAGATCGACCGGATCGACACCCTCGGCATAGATATCGTTGCCGTCGAGCGTCATGGTGCCCTCGACGCGCGTGCCCTCAATCAGGTCATTCATGCGGTTGATGCAGCGCAAAAACGTCGACTTGCCGCAGCCCGAAGGGCCAATGAAGGAGGTGATGGCGTTTTTGGCGATGTTGAGGTCAAGCCCCGTCAGCGCATGAAAGTCACCGTACCAAAAGTTGAAATCCTTGGCCGTAATGGCCGCTTGCTCCAACGCGGGAGCGGACTGATAAACGGACATGGGACTCCTTAACTAGCGACGCTTGCGCGACAGGAAGCGCGCAAACAGGTTGAAGGCCAAAATGATCACCATCAGCAAGAGCGCGGTGCCGTAGGCTGCGTTCATGTTGATGCCGTCGTTGGCAAGCAGGTACAGGTGAACGGTCATGGGACGACCGGAATCGAGCGGCGAAATAGGTAGATTGATGGCCTGGCCCATGGTGTAGAGCACCACGGCGGTCTCGCCGATGGCACGGCCGATGGCAAGGACGATGCCCGTGGCAATGCGGCCAAAGGCCGAAGGAAGCACGATCTTGGAGACGACCTGCCACTTGGTAGCGCCCAGGCCGTACGCGCCCCAACGGATATAGCGCGGAACGGCGCGAATGGCTTCTTCGGTGGTGCGCATGACGATGGGAAGCATCAAGAGCGCGAGCGCCAGAGCGGCCGAGACCATCGAAAGGCCCAGGCCCATAGCCTCGACAAACAAGGCGTAGCCAAACAGGCCCATAACGATGGAGGGCACCGAGGCCAAAGCGTCAGCAGCGTAGCGAATGAGCTCGACGACCTTGCCCTGCTTGGCGTACTCGGCCAGATAGACGGCTGCCAGCACAGCGATCGGCGTGCAGATAAGCATGGCGAGCGCCGTCACGTAGACGGTCGAGACGATCGTGGGCCAAATTCCGCCCTCGGCGTTGACGCCCTGGGGCCAACCGAAGATAAAGTCGAGCGAGATGTGTGGCAGGCCGTTGATGACCACGTAGGCGATGATAGCGACCAGCACCAGCGTGGTGATGTAGGCAGCGGCACGAAACACGCCAAGCATGATCTTGTTGGACAGGTCCTTGTTGATGCGGCCCTTCTTGCCGTGGGAAAGGGCACGCTTGATGCGCTCGCGCGACGAGGTCGTATCGACCGTCGTGTCAACGGAATCGGACATAGCCTACCCCCTCTTCTTCTTGGAAATCAGACGAACGATACCCACCAGCGTGGCGGAGATGATAAACAGGACCACACCCATGCCGAACAGCGCCGAGCGGTGCAGACCCGAGGAATAGCTCATGTCGAGCGCAATCTGGCTCGTGAGCGTCGAGATGGGGCTCGCAATGCTGTCGGGAATAACCGGGGCGTTACCTACGACCATGAGCACGGCCATGGTCTCGCCGATGGCACGGCCCATACCCAGCACGATGGCATCAACGATACCCAGCTTCGCGGCAGGTAGCACGACCTTATAGATGGTCTGCCACTTTGTGGCGCCCATGGCATACGATGCCTCGCGAATGCCCATGGGAATGGAATTGAGAGCATCGATGGTGAGCGTGGTGATGGTAGGGACGATCATGATGGCGAGCACAAACCACGCCGTCAGCGCACCAAAACCAAGGCCGCCGGTCAGTTGTGCGATAAACGGGCGGATGATGATCATGCCAAAGAAGCCGTAGATGATGGAGGGTATGCCCGCCAGCAGGTCAACGGCGGGGCTGATGAGCTTGCGCACGCGCTTGCTGGCAATCTCGACCAGGTAAACGGCCGTACCCACGCCCAGCGGCACGCCCATGGCGAGCGCACCGACGGTCACCAGACCCGAGCCAGCAAGCAGCGACAAGATGCCGTAGTGGCCCTCGGAAGGCGCCCACGTAAAGCTAAAGAAGTCAGCCAGACCGATGTCAGTAAAGACGGGCAGCGCCGAGTACGTGGTAAAGACAAAAATCAGGATGACGGTAACGACCGCCAAGAACGCGCAGGCAAAGAAGATCCACTGCAGCGCCTTCTCCTTGATATAGGTACTGCGCGATACGAGCGCCAGCTCGCGCTTCTTGGGCGTCTGAACATTCTGCTCAGTCTGGGAGTTTTCCTGTGCTTCCATGCTACTCACTCCCCTTCTCGTCGTTGGTGACGGGAATAAAGCCCGCCTCGCGAATCTGCTTGTCCATCTTTTCGGACGTCACATAGTCGATGTAATCCTGCGCCTGCTGCGAAGGCACACCCTTCACAAAGAAGTAAAGGTCGCGCGAGATGGGATAGCCGCCACTCGCGACCGTCTTCTCGGACGCCTCAACATGATTGACCGAGACGGCCTTGACCGAGGTCTTGGCGTTGAGGCTATCGACGAAGCCCAGCGAAATGTAGCCGATGGCCCCACGCGAACGAGATACCACGTCGCGCACCTGGCCCGTACCCGAAAGAACGGCCGAGCGGCGATCGAACGGCGTGCCATCCATCACGATGGTACGGAAGGCCTCGCGCGTACCGGACGCCTCGTCTCGGTTGATGACCTGAATCCTCAGGTCCTCGCCACCGACCTCTTTCCAATTGGTAATCTTGCCGGCGTAGATATCGCGGAGCTGCTCGGTCGAGAGGTTATCGACGGGGTTGTCGTCGTTCACGATGACCGCAATACCGTCGTGGGCAATGACAATGGGAGTCAGGCCCAGATCCTGTTCGTCGGCATTGAGTCCACGGGAGGAGCTGGCGATATCGGCCGTGCCGGCGCTGACGGCCTCGATCCCAGCGGAAGAACCCAAACCGGAAACGAGCACGTCGATGCCGGTCTCCTCCTTAAAGCCCTCGGCCGCAATCTCGGCGATAGGAAGGCAGGTCGTGGAGCCGGCCACGGTAATGGAAGAGCTAGAAGATCCCGAAGAACAGGCGCACAGCGTAAGCGTAAGCACAGCGGCGCTCAGGACCGATACGATCTTTCTCATAGCATCACGCCGATCGCAGCATGGCGCCCACAGGTGCCGTCCTCGTTACGGTAGGAATAAAAGCGGTCGTTCTGACGCACGGTCGAAAGCTGGGTATCCACGATATTATCCGCGTCGACACCGACATCTACCAGCGCCTCGCGAATGGCAGCGGAAAGATCGAGCATGCGAGAGGTATTCGCATCGATGCAAGAGAACTCGGCGGCAAAGCGATCCATGAGTTCCTGGGATACCTCATATTCGTCACCCAAGATATGGGGGCCGATATAGGCGGAAACGTCGCTCGCATCGCAACCGGCAGCATCGCAAAGCGCCTGGCACGCCTTGGCGGAAATACGTGCAATCGTGCCCTTCCAACCGGAGTGCACCACGGCAAATCCGCCGGGGGCCACCAGCACCACGGGAACGCAGTCGGCAAAGCAGAGCAGCACGGGTACGTTATGCGCCGTACAGACGATGGCATCGCAGCCCTCGGCAATCTGCTCGCGGACGTCCTCAAGGTCATCGGCGCCGTTCGAGGTCACCGCAACGATATGGTCACCATGGACCTGATTGGGAACGAGCAAGTTGTGCTCGCACTCGGCGGCACCCATAGCCTCGAGCACGCGACGACGATTTTCTTGAACAGCAAAGGGGTCATCGCCAACATGCGAGCCCAAATTGAGTGAGGAGTATGCATCTTCGGAAACACCACCGGCGCGCTCGGTGAAGGCAAAGCGAACATCGGATGTCGCGCCTTCCACCAACGTAACTCCATCATGGTCGACACGCGAAACGTTGTCCGCACGTGCTGCCATACTAAAGCCTCCTAATAACACAAGTACCGCGGCATCGCCGCTACAGCCCGCGTTTATACGGCTGTCATACTTCTCTAAAAGGATACCTGCTGCACTGGAGGCAATCGTAAAGGGAACGTAAAGAGATTGGAGGTTCTAGTTTACAAAGTCGAAATAAAAAGGGCGCGTCCATACGGACACGCCCCCGTGAGCAACAATGCAAAGAACGACTTAGAAGCTACCGCGCTTCAAGAAGTCGGGAAGCTCGAACTGATCGTTGCCGAAGTTAGGAAGCTCGGTGCCACCGACGTTGCGGGTCGGAGCGGCCTGAGCCGGGCTGGTGGCCGGAGCGGTGCGCTGCGGCTCAGCGGAGGCAGCGGCCTTGCTCTGAGACTGCTGAGCAGCAAAGAGCTCGTCCTGACGGTTGACGTTGGAGTCGGAGAAGCCCGTAGCGATGACGGTGATACGCACCTGATCGCCCAGGGACTCGTCGACAACGGTACCGAAGATGATGTTGGCCTCGGGGTCGACGGCGTTGGCGACAACGTCGGCGGCGTCGCTGATCTCCTGGATGCCCAGGTCCTTGGAACCGGCGATGGAGAGCAGCACGCGTGTGGCACCATCGATGGAGCTCTCGAGCAGCGGGCTGGAGATGGCCTGCTGGGCAGCGTCGACGGCACGGGTATCCCCAGAAGAGGTACCGATACCCATCATGGCGGTACCGGCCTGCTTCATGATGGTCTTAACATCGGCGAAGTCCAGGTTGATGATACCGGGGACGGTGATGAGGTCGGTGATGCCCTGGGTGCCCTGGGAAAGGACGCCATCGGCAATCGCGAAGGCCTCGAGCATGGTAGTCTTCTTCTCGGCGATGTCGAGCAGCTTATCGTTGGGGATGACGATCATGGTATCGACGCAATCGGAGAGGGTCTTAATGCCCTCCTCGGCGCTCTTCTTGCGCTTGCGGCCCTCGAAGGTGAAGGGCTTGGTCACGACGGCGACGGTCAGTGCGCCGACCTCGTTCATCGCGATATCGGCAACGATGGGAGCAGCGCCGGTACCGGTGCCACCGCCCTCGCCGCAGGTGATGAACACCATGTCGGCGCCAGCGAGCGCCTCGGCAATGTCGTCGCGGGACTCATCGGCAGCCTTGCGGCCAACCTCGGGGTTGGCGCCGGCGCCCAGGCCGCGGGTAAGGTCGGTGCCGATGTGCACCTTGATATCGGCATCAGAGATCGCGAGTGCCTGAGCATCGGTGTTGATGGCAACAAACTCGACGCCGCGGATGCCCTCTTCGATCATTCGATTGACCGCGTTGGTACCGCCGCCGCCGACGCCGACCACCTTAATGACGGCAAGGTAGTTGTTGATCTCTGTCTCGTGCATGTCGGTCCTCCGAACAAAGGTTATAGCCATAGCATGGGTCGACCCCTGCGCACATTAACCTTCAGGTTGAAAGTAAATGCAAAGGTAAACCGTATTATGGTTGCACATTATGAACGTATCAGTCAAATAATTGACCGTGAAAACCAAACAAACCAGATAAACGGCGTGGTATGGCCACTCAACAAAGCATCAACCAGCGCTATGAGGTCGGAGCATTCCTAAATGTGTAGTTGCCCGGAGAGCGCACATTGATATACGTTACGCCCTCTACCTGCGAAAGCAACTTGGTGACTACGCGTTCCTTCTTGGCGATATCGTCCGAATCGCCCAGCGACACCTCAATGCCGTTATTGAGGTTTGCCGAGATGGCTTCGACCGAAGGCGTGGAAATATCCTTGACTTGTCCCAAGAACTCGCTCGAAAAACCACGCACATAATCCAGGCCGGCCTTAACGGCCTTGGAGCTCACCGCCTGGCCGGAAACTGGAGCGACATCCGCCGAGACATCAGTCAGCAACACCGCGCCATAGTGCTTAGCGAGCGCCAGTGCGGCATCGATGCCGGTCAGGGTATTTGAGCCCTGCCCTGTCGTGATGACGTTGCCCTGGTCGTCCACTTCGACCGACGTCGACAGCGGGGCGATCCAGGTGTCATCATCCCCGATGGCCCAGGCTAGGTCATCGGAGCTGATATAGGCAATTGCGATGACCTTGCGCTCCATAGGCGTAATGATGAGCGTATGCGGGAACTGACGCTGAACATCCACGCCCGAGACCCACGGGTTCTGCTTGAGGTCCTCGGTAATCTGGTCGGGATCGACGTTAAAAAGCGACGTTCCCTCGGGCAAATCGATCAGCTGGATAGCATCGTGCTTCGTCACATGCTCGCTGCCTTGAATCTGAATATCAGTGGCGGTAAACAATCCAGAGTTAATCACCACGATGGCAACGACGACGAGCACGGCCAAGACGGCCAGAACGCCGCCCACGATTTTGCCTTTGCCTGTAACGACAGAAGCGGCGTCTGATGTTTTATTTGCCATCGCCCCAAGTGAAGACAACGGGTTGACGCCTTTTTTACCCGAAGGCTTCTTGGCGGTAGCCGGCACCGATGTCAGCGAGCGCGGTTTCGATGCGCCCAGCGTGCGACCCGGACGCAGCGTTTTAGTTCCCGTCGGTGGCTTAGGAGTTGCCATGGGACGGGCAGGCTTGGCGCCCATAACAGGCTTTGACGTCACCGAGGGACGCGAGGACTTTTTTGCGGCCGGACGATTACCGAGCTGCGAGCCGACGACCGGACGACTGGTCTGTCGAGCATGCCCGACAGACTTAGAGTGCGCGACGGTATTGCGTTGAGGTTTGGCAGGCGCGCCGGAACGCCCTCCGGCGCGGCGGAAGGTGGGTTTCGATGCTCTAGAAGCCGAGGAATTTAACTTCCGGTCTGAGCTCGATGCCATACGCCTCCCTCACCTTTCCGTGCACATGTCTGATAACCGCGGCAACGTCATCGGCCGAGGCAGTTCCGTTATTAACGATAAAATTAGCGTGAACGGGCGAAACTTCCGCGCCGCCAATCGAAAAACCCTTTAATCCACAATCCTCGATAAGCTTGCCCACGCTCGCATCGGGCGGGTTGCGAAAGACCGACCCGCAGGATGCGCGACCCATGGGCTGTGTACGCTTGCGCCTCGTCAGGTACCGCTCCATGCGCTCGCGAATGTCGGCCTTGGGCGCCAGTTTAAGCTTGAGCACGCACTCGAGGATGATCTCATTGCGGGGAAGGCTACATTCGCGGTAGCCCCAAGTGATCTCGGACCCCGCATAATGTTTGATACCGGATGCCGGGTCAAACGTTACGACATCCTCAACCAGCGAGCCAATCCACTCGGTCCGTGTGCCGGCATTCATAGATATCGCACCGCCGACCGAACCAGGGATGCCAACGGCAAACTCAAGGCCCGAGAGGCTACGCGACAGGGCATCGTTGACCAGACGCGCAAACATCACGCCCGCTCCGACCGTCAGCGTGCAACCGTCATCGGCAACAACCGTGCGCTGAAACTCACGTCCGAGCGAAATGACGGCACCGCGATAACCGCCATCGGCAACCAGCAGATTGGAGCCCTTGCCGATGATGACCCACGGCACCTGCTCGCGATCGAGCACCGCCACGGCGCGGCGAAGGGCATGATAGCTATGGCACGTCACAAAGAGGTCGGCCTTGCCGCCGATACGATAGCTCGTATGGCGCGCAAGGCGCTCGTCCTCGATGACATCCGTGTCGATCATGCCCGAGAGCGCCATGACGGCGTTAAACAGACCCATTAGACTTAAGCGTCTTTCTTGGCAGTCAGATACTCGATAAACTCAGGACCGACGGTCGTAACGTCACCGGCACCCATGGTGAGCAGCAGGTCGCCCTCGCCCACCATCTGCTCGAGCTCCTGATTGAGCTCAAGACGGCTGGAGCAGTACACGACCTCCTTGCCAGGATGCTTGGCGCGCACGGTATCGGCGAGCATCTTAGAGGTGACACCCGGAATGGGCATCTCGCCAGCCGAGAACACATCAATCAGCAGCAGTTTATCGGCATTGGCAAATGCATCGGCAAAGTCGTCGCACAGGGCCTGCAGGCGCGAATAGCGGTGCGGCTGGAACACGACGTCGACGTGCTTGTAGCCCAGCGACGAAGCGGCAGCAAGCGTCGCCTTGATCTCGGTGGGGTGATGGCCGTAATCATCGACCACGGTGATGCCATCGATATCGCCCACGTGGGTAAAGCGACGGCGGACGCCCTCAAAGCTCGAGAGCGCCTTGGCGGCGGCGTCGATGTCAAGGCCTAGGACATGGGCGACGGTGAGCACCGCCGTGGCGTTGAGCATGTTGTGGCGACCGGGATTGCTCTTGATCTCCACAGCATGCTCAGTGCCGTCCTCAAAACGAACGATAAAGTCGCTCTGGATGCCCTTGACATCCGGGTGCATGCAGACGATGTCGTTGCCCTCGGCAAAGCCGTAGGAAAGCACGTGACGGCCCGTCGACTTGGCGAGCTCGACCAGATGCGGGTCCTCGCCGCAGACGATGACAGTGCCGTCCTCGCCCACCAGGCTCATGAATTTGGCGAAAGTCGCCTCGATCTCCTCGATACCCGAGTAGTGATCGAGGTGGTCGGCCTCGACGTTGGTCACAATGACTACGTTGGGGTTCAGGAACAGGAAGGAGCTGTCGGACTCGTCGGCCTCGGCGACAAAGTAGTCGCCAGAGCCGTTCTTGCCGTTCGTGTCATAGCCCTCAACGATGCCACCGATCAAGAAGCTCGGATCCAGACCCATGCGGTCGAGCATGGTGGCGCACATCGAAGACGTGGTGGTCTTGCCGTGCGTGCCGGCAACAGCGACGGTAGTGTAGCCGTGGCCCAAGGCAGAGAGCATCTTGGCACGGGGCCACACGGGAATGCCCAGCTCGCGAGCGCGCACGAGCTCAGGGTTGGACTCCGGAATAGCGGTGGAGACAACAACCACGTCGGGCTTGACCTCGTCGATCGTGGCGGCCTCATGGCCCACATGCACCTTCACACCAGCGCGGGTAAGCTGGCGGATATAGCGTGACGTCTTAAGATCGGAGCCGGTAACGGCATAACCGCGCTCGTGCAGAACGAGGGCGATGCCGCTCATGCCGGCGCCGCCGATACCGATAAAGTGGGCGCTCTTAAACTCGGGCGCGGAGGTTGCAGTCTGGGAATCAGCCATGTGCTCGTGTACTCCTTGCGTAAACACTGCCTGTAACCCGTTAACTGTACCGCACCTACCGCATCAGCGCGAGGGCGACCGACGATATCCCGTCTAACTAACGCAAACCCTCTACCGCATCGGCCAGAAGAGCGGCGGCCCTATCCTGAGCCAGACCACGCGCCGCCTGACGCATGGCGTCGCGCGCCGCCGCGTCATCGACCAGGTGCAGCAGCTCATCGGCAAAGGCAGAACCGTCGATATCGGCATCGGCGCAGAGCACGCCGGCCCCGGCGTCGACCAGATACCGGGCATTGGTGGTTTGGTGGTCGGCCGTCGCATGCGGATACGGCACGAGCACCGAGGGCACGGCGAGCGCCGCGATCTCGGCCACGCTCGATGCGCCCGAACGCGAGAGCACCAAATCGGCAGCAGCCAGCATATCGCCCATGTTGTCGATGTAAGGCTGGACGCGGTAACGCTTCGCCTCCTCAGGCGTCAGCGCCAAAGCGCGCTCGGTCTCCTCAAAGCCGTCGGCACCCGTCGAATGCAACACATAGAGGTTCTTGCGCGAAAGCAGCTCGTTTTTGAGCGAAACCACACGCTCGTTGAGGTGCTGGGCGCCAAGTGAACCGCCAAAGACGAGCAGCAGCATAGCGTCCTCGGGAACGCCAAGTGCCTTGCGGCCGCGAGCGCGATCGCCCTCGATCACCGAGCGACGTACGGGGTTGCCGGTCATGAGCACGTGGCCGGGGTCACCTTCGCGCTCAAAGACCGAGCGCGCTGCCGGCACCGAGATGCACACGCGGGCGGCGTGGGAGTTCATCATCTTGTTGGCCAGGCCCGGAACAGAGTTCTGCTCATGCAGCAGATACGGGACGCCTGCGCCCTTGCACCACCCCAGCAGCGGAACCTCGACATAGGCACCAAAACCGACGGCAGCATCGGGCTTGCCGACCTTTGAGAAATGACTGGCGAGCGCACGTTTGGCCTTGTTGACACGCCACAGCGAGGTCAGCGCCGTCCAAGGACGGGAGCGGTCGAAGCCCGTGACCGTAATGGGCACAAAATCAAACCCAGCCTCGGGGACC
Organism: Collinsella sp.; assembly: GCA_046976245.1. Taxonomy (GTDB): domain Bacteria; phylum Actinomycetota; class Coriobacteriia; order Coriobacteriales; family Coriobacteriaceae; genus Collinsella. Next base: position 16,973 of record JBKWEB010000011.1, on the reverse strand, counting down.
AGACGACCCTCGAGCTTGCGCGACTGGCCCACGAACACAACGTGGTGGCCACGGTCACGCAGTTCTTCGGCCAAGGCGAGCGCGGGGTTGATATGTCCTGCCGTGCCGCCGGCTGCAATAGCAACGGTCATTTTATCGGTCATGGTAGTCCCTTCGTACACGCGGTCCCTGGTCGTCGGTACGCAGACGCGCCGACGGGTCTGAGTTCAAATCGATTCGATTATATCCGCCGCCCGCATTGCGAGGAGTGGGGCGCTGAGGACGACCTTGCGGCGCCGTTCGCTGACGCGGGCGGGCTGCGGGGTCGGTCGCAGAGCCATCCAGGACGGTAAAACCGTTACGCGAAGATCGCTCGCCGCGCACGTGGGGCACGCCGGCGGTACTCTCATCCATAACGGCAAAGCTCTCACGGCGGCGGTCATACTCATCGCGGCGGGCGCTCTCGTACGAAACGCGCAGGATCAACCCGGCAAGCATAAGCGACACAATAATCGACGAACCGCCGTAGCTAATAAACGGCAACGGTTTGCCCGTCATGGGAAACACGTTGAGGATGCCCAGCGCGTTAATCAAAAACTGCACTGCGAGAATGACCGCGGAGCCAGACGCCATGAGCGCGCCCCGACGATCGGTCGCCTGCTCGGCAATGCGAAACGCCGAGTAGATCAGCATCGCAAACACCAAGAAGAACAGCACGGTTCCGACAAAGCCGACTTCCTCGCCAATGATGGCAAGGATGTAGTCGTTATGCGCCTCGGGCAAATACGAGTACTTCATGGTGGAGTTGCCGATACCGCGGCCGAACAATCCGCCCGATGCAAACGCCATAATGGCGAGCGTGGCCTGGTAGCCATCTCCGTACTCATCTGCCCAGGGATTCCATGCGACCTCGACACGCGTCATACGATACGGCTCGGCGATAAGGGCGATTGCAATAACAACGATGCCACCGGCAATTGTCCAAACAATGTATTTGGGGTCCAACCCCGCAAACAGCGCCATGCACACAAGCGTCAGCAAAATGATCAGGATGGTGCCGAAGTCGGGCTGGATAAAAATCAAAAGAATCGAAGGGCCCAAACAGATGCCCATCTTGCTAAGGAACTCGTTGATGTTGCCGCCGGGCGAAAAGAAGCGATCAAGCATAATGGCCGAGTACGCAATGGCAAATGGCTTCAAAAACTCGGAGGGCTGGAACTGAATGCCGGCGATGTTAAGCCAGCGCGTGGCGCCACGACTGCCGCTGCCCACTAAGAACACTAACAGCAGTAAGAACATCATGACGAACAGGAAGATCCTGAGCACGTCCTCCCCAAACCAGCTGTCCGGCAAATAGCGGGCAATGGCAACCATGGCCAGCACGCCAACTCCGGCAAACGCAGCCTGTCGAAACAGGAAGAACGTCGCCGAACCGTTCTCGTGCAGCGCCTCGACCGAAGATGCCGAGTACACCATCAGCAAGCCAAAGCACACCAGCGAAAACAAGCAGGCCAAAAATACCAAGCGGGGGCGCATGATGCGAGCGGGAACGCCAGCAATATAGCGTTCGCTGAACGTTTGCCCACCGCGGCCAGAACGCGGCGTGCTGCGCCGTGAGGAAGCACGGTCCGAGTCGGGCCTCCTCATGCTTTGTCGGGGGCTCTCCTCTCTCACCGGCAACCCCTATTCCGTTTGCGATTTCGCCGCGGCGGCAAGCTGGGCCACATAGTCCTTGAACACGCGGCCGCGCTCCTCGTAGCCCGAGAACTCATCAAACGATGAGCAAGCGGGCGAAAGCAGAACCACGTCGCCACGGCTCGAAAGCGAGCGGGCAACGTCCACGGCGTCGCGCAGGTCATCGGCCTGGGCGATATCCACGTCGCCATCGACATCTGCCTCGTCCATAGCGGCGGTAAAACGCTCGCGTGCATCGCCAAAGCAGACGACCGAACGCACGTTATCCATAACGACGCGGGCAAAGTCCGCGAGTGACGTTCCCTTGTCATGGCCACCGAGCAACAGGATCACGTCGTCGTCGGGAAACGCCGTCAGGGCCTTCTCGACCGCATCGGTGTTGGTCGCCTTGGAATCGTTGACGTAGCGCACGCCGTCAATCTCGCCACACGGCTCCACGCGATGCTCGAGCGGCTGGAACGAGGCCAGACCGCGGCGGACACCATCGACATCGGCACCGACGGCCAGAGCAGCCGTGGCGGCACATAAGGCATTGATGACATTGTGATGGCCCGAGATCTTGAGCTCGGATGTAGCGATGAGCGGGGTCTCGACACCCTTCAGGCGCACGATCATCTTCCCATCGCGCACAAAAGCAGCGTCCTCGCCCTCAGGCTCGTCAAAGGCGACTTTGCAGATACGGCGACCCGGCGTATAGATATACTCATCGAACTCATGGATGCCGGCATCCTCGATATCGATAACCACGAGGTCATCGTCGGACATATTGTCAAACAGTTTGATCTTGGCAAGTGCATAGTTCTTATGGCTCTTGTGCCAGCCCAAGTGATCGGGCGTGATGTTGAGCAGCACCGCCACACGAGGATGGAGCTCGGCGGTCGTAGCAATCTGGTAGCTCGAAAGCTCCGCCACAAACCACTCATTATGAGCGCGTCCATCGACCTCGTTGACCGGCGGCTCACCGATGTTACCGACGGCCACGCTGGCCTCTCCGGCTGCCTTGAGCAGATAATCGGTCAGAGACGTGGTGGTCGTCTTGCCATTGGTGCCCGTGATGGCAATCCAGTTTTGGGGAGACAGGCGATAGGCAAACTCAGGCTCACCCATAATTTGGGCGGCATGCTCGCGCCCGGCCTTGAAGAAGGCCGAGAACTCCGAGATGCCCGGGCACGTCACGCACACGTCGTAAGCACCCTCAACCTGCTCGGTACCATAAACAAACGACGCACCGGCGGCCTCAAGCGCACGTGTGGCGTCATTGGGCTCGGAGGTACCGCCGCCATAGACGGTAACGGCGCTTACGCGCTCGGGATGCGCCAGCGCCCAGCGGGCAACATCGAGGCCGGACTTGCCCTGGCCCAAAACGAGCAGGCTAAAGGAATCTGCAAGAGGCATAAATGACCACTATCCCAACTGGAAGAACAGAGCAAGGCCAACGGCGCCAAAGGCCGCAGCGATAATCCAAAAACGAATAACGACCTTAGTCTCGGCCCAGCCCTTCTTTTCGAAATGATGATGGATGGGCGCCATAAGGAAGACGCGCTTGTGCGTAAAGTGGAAGTAGACGACCTGGATCATGACCGACAGCGTCTCCATGATAAACAGACCGCCGATGATGAGGGAGACGACCTCGGTGTTGGTCATGATGGACGTGCAGGCAAAAGCCGCGCCCAGGGCAAGCGAGCCGGTATCGCCCATAAAGATGCTCGCCGGATAGCAGTTGAACCACAAAAAGCCCAAGCAGGCGCCGGCGCACGCGGTGCAGAAGATGGACAGGTTCACATCGCCGTGCAAAAACGCCATGGCAGCCATGGCGAGCATGGCGATCATGGAGGTGCCGCCGGCAAGGCCGTCCAGGCCATCAGTCAGGTTCACGGCATTAGAAAGACCGGCGATCATCAGCCAGCAAAAGACGATGTAGAGCCACGGGAAGGTAAACCCGCCGATGGTAGTCGAAAGAACGCCGAGGTCGATCGTCAGGCCTCCGGGAAAACGAATCTCGGGGGCGACACCGCACCAGTTGACGGCAAGTACCGTAAAAGTGACGCAGATGATGGTCAGGCCGATCATCTTGGCATGAGGCGTCAGGCCGAGCGAGCGCCCATGCGTGACGGAGGTCAGATCGTCGATCAGGCCCAGTACGCCGGTCGCCAACGTGGCGAGCAGCACGAGCACGAGCTCGGTGGTGAGCTTTCCCATCAGCAGGCAAGTCAGCGAAATCGCAACGAGGATGACGACACCGCCCATAGTGGGCGTACCCTGCTTAATCAGATGGCGCTTGGGACCATCGGCACGAACTTGCTGGCCGATGCCCTCGACCTTGAGCAGCTTGATCCACCACGGCATGAGCAGCAGTGCAATGGCAGCAGCGATGCCAAGCCCCAAAAAGGCCTGATACGTAGGATACGAGGGATTGCCGAACATGGGCTAGCACACACCTTCCACAAAGCGGTCGAGCTCAACAAAACGGGAACCCTTGACCAGTACAACATCACGATTTTCAAGTGCGCCGCCCATGCGGTCGAGCACCTGCTGATAATTGGAAAACACCTGAATGCGATCCTCGTCCATGCCCATCATGCGCGCAGCATCGGCCATAAGCTGGGCCAGCTCGCCGCCCACGCACACCAGCATGTCAAGCTTCTTGGCGGCGGCATAGGCACCCACGAGCTCATGCATGCGGGGAGCCTCGTCGCCCATCTCGCCCATCTCTCCCAGGACCGCCATGCGCGAGCCCCTGCACGAAAGCGAGCACAGCAGATCGAGGCCGGCAGCCATGGATTCTGCACTGGCGTTATAGGAATCGTCGATGATACGGGCGCCGCTCTTGGCGCGCTTGATCTCCTGACGGTGGCCCGTGATCGTAAGCCCCCTAAAGGCAGCATTAATCTGCTCGGGCGATACACCCAGGCGATAGGCAACCGCGGCGGCCTTAACGGCATTGGGGACGGACTGCACACCGGGAATGGCGAGCATGGTTTCGATCGTCTCGCCTAGGCCAAAATCGAGTGTAAAGACCGGACGGCCCTCGTCATCGACACGGATGTCGCGCGCACGAACCTCATCGTCGTCCGAGATACCCGCCAACATCACGTCAATGCCGGCAGGCGCGGCAAACGTGTCGCGGATGAAGGGGGTGAAGTCGTCCTCGCCGCCCAAAACCAACAACGGCAGGATGTCGCCGGCGGCACGCATGCCCTCGACGATCTCGGATTTGGCGCGGGCGATGTTCTCGCGGCTGCCCAAAATGCCGATATGAGAGGTGCCGATCTTGCTCACGATGGCAAGGTTGGGATTGGCGGACTGGGACAGGCGCTCAATCTCGTGGAAATGGTTCATGCCCATCTCGAGCACCAGGACCTCGGTATCGGCCGGAGCGGAAAGCACCGTGAGCGGCATGCCGATCAGGTTATTGAAATTGCCCTTGGTGGCCCAGACGCGATAGCGCTTGGCGAGCACAGCGGCGAGCACGTCCTTGGTCGTCGTCTTGCCGATGGAACCGGTAATGCCAACGACCAGGCAGCCAAGCTCCAGGCGATACGCATGCGCCAAACGCAGCAGAAACTCCTCGGGATCATCGGTCAGCAAGATGGCACAGCCCTTGTCCTGTGCCAGCGAGACCAGCTCGGCCTCGGGCTCACGCGTCATCACGACGGCGCCGGCACCCGACTGGACGGCACGGGAAGCAAAATCATTGCCGTCGACGTTTTCACCGGGAAAGGCGACGAAAATCGTCCCTTCCTCGACCTGGCGCGAGTCGATAACGCACCCGCGGCATACCCGATCGACTTCTCCCGTCACGGTTCGGGCCCCTGTTGCGGCCGCGAGGTTGTTGACGGCGATCTCTATCATTGCAGCTCCCCTGTAAACCTAAATAATGCTATCGGCGTATTGTATCCCAGCGCCGCGCATGCGTGGTGCAGGGCATGTGAACACCCCTCATATGGGACAACAAACCACGCCCCAAAGATTGTAACCCCCTACTTCGTGTGCGGGATACCCAGCACGTCGAGCGCGTTGGCCATAATGGACTGGAACGGCACCGCAGCGGCATCTGAGCCGCTCGGCGTTCCGTCGAGCGTGATATAGCACAGCACCTTGGGCGATTGTGCCGGTGCAAAGCCCATAAAGGACGACATGTAGTTCTCCTTGAGGTAGCCGCCGTTCTCGTCGGCACGTTCGGCCGTACCGGTCTTACCCGCCACGTCATAGCCGTCAACCGCGCCGCCAACGCCCGTTCCCTCCGACACGACCGTCTGCATGCACGATGTCACCTGGGATGCGGCGTCCTCCGAAATCGCGCGCTCGCCTTCGCCCCAGTCCTTCTCGTCGCCTTTGCTGGACTTATAGAAGTGCGGGGTCATCATCACGCCGCCGTTGGCGATGCCGCCCACGGCACGTGCGATCTCAATCGGCGAGACAGACAGCGCCTGTCCAAAGCTCATCGAGCCCAGCGTGGCGCCGTCATACTGGTCACGCTCCTTGACGATGCCCAGGCTCTCGCCCGGAAAATCGACACCCGAGCTGTGACCGATGCCCCACTTGTCCACATAGGCGGCAAAGTCGTCGGCACCGATCTTGCGCCCCACCAGGACAAATCCCACGTTGGACGAACGGCGCATCATCTCGCGCACATCCATGGTCATGGCGTAGTCGCGCTTGTCGGCATCGGTGACGGTATCGTCGCCCACCTTGATGCTCGCCGGCACCTCAAACGACGTACTCGACCGCACGACGCCCAAGTCGAAGCCGGCGCCCGCCACGAGCGTCTTAAAGACCGAGCCGGGCTCGTAGGCGTCGGTGACCAGGCGCAGGTTCATATCCTCGGTCTTGGCGTTTTCCAAATTGGTCTGGTCGTAGGTCGGATACGAGCAGGCTGCCAAGATCTCGCCTGTCGTAGGATCGGTGACCAAAGCCGAGCCGTTCTTGGCCTTTGTCTTCTCGACAGCCTCTGCCAGGGCATCCTCGGCCGCACGCTGGATATTGACGTCGAGCGTCGTCACGATATCAACGCCGTCGACCGCAGCCACCTTTTTATAGGCACCGCCCGCGATATAGCTGCCGTCCCTCGCGCGCTCGCGTACGAGAGAACCGTTCGTGCCGGTCAGAAGCTTGTTGTATTGCTTTTCGAGACCCGTCAAGCCGTCGTTGTCTACATTCACTACACCCAGCACCTGCGATGCCAGATTGCCGTATGGATATACGCGCTTCATGGCCTGCTCAAAAAGCACGCCGGGCAGGTTCTTCTTCTCCAGCGCCGCAGCGTCGTCTTCGTCCACCTGGCGCTTGATATACACCCAGGTTCCATCGGACTCAACGAGCTTGCGGCAGGTCTTTTTATCGATTCCAGTTGCCTTGACCAGCGCCGACACCGTCTTGTCAACATCATCGACAAGCTGGGGGTTCACGGCGATGTTGCGACATTCGACCGACGACGCCAGCACGTTGCCGTTGCGGTCGTAGATGGTGCCACGTTTGGCATAGAGGGTCTGCGCAAGCAGGCGGCGCGCATCGGCACGCTCGCGCAGTTTATCAGCTTCGACAATTTGATAGTCGGCAAGGCGAAAGACGCCCAAGCCCAAGCCAAGCCCAATGAAGCCCATGACGGCTTTGCGGCGAGGCAGAGGCGTGCCCGTGAGCCATTCGGTCGACGAACTCTTGCGCGACCTGGTGTTATGCACTTGAGGGCCGCCCGAGCCGCGAAGTCGCGACGCCGGGTCGTTGCCACGGGACTGCCCGGCGTTGTAAGATGGCCGACCCGTTCCTTGATAACCAGAACGTCCCCGCGATGAGGGACGTCCAGAACCGCGACCCCCGTCGGAGCCGCGGCGATAGTCATTTGTCATACTCAGCTACCGTCTTGTTACTGAGCGGTCGCGGTCGAGCTAGCGCCCGCGGCTGCATCCTGCGAAAAATCAAGTGTAACGCTCTCGCTGGGCTCCACCATGCCATAAGCGCCCGCAAGGTCGCGAATGCGCGTGTCGGCACCATAGACCGAATGCATGACCTCCAGGTCGGAGCTCTCATCGGTCGCCTTCTCGAGCGTGTTGGTAAGCGCGGCGTTGCTGTTGAGCACCTGGGCCGTAACGCCGGCGAGCGCCACACGGGCGACACCGATCGTCATGAAGATGGCCGCAATGATGCAAAACGTTTTAAGAACGCTCATGAAAACCGGGCTTACCGCCTGGTTTGCCTGACGGCCCGCGCCGGTGTAGACATCAAAGCGCGGCATGCGCTGCTCGCGGGGAGCAACGGGAGCCTGCGGTGCCTCACAATAGGCGGGCATGGCGTTCATATCATAGGCGAGTGCTGCGTTTGAGGTGTTGTAGCCCATGATATGCCGCCTCCCATCCCGAGTACGTTGGTAGTGTGTTTAAGCTTCGTTTGTGGTACGAGCGGGAGGTCCAATATCGCGCGGTCGCGTCTACAGACGCTGCGCCACGCGGATCTTGGCTGATCTCGCCCGAGGGTTGCGCGCAACCTCATCGGGTTGGGCAACCAAGGGTTTGCGGGTGATGACCTTGAGTATCGGCACGTTGCCGCACACGCACACCGGAATCTCCGGCGGACACGTGCACCCCTGGCTCATCTCCTTAAAGTGGTTCTTTACGATACGGTCCTCGAGCGAGTGATACGAGATGACGCAGATGCGTCCACCCGGGTTGAGCCACCTTGTGGCGGCGTCAAGCCCTCGCTCGAGCACATCGAGTTCGTGATTGACCTCGATGCGAATGGCCTGGAAACTTTTCTTGGCTGGGTGTCCGCCATGCCGACGAGCGGCAGCGGGGATACCAGCCTTGATGATCTCGACAAACTGACCGGTGGTTTCGATCGGCTCATGCTCGCGGCGGCGCACGATCTCACGCGCGATCTGCGAGGCGAACTTCTCTTCGCCGTAGACGCGTAGAATCCGGGCGAGGTCGTGTTCGTTATAGGTGTTGATGACCTCAGCTGCGTTTAAGGTGTTGTTACCCGGATCCATCCGCATGTCCAATGGGGCGTCCTCGTTGTACGAAAAGCCCCTGCCAGGGATATCGAGTTGCGGCGACGAAACGCCCAAGTCGAACAGGAAGCCATCGACCCCGGGCACCTCGGCCGAGCAAAGCAGCTCGTCCAAGTCGCCGAAGTTGCCCTTCAGCAGCTGGTGCGGTACGCCGGGAACCTCGCGGTCCAGACGGGCGCCAGCGGCCTCGAGGGCCATGTCGTCCTGATCGACGCCGAGCAAAAGGCCGGTCTCCCCCACCTGCGCGGCCATCTTTACCGAATGGCCGGCACCGCCAAGGGTGCAGTCGCAGACGACGGAACCGCTCTTTAGCTGCAGCGACTCAAGCACTTCGCCGAGCATGACAGGTTCATGCCGATATACTTGTGTCAAGATCCCACGCTCCATCCGTTACTCGTGCCTTGCCCTTACGAGAAGAAGAGGTCCAGCAGGGCCTCGTCATCATCGTCCTCATCGGCCGTAGCGCGGTCCCAAACCTCAAGGTGGTCGTAGTTGCCCACAACCGTGACCTCGCGGTCGAGGTTCGCCTGCTTGCGGAGAGACTCAGAAAGACCGATACGACCCGCGCTGTCCACATCCATCGACGTGGTGCGCTTGTTGATCGCCCTCATGAGCTTCTGGTCGTTGATGTCACGCGGGTTAAAACCCTCGTGGCCCTCACGACCCGCGAAGAGTCCTTCGACCCACTTATCGAAGGCCTCGGCAGAGAACACGTACAGAGCATCGACATCCAGGGCTTTGAACACGCGAACGTGCTCTCCAAGCTCCTCGCGAAGGGGTGCAGGCAGGGATAGACGGCCTTTTGCATCGAGATTGCGCTCGTATGCACCCGTCATTCCCATGTGCGCCCTCCCCTCGGTTACTCAGATGGCACGTACGCGGGGAACCACCCCGCCTGTCGACGTCATCAATAATATGGGGAACCGCCCCATTTTTCAACACCTTTCCCCACCCCTTCCCCCACCCCACCCCACCACTCCACCACCAATATGTTGTAAAACACCCCCGAGCATATGTTCGAAAACACAATATGTTGTGTTTACAGCAAAGGCGGGATGCCACCTGTAGAACCACGCCCGCGAACCTCAACCTTCAAGTTGACCTTGAGGCGATTTTTACGTCCCTTTACACGTCGTTCACATCGCCCCCAAACTCCCCCACCCACGGCACACACGGCCCACCACCGCGTCGGTGTCTGGCGAAAAATGGGGTGGGCCCCAGATTGCCCATGCGCGCAAAAGTGCGTCTCGGCAATCTGGGGCCCGTCCCCTTTAATATTTATAAATATGCAGGTCAGCGAGGTGCTAGCGATGTGCCAACGGATGCGCCGCCAGATAGACCTCGGTCAGTTGCGTGCGGTCGACATGCGTGTAGACCTGCGTGGTCGAAATATCGGCATGGCCCAAAATCTCCTGCAGCACACGCAGGTCGGCACCGCCCGCGAGCATGTGGGTGGCAAAGGAGTGGCGCAGGGTGTGGGGATGGAGCCCAACCAGCCCCACCTGGCGCCCATACCGCTCGCATATCGCATGCACGGCCTGGCGCGACAGGCGACGTCCGTTCTTATTTAAAAAGACCGCCGAGGTCTCCGTCCCGTGAGCATGGGCGGCCAGGAGAGTGCGCCCGTCACCTATATAGCGTGTCAGGGCACGCGCCGCGCTTCCCACCAACGGGGCCAGACGCTCCTTGGAGCCCTTACCGCGCACCAGGACAAACCCGTCATCGATATGGATATCGCCCACATCGAGCCCAACCAGCTCACTCACGCGCAAGCCGCAACCGTAAAGCACTTCCAAGATGGCATGATCGCGCAGTCCCATCTCGCCCTCGGGAAAGTCTTGATCGAGCAGTGCCGAGACGTCCTCCACCGAAAGGTATTCCGGCAGGCGATCTGCCTTTTTGGGCAGGCGCAACGCCGCCGTTGGTTTTGGGCCACAGCCCCATCGCGCACCAAAAAGGCATGCAGGCCCTTCACGGCAGCAAGCGCGCGCTCCACCGAGGCGTCGGAATAGCCTCCGTCGCGGCGATCGGCAACAAAGCCCTCCACGACCTGACGGGTCACCTCTTCAAAAGACGCAATGTCAGCCCGCTCCAGATAGGCGCAGTACGTCGTCAGGTCACGACGATAGGCCGCAATCGTGTTGCGCGCCAAGCCCCGCTCGACCGCGAGGTAATCGAGATACTCCCCCGCCGCCACGGCGAGCGACGAGGGAGTAGCTTCGGTATGTTCCTTATTCGCCGGCACCCTTAGTCCGTAGCGAGGTTCTTGGGCGTCACCTGCAAGCGATCGACGCCCTCATGCTGGCCGATCGAGGCGCGTACGAACTCGCTGAACAGCGGCTGCGGGTTGGTCGGGCGGCTCTTGAACTCGGGATGAGCCTGGGTGGCCACATACCACGGATGTACGTCGCGCGGCAGCTCGACCATCTCGACCAGACGCTCGTCGGGCGAAAGACCCGAGATAACCAGACCGGCGTCCTCGAGCTGGTCACGGAAGGCGTTGTTGAACTCAAAACGGTGACGGTGACGCTCGTAGACGAGCTCCTCGCCGTATGCCTCGCGCGCGAGGGTATCGGCGGCGAGCTTGCACGGATAGGCGCCCAGGCGCATGGTGCCGCCCTTCTCGGTCACGTCCTCCTGCGAGCTCATCAGGTCGATGACACTATACGGGCCGTCCGGATCGAACTCGGAAGAGCTGGCGCCGGCAAGGCCGACCACGTTGCGAGCAAATTCGCACACGGCCACCTGCATACCCAGGCAAATGCCCAGATACGGAATCTTGTGCTCGCGGGCAAACTCGGCCGCGAGGATCTTGCCCTCCAGGGCGCGCTTGCCAAAGCCGCCAGGGACCAAGATGCCCGAGGCGTCACCCAGGACCTCGGAGACGTTCTGCTCATCGAGGCTCTCGCCATCGATCAGCTGCACATCAACGTGGCGATCGTAGAACACGCCCGCGTGGTGCAGGGCCTCGATAACCGACAGGTAGGCATCGGGCAGCTGCGTATACTTGCCCACGACGGCGATCTTCACCTTGTCGGCGTGCTGGTTGGCATGGTTCTGCTTGCGCAGGAACTCGTTCCACTCGCTCATGTCGCGCTCACGCGGGTCCAGACCCAGACGCTCGCAAATGCGCAGGTCAAAGTCCTGCTCGGCAAGCAACTGCGGAACATCGTAGATGCTCGCGCAGTCCTCGTTGGTAAAGACACAGTCGGTGTCGACGTCGCAGAAGCTTGCAATCTTGCCGCGGATGGCATCGTCGATATGGTGGTCGGAGCGCAGAACGATAATATCGGGCTGGATACCAAAGCTGCGGAGCTCCTTAACGGAGTGCTGCGTCGGCTTGGTCTTGACCTCGTGGGCGGCGGCGATATAGGGAACGAGCGACACGTGGATGTAGCAGACGTTCTCGGGGCCGGCCTCCTTGCGATACTGGCGAATGGCCTCGACAAACGGCTGCGACTCGATGTCGCCGATGGTGCCGCCCAACTCAGTGATGACCACGTCGGAGCCGGTCTGCTCCTCAATACGACGGAACTTATCCTTAATGGCGTTCGTGACGTGCGGAATCACCTGTACGGTGCCGCCCAAAAAGTCACCGCGACGTTCACGGGCGATCAGGCTCTTATAGATGGCACCAGTCGTAAAGTTGGAATCGCGGGTCAGGTTCTCGTCAATAAAGCGCTCGTAGTGGCCCAGGTCCAGATCGGACTCGTAACCGTCCTCGGTCACAAAGACCTCACCATGCTGGAACGGGCTCATGGTGCCGGGGTCGACGTTCAGATAAGGGTCGGCCTTTTGCATCGTTACCTTGTAGCCGCGCGACTTGAGCAGACGGCCCAGCGAGGCCGCGGTAATACCCTTGCCCAGAGACGAAACCACGCCGCCGGTCACGAACACATGCTTGGTCATATTGAGTTACCTGCGCTTCCCGTAGAAGTTGTCCATACACATCTTACGGGTCTTCATTGTAATACTCGCGACGCGCGCCGCACGCATTTTTTCTTACGCGCAATCGCATTTCTCCATCTCGAAACAAAACGCCGTCCGGTTGCCCAGGCGGCGTCGTTTCCACTATGAATGCACGCTGTTATCGATCGGCGGCTTCATCCTCGATCAAGTCCTTCACGAGCATACCGGCACGGATGCCCTCTAGATACCATTCGCCACGCTCCGTGAGACAAATACCATTTGCGAGCTGGCCGCCGTCGTCGCTGTAGCGCGAGACGACCTCGATGATGTCTTCGGATTCCAAGCGTTCAATTGCCGCGCGGGCGCGATACGGAGACACCCCCACACGCTCGGCAAGCGTCTTGCGCGAAAAGCCATAAAATCCGCCGTTGTCTTCGGACAGCTGTGCGATCTCCATCAGCACCTGCACCTCGACACGCTTCATATCGTTGACACTCGCACGACCCTTGCCAGCCATGGCAGCCTCCTCAAACCGAGCACGGGCATCACCTGCACCGTGCGCGACCGGCACACCCCATGATGGCCGGCAACATCCATCATGCGGCATCCCCGCAAAAGGATGAAACAGTTAGGGTTATTGTATACCGCCCAAATCGCTTATAGGCAGGTAAACGGGCTATTTTTAGGTTAAACGGTAGCTTTGTTGATAAAAGGGGCACACCGAATGCATACCCGATGCGCCCCTTTCAGACCAATTAATCCAGGCTTAGCGGTGGAAGAAACCACGGCGCTCGAACTTGGGCTCGCAGCACACGTTGATGCCCAGCTTGCGCAACACCGTCTCGTCCGTCGGCGAGATGATCACGCTAAAGAAGGCATCGCAGCCGCGCAGCTGCTCCAGGCCCGAAAGGACGCGGGCCGCCGTCTCGCTCGTTGCCGAGGTGATCGAGAGCGCCATAAGCGTCTCGTCGGTGTGCAGGCGCGGGTTCTTGCTACCCAGGAAATGCGTCTTGAGCTTGCTGATAGGCTCGATCGCCTCATCGCTAATGACCTCGAGCTCAAGGTCAACGCCCGAGACATGCTTAAGTGCGTTCATGATGAGCGAGCTCGCGGCGCCCAGGCGCGTGGAAGTCTTGCCGGTCACCACGGAGCCATCGGGCATGACCATGGCGCCTACGGGGCCACCCGTCAGCTGCTCCCTGGTAAGGGCGGCCGAGCGTGCCGGCGAGTAGTTCTTGTCGATACCGGCCTTCTTCATAATGATCTTGAGACGGTCGACTTGCTCATCGCCCACGCCGGTACGGCGCACATTTTCGACCGCGGTAAAGTAGCGGCGGACGATCTCCATCTTGGAAGCGTCGCGGCAGGCATCGTCATCGGTAATAGCAAAACCGACCATATTGACGCCCATGTCCGTAGGGCTCTGGTAGGGGCTCTTGCCCAGGATCTTTTCCATCAGGGCACGGACTACCGGGAAGGCCTCGACGTCGCGGTTGTAGTTGACCGTGGTCTTGTTGTAGGCCTCAAGGTGGAACGAATCGATGATATTGGCGTCGTCGAGGTCAGCCGTGGCGGCCTCGTAGGCAATATTGACCGGATGCGTCAGAGGAAGATTCCAGACAGGGAAGGTCTCGAACTTGGCATAGCCGGCGGCCGTGCCATGCTTGTGCTCGTGATAGAGCTGAGACAGGCAGGTGGCAAGCTTGCCCGAGCCAGGACCGGGGGCAGTGACCACGACGAGCGGTCGGGTGGTCTCGACAAACTCGTTCTTGCCGTAGCCATCGTCGGACACGATCAGATCGACATCGTGCGGATACCCCTCGATGGGATAGTGCAGCTTGGCGGGAATACCGAGCGCGTTCAGGCGGTTGCGGAACACATCGGCAGCGGGCTGGCCGGCGTACTGGGTGATGACCACAGCCGCGACAGCAAAGCCGTTGCCGCGAAACAGGTCAACCAGGCGCAGCACATCCTCGTCATAGGTAATGCCGAGGTCACCACGAGCCTTGTTTTTCTCGATGTGGTTCGCGTTGATCGCGATGATAACCTCGACATCGTCGGCGATGCTCTTGAGCATGCGGAACTTGCTGTCCGGTTCAAAACCCGGCAGCACGCGGCTCGCATGATAGTCATCGAACAGCTTACCGCCAAACTCCAAATAGAGCTTGCCACCAAACTGCGAGATGCGCTCCTTAATGTGAGCAGCCTGCAGCTCGATATACTTCGCGTTGTCGAAACCCTGGCGCATATATGGCTCCCGTCCCGTTTCCATTTAATGTTCTAGGCGATTATAACGGAGCAGACCCTCCCCAACGCCCAAGCAATCAACTGGCACCAACCAAACACGCCATCGATAAGTTGCGGTGAAATCGTTCCCGTTTTTGGCGCAAACTAACCTGACCCCTTTGCATCAATAATGGAAACGTCGCAGGTTGAGCATAAGTCAGCGAGCGCCGCCCAGAACGCACAAGTTGGCATGAAAAAGGCAAGGCATAGACCTTCTGGTCATGCCTTGCCTTTTGAATGACAAATTGTCGCTCTGGGCGGCGCGCAGCGTCGACTGGTTGCGCGGTTCGTAGAACCGCGCAACATAAGTGCGCCCCCTCCCGCGCACGGAACGGAAGGGGGCTAAAGGTAGGAGTCTACCGGTGGGTTTACCCCACCGGACAGACGATGACCAGGTGATCCTTTACAGGATCGTCAAGGTTTCCGTGGGGTACCCGTTGGGTACTTAGAGCAGCACGCAGGCGACGGTCAGGATGACGGCGCAGACGACGGAGAGAGCGACGATGAGCTTAAGGGCAAACTTGAGCCAGGTCGTCCACTCGATCTTGGCCAGGGCGAGACCGCCCATGATGGCGCCGGAGGTCGGGGTGAACAGGTTCACGACACCGATGGCGGCGGAGAAGATCATGACCATGACCTCGGGCGAGAAGCCGAGCTTAACAGCCAGCGGTCCCATGATGGGCATGGAGACGGTAGCCATACCGGAGGTCGAGGGGATCAGGAAGGACAGGCCGAAGTAGACCAGGAAGCTCATGGGAGCGAAGATCACGCCGGACAGGCCAGCCAGAGCATTGGCAGCAGCGTCGAGGACGTAGACGTCGAGGCCGGTGTTAGCCATGAGGACGGAGATACCACGAGCAAGGGCGATGACGAGAACAACGGACATCATGTCGGCAGCGCCGGTGATGAAGGTGTTGACGATCTGCTTCTCGGACAGGCCACCGATGATACCGATCAGGACGGCCATGAGGAAGAACCAGGTGGAAGCCTCGTCGAAGTACCACTGACCAATGGGCAGGCCGGTGATCAGGGCAGACCAGCCCTGGACGACGGTGTTACCGTCGGCGTCGTAGACAGCGCCGGCGTCGAAGAAGTTGGCGACGCCCTCGTTAAGGTCGGCCAGCGGAATGAAGCCGACGATCATGACGACGAAGGTGAAGGCGAAGGCGATCAGAACACCCTTCTGACGACCGGTGAGCTTGACCTCCTTGTGGACCTCGGAAGCAGCCTTGCCGTGAGCCTCTTCGGCGTCCTTGAGCTCCTGCATCGACAGGATGGTGGAACCCTTGTCAGCCTTGACCTTCTTGGCGTAGCTCATCACGAAGAAGATGGACATAGCGGTAGTGACAATCCACAGGACGGCACCGAGGCCGATGATGATGGACTGGTTGACCTCAATGCCAACGCCGGTCAGAGCGTCGACGGCAGCGCCGACGGCGAACGGGTTAACCGTGGAGCCCAGGCAGCCGCAGCCAGCGCCGAGCAGGACGGTAGCGGCACCGACCATGGGGTCGAAGCCAGCGGCCATCATGGTAGCGGCGAGCAGGGCGTAGAAGGGAACGGTCTCCTCGCACATACCATAGGTGGTACCACCGAGGGAGAAGATGAGCATCAGCACGGGAATGAGCATAATCTCGTTGCCCTTAAGCTTCTGCACCAGAACGGCGATGCCGTTGTCCAGGGCGCCGGTCTCGGTCATCATGCCGAGGAAGCCGCCCAGGATCATAACGAAGAGGCAGACGGGCAGAGCGTCAGCGAAGCCCAGGATCGGGGCGGTGCAGAAATCGCTCAGACGGGCGGCAGTAACCGCGCCACCGGACGTGCCGGAGACGATAACGGTAATCGCTGCAACAATTGCCAGCAGAGCAAGAAGAATGGTGAACGATGAAGGCATACCGCGCTTTTTCTTAGCGGTCTCAGTCATAGTTCTCATCCCCCCTTCATAAATCATTTACTGATCTCGCCAGAAGCGGCTCTTCCGTGCCGTGCCTGCCGCTTGATGCGAGATTATTACCAGATAAAACCGCTCGGGGTGTGCAGCAATACACCCCGAGCGAGATGCTAGATGCTCTTACTTGAGCGTGGCGTACATGACAGCCTT
>JBKWEB010000010.1:28975-60145 GCA_046976245.1 Collinsella sp. | reverse complement strand
TTAATGTGGCCTTCGTCTTGCGCAGGACTGTAGAGCAGGCAACCTTATGCCTCGCCCGCGGTCCCGGACCAACTTACTTCAAGCCGCAGCTACGACAGCGCAATACCGCCGAGCCAGCCCCAACGCACGCCAGAGCCAGTACCATAGAAGCTAATAAACGAATCAAGCGACTTAGACGTAATGGCACCCTCGTTGCTCATAACGATGCCGCCGCCAACGTAGATACCCACATGACCGTAGATAAGGCCCGGAGCACCCGTGCCGCTGTGCGAGGAATCGGCCACGATCATGCCCACCTGCAGCGCCGAGCGGTCGGAGCTATAGCACCAGGCGTTGAACATGTCACACGCGTTGCCGCCAAAATAGCCCACACCGGCATTGCGGAAGACGTTGGTAACCCAGGCAGCACACCAGCCCTGGCCGGGAGAAGGCGTGGAGTAGCACGCGTTGACGACGGCCTGCTGTTTGCCCGAGCCGGCATTCTGTTGCGGGGTTCCGGGCGCATACGATCCGCCACCCGAGCTTGAACCACCCGAGTAGGAATTGTTCTTGTTCGCGGCAGCCGCGGCAGCGGCAGCCTTCCTAGCGGCCTCCTCAGCCTGGGCGGCAGCGAGGATCTCGGAATCGCGCTGAGCCATGAGCTCCTTGACGTCGTCAGAGAGGCCGTTCAGAACCGTCTGGACTTCCTGCTGCTTGGCCTGCATGTCCTGCATCTGGGCAGTCTGCTGGTCCTTGAGCTTCTCTAAGTCGGCCTTCTGCGACTCGAGCTCGGTCTTTTGCGCATCGAGCTCTTCCTGGATGGTCTGAATGTCCTCGATGGCGTCGCGGTCGCTCTTGTTGATCTTCTCAACGTAATGCGCGTTGGCGACGAGTTCCTCAAACGAGCCAGAGGCCAGCAGCAGCGACAGGATGTTCGTGCCGCCGGACTTGTAGCTGGCGGCCACGCGATCGGAAAGGTCGTTGCGCTTCTTCTTGAGCTCGGCCTTCTTTTCATCGATCTGGGCCTGCGTGTCGTCAATCTTGCCCTGGACATTCTCGATGTCGTTGAGGGTCTGGGCATTCTTGTTGGCCAGCGCCGCATACTCATTTGCGATGCTGTCGAGCTGGGCCTGAACCTCGTCGAGCTGGGCCTGGGCGGCATTCAGTTTATCGGTGGTTTCTTTGGAAGCCTCCGCCGCATGGGCGCGAGCGGGCAGGCCAAAAAGAACTGCCGCAGAAGCGGCGCCGAACAGGGCCTTGAGGGCAGTGCGGCGCGAGAGCTCCTGGGAAAGGATGGAATCGCTGTTTGGTGACATATGTACTCCGTTACATGCTTATTTATATGTCGCTCAACTCATACATATTAGCGTACATATGGCGCGTCCCAACGATTTCCACGAACGGCAGGAAACTGCAAGGTCAGCGGCTCGTAAGCAAATGCCAAAGATCAGGTTATGCGTACGCAAGCTCTTCTATGAGTACGTTAGCACAATCCTCTGCTTTTCCTACAGCGCACGATTTGGGCGTCCCTGCCTGCGCTATACTCCCCTGAAGAAGTGTTCCTGATTCGATAGGAGACTACATGTCCAAAGCACTCGACCCCAAAGACACCTGTGTCCTCGTTACCGGTGGCGCCGGCTTTATCGGCTCGCACACCGTCGTTCAGCTGCTCGAGGGTGGCTACCAGGTCGTCATCGTCGATGATCTCTCCAACTCCAGCGCCGTCGCCGTCGACCGCGTCAAGACCATCGTGGGCGACGAGGCCGCCAAGAACCTCACCTTCTACGAGGCCAACGTGCTCGACCGCGATGCGATGAACAAGATCTTCGATACCCATCAGATCGACCGCGTCATCCACTTTGCCGGCTTTAAGGCCGTCGGCGAGTCGGTGAGCAAGCCCGTCGAGTACTACCACAACAACATCGAGAACACCCTGGTGCTCATCGACGTCATGCGCAACCATGGCTGCAAGTCCATCATCTTCTCGAGCTCCTCGACCGTCTACGGCGACCCGGACAACCCGCCCGTCACCGAGGAGGATCCTAAGAAGCCCGCGACCAACCCCTATGGTTGGACCAAGTGGATGATCGAGCAGATCCTTATGGACGTCCACACCGCCGACCCCGAGTGGGACGTCGTGCTGCTCCGTTACTTCAACCCCATTGGCGCTCATCCGTCGGGCCTGATCGGCGAGGACCCCAAGGGCATCCCCAACAACCTGGTGCCCTATGTCGCCCAGGTTGCCGTGGGCAAGCTCGAGGCCGTTCAGGTCTTTGGCAACGACTACCCCACCCCCGACGGCACCGGCGTGCGCGACTACATCCACGTGTGCGATCTGGCCTCTGGTCACGTTGCCGCCCTTAATTGGATGAACGGCAAGACCGGCGTCGAGATCTTTAACCTGGGCACCGGCACCGGCACCTCGGTACTCGAGGTCGTCGCCGCCTTCTCCAAGGCTTGTGGCAAGGAGCTGCCCTACGTGATCCGCGAGCGCCGCGCCGGCGACATCGCTGCCAACTGGTGCGATGCCTCCAAGGCCGAGCGCATGATGGGCTGGAAGGCCCAGTACGACATCGCGGACATGTGCCGCGATAGCTGGAACTGGCAGAGCCACAACCCCAACGGCTTCGCCGACGCCGAGTAGCAAAAACCTACATACCGCTCTTGCCCCGATCTCACGTTGTGAGGTCGGGGCTTTTTCATGGCATGTAACCATTCGCCGAAAATCGACCAACTTTTTTATCTTGCCTGTACATGTTTAAACAACATGTTTTACAATAGGCGTACCGAATCAGAACATCGGAGGCGGACTGCACACCCATCGGCAGGCCGACCCCACAACAAGAAGGTTGGTGAGCGCATTCATGGAGCGTGCAAGCGGCGTCCTCATGCCCGTCTCATCTCTGCCCGGACCATACGGAATCGGCGGCTTTGGCTGGAATGCCTACGACTTCGTCGATTTTCTCGCCTCGTGCAAACAACATTACTGGCAGATTCTGCCCCTTACGACGACCAGCTATGGCGATTCGCCCTATCAGTCGTTCTCGGCCCGCGCAGGCAACCCCAACTTTATCGACTTTGCCGAGCTTATCGAGGCAGGGTATCTGGAGCAGCGCGATATCGATGGCGTGTATCTGGGATCCGACCCCAGCAATGTCGACTACGGTGCTATCTTTGACGGCCGCCGTCAGATTCTCGACCGCGCCGCTGAGCGCTTTGCTGCCGACAAGCCGGCCGATTTCGATGACTTTATCCAGGCCAACGAGGACTGGCTCATCCCCTACTGTGAGTTCATGACCGTCAAAGAGGAGTGCGGTCTCAAGGCGTTTTGGGAGTGGCCCGCGGAGCTCCGCACCCGCGGCGAGGCTTCCGCCAAGGTCTGCGCCGACCATCCGGCGCATATGCTCTACCACCAGATGACGCAGTACTTTTTCGATCGCCAGTGGAGCCGCCTCAAGGCCTATGCCAACGAGCGCGACATTCTCATCATCGGCGACCTGCCCATCTATGTCTCGCGTGACTCCGTCGAGATGTGGGCGACACCTGAGCTCTTTAAGATCGACGCCGCCGGCAATCCGGTGAGCGTCGCCGGCACGCCGCCCGACCAGTTCTCGGCCACCGGCCAGTACTGGGGCAACCCCATCTACGACTGGGACGCCATGGAGTCCGACGGCTTCTCCTGGTGGGAGGGCCGCATTCGCGCCGCCCTCGACATGTACGACGTCATCCGCCTGGATCACTTCCGCGGCTTCGAGGCCTATTGGGAGGTGCCGTTCTCCTCACCCGATTCGTCCTACGGTTCGTGGACGCAGGGTCCCGGCCTCAAGTTCTTCAAGACGCTCGAGGAAAAGCTCGGCACGCTGCCCATCATCGCCGAGGACCTGGGCTTCCTCACCCCCGGCGTCATCGACATGCGCGACAACTCGGGCTTCCCCGGCATGAAGATCCTGCAGTTTGCCTTTGAGGGCACCAACTCGTACTACCTGCCGCATAACTACATCGCCAACACCGTCGCCTATGTGGGCACCCACGACAACGAGACGGCGCGCGGTTGGTTTGAGGGAACGGCCACCCCGCGTCAGCGTGAGCAGGCAGCCCTGTACACCCATCAGCAGGCCGGCGAACCCATGGCAGATGCACTCAATCGCACCATCGCCGCCAGCGTGAGCGACACGTGCATCTACACCATGCAGGATCTGCTCAACTTGGGCAACGAGGCGCGCATCAACACCCCTGCCACGCTGGGCGGCAACTGGACCTGGCGCATGCTCGACGGCGCCATCACCCGCGAGCTCGAGCACAAACTCACCGACTGGACCGAGACCTACTTCCGCATCCCGTCGGAAGCCGAAATCGAGCTTCCTCAATAGGAGCTACCGCGCCCGACCCCTCCCCACCGTGCGGACGCGCTTGCTTTTCCCGCGCGAGGCCACCCCAATCCCCTCGCGCGGGCTTCTTATGAATTGCAGACATGAAACAACCCATCACAGGAGAAAACATGCCCCAAATTAACCTCATGGAACTCGCCGAGCAGTCTTTTGGCACCTCGCTCGAGCAGCTCGACGACCGTCGCATTTACAAGCTACTGGTCAAACTCGTGCAGGAGCGCTCCGCCGCCCGCCCGCTCAACAACGGCAAGAAAAAGCTCTATTACATTTCCGCCGAATTTTTGATCGGCAAGCTGCTCATCAACAACATGATCGACCTCGGCATCTACGACGAGGTTAAGGACCAGCTCACCGCCGCAGGCCACGACCTCAACAAAATCGAGGAATTCGAGGTCGAGCCGTCACTCGGCAACGGCGGCCTGGGCCGCTTGGCCGCATGCTTCCTGGATTCCATCGCCACGCTGGGCTTGACCGGCGATGGCGTGGGCCTCAACTATCACTACGGTCTGTTCCGTCAGCGCTTTGTCGACAACCAGCAGAAGGCCGTCCCCGACGAGTGGCTCGGTGAGCAGGACATCCTAGTCGACGATGACCGCTCCTACACCGTCGAGTTCGGCGATTTTGCCGTTACCTCCAAGCTCGTCAACATCGATGTGCCCGGTTACGGCCAGTCCACCAAGAACCGCCTGCGCCTGTTCGACCTGGCGAGCGTCGACGACGGCCTGGTCCCCGGCAGTTCCATCGACTTCGACAAGACCGAGATCGCCAAGAACCTCACCTTGTTCCTCTACCCCGACGATTCCGACGAGCAGGGCCGCCTACTTCGCATCTATCAGGAGTACTTCATGGTGAGCAACGCCGCCCAGCTCCTGATCGACGAGGCCGTCGAGCGCGGCAGCAACCTGCACGATCTGGCCGATTACGCCGTTGTCCAGATCAACGACACGCACCCCACCATGGTCATTCCCGAGCTCATTCGCTTGCTCACCACCGAGCATGGCATCGAGTTTGACGAGGCCGTGACCATCGTACGCTCCATGGTCGCCTACACTAACCACACGATTCTTGCCGAGGCGCTCGAGAAGTGGCCGCTCGCCAGCCTACAGAAGGTCTCCCCTGCCATCGCCGACATTATCGTCAAGCTCGATGAGATCGCGAAGGCCGAGCACGATGACCCGCGCGTCGCCATCATCGACAAACACGATACCGTCCACATGGCCCACATGGACATCCACTTTGGCTTCTCCATCAACGGCGTAGCCGCCCTCCACACCAAGATCCTGGAGGACACCGAGCTTCATCCGTTCTACGAAATCTATCCCGAGAAGTTCTCCAACAAGACCAACGGCATCACCTTCCGCCGCTGGATCCATGGGGCCAACCCCGCGCTCGCCAGCCTGCTCGACGATGTGATCGGCACCGACTGGCGCAGCACCGGCGATCTGAGCAAACTCGCCAAGTTCGCCGACGACAAGGACGTTCTTGAGCGCCTGGCCGCCACCAAGGTCGAGGCCAAGGCCATCATGCGCCAGTTCATGGCGCTCGAGCAGGGCGTGACCATTCCCTCCAACGCCATCATCGACGTCCAGGTCAAGCGCATCCACGAGTACAAGCGCCAGCAGATGCTCGCGCTCTACATCATCTGGAAGTACCTCGATATCAAGAACGGCAACAGACCTAAGCACCCCGTCACCATCATCTTTGGCGGCAAGGCGGCGCCTGCCTACACTATCGCGCAGGACATCATCCATCTGATCTTGACGCTGTCGCAGTGGATTGCAAACGACCCCGACGTGGCTCCCTACCTGCAGGTTGTCATGATCGAGAACTACAACGTCACCGCCGCCGAGCGCGTGATCCCCGCCGCTGACATCTCCGAGCAGATCAGCCTGGCCTCCAAGGAGGCGAGCGGCACCTCCAACATGAAGTTCATGCTCAACGGCGCCCTAACCCTGTGCACGCTCGACGGTGCCAACGTGGAGATTGCCGAGCTCGTGGGCGACGAGAACATCTATACCTTTGGCGCCTCTTCCAAACAGGTCGAGCAGCTCTATGCCAACGGCACCTATGACGCCGGTGTGCTCTACCGCAAGCCCGGCATTAAACTGCTGGTGGACTTCATCACCAACCCGGCCTTTATGGCGACCGGCAATGCCGAGCGCCTGCAGCGCCTGCACGACGACATTAAGGGCAAGGACTGGTTTATGGCCCTGCTCGACATTGAGGAGTACATCCAGACCAAGGAGCGCGTGCTGGCCGACTACGAGGACCAGGACGCCTGGATGCGCAAGGCGCTCATCAATATCGCCAACGCCGGCACCTTCTCGTCCGACCGCACCATCTCCCAGTACAACGACGAGATTTGGCACCTGAGCTAATTTCGTTTCCTTTACCCATCCTCTTGAAAGCGGAGTCGTGGCAACGCGGCTCCGCTTTTTGTGCCCGCACGCTACCCTGTGACCCGACTCGACCAAACAATCTCGATCTGTAACAGCTACTCGGTAAAAACGGCCCCAGCTGTTACAGATTGAGACATACCGGCCCCTCCCCTTGGGTTTATCTCAATCTGTAACATCTAGCAGCTGAAATTCACCTTTGGTGTTACAGATTTAGATGAAATGGTTAGCTCAGCGGAACCGTCTCGATCTGTAACATCTAACGTCCGAAATCAGCCTCACCCGTTACAGATCGAGACAAACGACCGGTCAGACAGCCCCAACACAAAGAAAGGCTCCCCTCTCGCCCAGTGGACGGGAGGGGAGCCTTATATGTGACCGCGGCAAAAGGATGGCAATACCGCAGTCGCCCAAAGGAAGGGCCTGGATGCACCGGGCCTAGATAAGGTTCTTGCCAGAGACCTTATCGAAGAGGTGGGTCGCGTTCTTCTCGAACTTGAACCAGATGGTGTCGCCAGCCTTGAGCGCGCCCTTGGCCTCGAGGTCGACGACGGGGATAATCAGGACAAACTGGCCGTCGGGAGCGGTCACGTGGACATGCTCGGTCGAGCCCATGAGCTCGGTCACCTCGACGGTACCCTGGAGCGCGCCCTCCTCGCCCTTGTCGGCAAGCAGGATCTGCTCGGGACGCACGCCGGCCGTAATCTCCTTCACGTCGCCGCCGTCCCAGTTGAGGGCAAGCTGAGCGCAAGTCTCGGGGGCGAGCGCCACGTTCATATCCTCGGTCTTGACGGTAAAGCCGTTGCCCGAGCGCACCAGCTGGGCATCGAAGAAGTTCATCTGCGGCACGCCGATGAAGCCGGCGACGAAGATGTTCGCGGGATGGTTGAAGACCTCCTGCGGCGTGGCGATCTGCTGGACAACGCCGTCCTTCATGACCACGATACGGTCACCGAGGGTCATAGCCTCGGTCTGGTCGTGAGTAACATAAATGAACGTGCCCTTGATCTCGTGGCGCAGCTTAATGAGCTCGGCACGCATCTGGTTACGAAGCTTGGCGTCCAGGTTGGACAGCGGCTCGTCCATCAGGAAGACCTTGGGGTCACGCACGATGGCGCGGCCGATAGCGACACGCTGGCGCTGGCCGCCGGAGAGCGCCTTGGGCTTACGGTCGAGGTACTCGGTAATGCCCAGAATCTCGGCAGCAGAGCGAACCTTGCGGTCGATCTCGTCCTTGGGAACCTTCTTGAGCTCGAGCGTAAATGCCATGTTCTCGTACACCGTCATATTGGGGTACAGAGCGTAGCTCTGGAACACCATGGCGATGTCGCGGTCCTTGGGCGCCACGTCGTTGACACGCTTGCCGTCGATGAGCACATCGCCCGAGGTAATGTCCTCCAGGCCGGCGACCATGCGCATCGTCGTGGACTTACCGCAGCCAGAGGGGCCAACGAGGACGATGAACTCCTGGTCATGCACGGTGAGGTTAAAGTCCTCCACCGCAAGCACGCCGTCCTCGGTAACCTTGAGGTTGTGCTTCTTCTCCTCGGTCTTCTTCTTTTTGCCAAAGAAGCCCTTCTTTTTGGACTCGTTGTTGGGATACACCTTCTGAACATGTTTGAGAACGATCTCGGCCATGTCTCTACCTTTCGATATGCGGCGCCACGCTGAGGGGCGCCGCAGAAACTTGCAAAACTGTTACGGCATCAGCCCTTGACGGCACCTGCCACCACGCCGTCGATGATGTACTTCTGACAGAGGATGTACATGATGACGATGGGGATAACGACCATCATGATGCAGGCCATCATGGGGCCGAGCTCGACGTGGCCGTAGCCGCCGCGGAAGTACTGGATCAAGATAGGAATGGTCTTGTACTTGGTGGAGTCGAGCGTAAGGTAGGGCAGCAGATAGTCGTTCCAGACCCACATGGTCTCGAGGATGCCGACCGAAAGATAGGTGGGCTTCATGATGGGAAGGACAATCTTAAAGAACACCTGGACCGGGTTGCAGCCGTCAATCATGGCCGCCTCCTCGATCTCGAGCGGGATGTTCTTTACAAAGCCGGCGAACATAAAGACCGCCAGGCCCGCGCCAAAGCCCAGATAGATAAAGCAGATGTTGAACGGCGTGTTGAAGCCGATGCGGTCCGCCAAATTGGACAGCGTGAACATGAGCATCTGGAACGGTACAACCATCGAGAACACGAACAGGTAATAGAAGAAGTTCGAGATCTTGCTGTTGACACGAACCACGTACCAAGCGCACATGGAGCAGCACACCAAGATCAGCACGACCGACGTGACCGTGATGATGAGCGAGTACATAAATGCCGAGGCAAAGCCCTGCTCGTTAAGGGCGTGCATGTAGTTTGCGAGGCCGTTGAACGTCTCGGGCGTGAGCAGATCGAATGCCGTGGTGGTGCTGATTGCGGTCGCTTTCTTAAAGGAATTGAGCGCAATCATGAACACGGGGTAGATCCATGCGAGCGACAGAATCGTAAAGAAAATCGAGAGCGCGCGGTTAATAGCCTTATCGCGTTTCATTACTGCTGCACCTCCTTGGACCTCGTGGCCTTAAGCTGGATCATAGAAATAGCGACGACCAGAATGCAGAAGATGACTGCCTTGGCCTGGCCAATGCCCTGCCATGCGATGCCGGCACGCGAGTAGAACGTGTTGTAGATGTTCAGGGCGAGCATCTCGGTGGAGTGCGCGGGGGCACCACCGGTAAGGGCGAGGTTCTGGTCGAACAGCTTAAAGCCGTTGGTGATGGACAGGAACAGGCAGATGGTGATCGTCGGCATCAGGTTAGGGATCTTAACCTTCCAAAACGTCTGCCATGCCGTGGCACCGTCGACCTTGGCGGCCTCGATGTAGTCGGACGGAATAGACTGCAGACCAGCGATGTAGATGATCATCATGTAGCCGACCTGCTGCCACAGGGTCAGGATGATAAGGCCCCAGAAGCCAGCAGCAGAGTTAAGGGCGATGAGCTGGGCGCCCACGTTGGAGAGCAGGCAGTTGATCAGAATCTGCCAAATGTAGCCCAGCACGATGCCGCCGATCAGGTTAGGCATAAAGAAGATCGTACGGAAGATGTTGGTGCCCTTGAGCGCTTTGCGGGTGAGCGCCTGCGCGATGGCGAGGGCAATCACGTTGATGAGCACCGTCGACAGGAAGGCAAACGCCACCGTAAAGAAGAACGACGTGGCAAACTGCGGATCGGACAGTGCGCGCACGTAGTTCTCGATACCGACAAAGTGCGTATTGTTGATGGTAATAAACTGGCAGAACGAGAGATAGAAGCCCTGGATAAAGGGAATCACGAACCCGATCATAAACGCCAGGCACGTGGGCAGCATAAAGAGCGGCCACCAGCGCTTGAGTGCTTTGCCCATAGAAGGGTCCTTTCAATATGCAGGGGGCGGGCAAACCAACGTCTGCCCGCCCCCTGTCGCTAATCAGATAGCTTGGGCAGCAACTACTTACTCGGAAGCAGCCTTCTCGGTCTTCCAGCCATCGACGAAGGCGTTCTTGACGCCGTCCCACTTGCTGTTGTCGGCAGCATAGGCAATCAGAGCCTGCTTGAGGTTCTTCTTCCACTCCTCAGAGGGGATGTAGACGAAGTCCCAAGCGACGGTCTTCTTGCCGTCCTTGGCCATGGCAACGGCCTGCTGCGAGAAGACGTTGGTGGTTTCCTTGGCGCTCTTGAACGGGGCGGTCAGACCCATCTTGTCAGCGATGATGCTGGTGGCGGTGTCAGAAGTGACGCACCAATACATGAAGTCCTCGGTGGCCTTCTGGGCATCCTCGGAAGCCTGGGAGCTGACGCACCAGTAGTTCTCGCCGCCGGAGCACAGGCCCTGGTTCTCCTCGCCGTCGACACCGATGTAGATGGGCATCATGCCAATCTGATCGTCGGTCATGCCGGCCTTGGTGAGGTCAGCGTAAGCCCAGGAGCCGTTCTGATAGAAGACGGCCTTGCCGGTTGCGAACTCGTTGGTGGCGTCGTCGCCAGTCTTGGAAGCAAGCTGCGAAGGATCGCAGGTGGAGTCGGTGATATACAGGTCGAAAATCTGCTTGAAGTTGTCGAGATACTCGCCCTTGATCTCGTCGTCCTCCTGGTTGTGCTCCTTCTCGAACTCGTAGTAGAGCGGGAGGTTGGCGAGGTGGGTGGTGTAGCGCCAGCTGGAGGAGTCATCCATGCCAGCAGAAGTGAAGGCACCCTCAATGCCGAGCTCGTCCTTGCGGGCCTGGATGTCGTCGGCACAAGCCTTCAGCTTGTCGAAGGAGTTGATGTCCTCGGCCTTGTAGCCAGCCTTCTCGAGCAGCTGCTTGTTGTAGATGATGCCGTAGCTCTCCTGGACCCAGTCGATACCCAGATCCTTGCCATCGGACTGCAGAGCCAGGGAGTCGTCAATGAGCTCACCGCGGAGCTTGGTATCGGACAGGTCGGCGCAGTAATCCTTCCAGTTCTTAAGACCGGTGGGGCCGTTGACCTGGAACAGGGTCGGAGCGGAGCTCTTGGACATCTCGGACTTGAGCTTCTCCTCGTAAGTGTTGGAGGCGGCGGTCACGATCTTGACCTCGACGCCCTTCTCCTTCTTATAGGCCTTGGCGATCTCCTTCCACTCCTTGTCGACCTCGGGCTTGAATTGGAGGAAGTAGACCTCGGCAGCGTCACCAGAAGCAGAGGAGCCGGAGCCGGCAGAACCACCGCAGCCCACGAGACCCAGACCAAGCACCGCAGCCGCGGAACCAGCAAAGCCCAGGAACTGCCTTCTGCTCATTTCGTTCTTCATTACAATCCACCCTTTCACACCGTGGCGGCACCCTTTGCCGCCGCCTTCGGAGATTGGCTCGGGGACTTTGCCCCTTTTGCTGATTTGTACAATACGCTATTTGGCTAGTTGTTTGAACAAGTATTACTAGAGCGGTAGAAAAACATCGGTGAACGGTAATTTCAACTTGATACTTGACAAGTTTTGTATAAACAATTATTTGTTATCGAATATAGAGAAAACGCCCGGTCAAGCCGATGCATCGTCGGTTTGACCGGGCGTTTTCGCTTTGAGGGCATGAGTCTCGTCAGGCTGCGAGCTAGCCGGCTATCGCTTGGAATTGACGCGGTAGTGGAAGATCTCGGGGTGCGTACGGGCGTGCGTGACCTCGAACAAGATGCCGTCCGAGGTGTACGATTGGCTCTCCATAACGGCGACGCAGTTGTACTTACCAAGGTCCAAGTAGCTGCAGTCCTCATCGTTGGCGAGCTCGACACTCACCGTACGACGACTCGCCATCACTTTGACGCCGCGCTTGTGCTCCAGATAGTCGTAAATTGACCTTGCGGCGATCTCGGGTGTCAGGCCTTTGGCGATCGACTCCAGAAAATAGCCGTGGTCCACCTGGCGAGCGTTACCGTTAAGGCTACGGACGCGCACCACGCGAATCAACTTCTCGCCCACCTTAAAGCCCAGGCGACGAGAGAGTTGCTCGGTGCAGACCAGATGTTCAAAAGACTTAACGTCCGTCGATGCAACGGCATTGTTGCGCTTTGCAAACTCGCCAAACGACTCAACCTCTTCGAGTGCGCCCAACATGTCGGTTTCGCCCTTAAGCCAAATAACGCGCACGCCCTTGCCGTGTATGGGCTGCACAAACATCCCGTCGGCCAGCATACCCAAGGCGCGACGGACGGTATTGCGAGTGCATCCGAACTCCGCGGTCAGCTCGGCTTCGGTTGGCAGCATCTCCTGAAACGCATAGGTCCCATTAATGATGCGCGAGCGTATTTCTCGGTAGATTCCTTCGTATATCGCTTTTGGCATTGTTTCACCTCTACATTATTCATTTCCGGCTAGGCACGATAGCATTTCTTAAAGTTGTTTAAACTGAATATCGGTAAAGCGACAGGATTTAACCGTTGACGGTTTCTGTCATGCCCAAATCGGTTTCGCTCAAAACTGCCGGTACGACAATCGTCTGGTCCTCTACAATGAATCCATTGTTTAAACGTTTCCCCACGCGCAACGCGCCTCGATATTCGGAAGGCAGAACATGCTGCAAAAAATCCAACGCTTTGGCGGGGCAATGTTCGCGCCCGCCATGCTGTTTTCTATATCGGGCCTCATGGTCGGCGTCTCCGCTCTCGCAACGACTGCGGACATCGTCGGCGATCTCGCCGTATACGGAACCCCTTGGTACGTTTTTTGGACCATCATCCAGCGCGGCTCGTGGACGGTCTTTAAACGCCTCCCGCTCCTTTTTGCCGTAGCGCTGCCCATCGGTCTTGCCCAAAAACAACCGGCTCGTTGCTGTCTCGAGGCTCTCGTCGCCTATTTTGCCTACTGCTTCTTTTTGAGCGAGATCATTAAGCTGAGCGGAGACAACCTTGGACTTGAGTACCCGTCATCTTTGACCTCCGCCAGCGGTATCACCGTCATCGACGGCATCAAGACGCTCGACACCGGCATTATCGGCCCGCTGGCGGTATCGGCAACCGTCGTTGCCATCCATGACCGCTTCTACGATACCAAGGTTCCCGATTGGCTCGGCACCTTCTCGGGCTCCTCGCTGGTCTACCTCATCAGCTTTTTTGCCGTGTTTGCCCTTGCCGCTATCTCGGCCGCCATCGTGCCCTACGTATACGATGTAACCGATACGCTGCGTCACGCGCTTGCAGGCGTCGGCCCCTTTGGCGTGGGCATCTTTGTCTTTTTAGAACGAGCACTCGAGCCCTTTGGCCTGCACCACCTGCTCTACATGCCGATCTACTACGACAACCTGGTCATTAACGACGGCATCTACGCCACGTGGAGCAGTTTGCTCCCCATCCTCTCCCATAGCACGCGCCCCCTTAATGAGCTTGCGCCGTGGGCCGGTTTTACCGCCACCGGCTGGGTCAAGCTCTTTGGCCTTCCTGCCATCGCAGCTGCGTTCTACTCCACCGCAAAACCCGAGCGCCGCGCCGGCCTCAGGGTCATCCTTGTTCCCGCCATCATCGCCTCGGTGGTTTGCGGCGTTACCGAGCCACTCGAGTTTCTCTTTATGTTCACCCACCCCGGGCTCTTTTTGCTCTACGCCGTCTTATCGTCTTGCCTTGCCACAACCATGAATCTCTTTGGCATCGTCGGCATCTTCTCGGGCGGCCTGATGGAGATGGCAGCCTTCAACTTTATTCCGCTCATGCGCACGCATGCCGGTGCCTATCTTTTGGCGCTCGGTATCGGCCTTGCCTTTAGCCTCATCTTTTTTGTTAGTTTTCGAGCACTCATCTTGGTCTATGACCTTAAGACACCGGGCCGCGAGGATCATGTTGCCAATCGCGCGGCAATCGATTGTTTAACGGGAAGCGACTTTGCCAAAGAGCAATCTCCCAATGACGAGGTCAATAGTCGATCCGATCAAGATCACGTCCTCGCTGAGCGGGTAATTCAGCTTTTAGGTGGCGTTGGCAATATCGTGGGCGCAACCAACTGCGCCACGCGCCTGCGCGTCGAGGTCGCAGACCCTTCCATCGTTGCAGATAACGCGTCGTTTGTCGCGGTGGGCGCCAAGGGCCTCATCATTACGGGCAAGACCGCCCAGGTGATCATCGGCATCTCCGTTCCCCGCGTTAAAGAGCATTTTGACCAGATCATGGGCCTCGAGCCGGAATTTGTGCCCACCACCTCGGCCTCCCCTGCCGCCAGCGCAGCCCATAAGCGCGGCGATATTTGCTTCTTCGATATCGACGGAACGCTCGCCTGGCAAGACCCCAGGCTCGCCCAAGACCTTCCCGAAGACGAGCGGGACCTCTCCCCCTATCCCAACGAGGCGGTTTCGCAGGCAATCCGCGAGTTTGTCGCCAACGGCAACATGGCCTTTATCTGCACGGGACGTACCCTCAGCTGCATCCACCCCAAACTTCTTGAGCTGCCCTGGACCGGCATCGTCTGTCTTGCGGGCGGTTACGCCGAGATCGACGGACACGCAATTCGCGATCTGTCGATGACGCCCAGTATGCTGCAGCGTCTTGCCCCCTACCTTGAGCAATCGGGCGAGGTCATCCGCTTTGAGGGCCTCAACGGCGTCGTGCGCATGAGTGCCGATGCCCCCGATGCTCCCGGATACGCGCGCACCCTGGGCGACGCAGTCACGCAGCTGCAACATTACAGTGTCTACAAGATCTTGATGTCTACATCGCTCGCCAACCACATCGCTCAAGATAAGGCACTTGAGCCGCTGCTGTGCTTTAACGAGCTCGAACTCGAGGTAACCGAAATCTCGCCCCGCGAATGCACGAAGCGCGGGGGCATCCAGTCTGTACTCGACGCCCTCGATCCCCACCACGGAACCGTATACGGCATCGGCGACGCCAGCAATGACGTCTCGCTGATGAACGCCGTCGACGTTGGCATCGCCATGGGCAATGCGCCAGACTATCTCAAAAAGCGCGCCGACTACATCACCGACTCGGTCGACAAAGATGGCGTCGTCAAGGCGCTCGAGCACTTTAGGCTTATATAAGCAGCCGGCACGCGCACGCGTCCCGTTTCTCCAAATCGCCAAAACAGACGCGCCGGCAACTCCAATGTGGCAATATGGTATCTGCACACCGCAACGATGTAACCCAAGAAAGAATGCGAGAACCCGTGTCCAGTCCGTTTACCAGCTTTTTAGCCCAGCACTTTGACCAGATTAACGACTATCTGGCCACGTTCTTTGACGGACAGGCGACCTCTGCCGATATCGAGCGCTACCTGTATGCGCCGCTCTCGGCTTTTACGGCCAACGCCGGCAAGCGCCACCGCCCGCTTATCTGTATGCTCGCCGCAACCGCAGTGGGCGGCAGCTTTGAGAGCGCCCGCAGCGCCGCGGCAGCCATCGAGCATTTCCAGTCGGGCGCGCTGATCCACGACGACATCGCCGACAACGGACAGCTTCGTCGAGGCAAGCCCTGCATGCACCTTACCGAGGGCACGGGCCTTGCCATCAATTGTGGCGACCTGGCGCTCACCATGGTCACCAAGACGGTTCTCGACGACCCTACGCTTGAGTCCGACGTGAAGCTGCGCGTGCTCCACGAGCTTACCGAGATGATCGTCCGCACCATCGAGGGTCAAGCACTCGACCTGGGTTGGGTCCGTGACGGGCGCTTTGATATCTCGGTTGATGACTACCTGGACATGGCAACGCACAAGACCGCGTTTTACAGCGGAGCCACGCCGCTTGCCGCCGGAGCCATTATCGGCGGCGGCAGCGATAAGCAAATCGAAGCGCTGCGCGCCTTTGGCCTGCACACGGGCCTTGCCTTTCAGATTCAGGACGACCTGCTCAACCTTGTCGGCACTAAGGAAGCCGCCAACAAGGACTTCCGCACCGACATCACCGAGGGCAAGCGCACGCTTGTCGCCGTACATGCCCTCTCTGATGAGCGCTACCACGACGAGGTCGAGGCGATTCTTTCCTCGGGCACCGATGATCCCGCGCAGCTCGCACGCGCCGTGGAGATCTTCCAAGAGACCGGCTCCATCGATTACGCCCACACTTACGCGCTCGACCTGACCGCTAAGGCCAAAGCGGCCATCGAGAACGTTGAGCTTGATCCGCACGCACGCGAGCTGTTCCTCTCCATGGCAGATTTCTTTGTGGAGCGCCTTAACTAACGGGTGTTATAAAACCTGTCAGCAGCGTATTTAGGCACAACTTGCTACACTGTTGAGTGCATGTTTATGCATCCCTTTGCGTTGTCTATCCGACAGACGCTCAAATAGTACGAATGGTACGCCGAAAGGGGTTCGTTCATGGAACCTATTACAACGGGCATGCAAGGAGCAGCCGTCGAGGACGTGCAGTCTCGTCTCCTGCAGCTCGGCTACACGATTGATGCCGCCGAAGTCACCGACAAGTACTTTGGAGCCACCACTGAGCAGGCCGTCAGCACCTTCAGGCTCGACAGCGGCCTTGCTGCCGGTCATGCCGTCGATATCCCCTGTTGGAGCGCCCTTGTAGACGCTTCGTATAAGCTGGGCGACCGCACCCTCTATCTGCGCATGCCCAATTTCCATGGCGCCGATGTGCAGGCCCTGCAGCGCGCTCTCAACGTTTTGGGCTTTGCCTGTGGCGAAGACGACGGCTACTTTGGTCCGCATACCGAGGCCGCCCTGCAGCAGTTCCAGGAAAATGTCGGCCTGTTTGCCGACGGCATGGCCTTCCAGGACACCTACGCCTACATCAACCGCCTGCACCATGTGTGGGAGGGCAAGCCCTCGGTCACCGAAGCCGAGTCCCGCATCGGTTTTGCTCGCGCCGCCAACGTGCTCGAGCGCTTCCAGATTGCCGTTATCGGCGAGGACCCCATCGCGCGCAGTGTTGCGTCGCGCATGTGGAATATCGCCACGGCAACGACCGACAACAGCGGCATGATGCTCTGCGACTCCGAGGTCCCAACCGACGTTGACCTGGTGCTCGAAATCGCAAGCGACGAGCTGCCCGCCGACGCCGCACCGCGCGCCACGATTGCCCTCGCCGAGTGTCACAACCTGGCCCAGCGCATCCGCACTGCCAATGTCGCCGCGCAGCAGAAGCCGGCTCGCATTCGCATTGAGCTCACGGGCATGACGCGCTACAACGGCACTTTCACGGCCAGCGACGCGCAGACACTCGCCGTACGCCTGCTCGACGGCGTTTGCGATGCCCTCGCAGATTAGGTAAACTAAACGAGTTGCTTTTGGGCAACGCCACACATTGGGACGTAGTTCAACGGTAGAACTCCGGTTTTTGGTGCCGGCTGTTGGGGGTTCGAATCCCTCCGTCCCAGCCATTAAAACTGAGCGCCCTGAGCCCATAACGGCCCAGGGCGCTTTTATGTGGGCAAGCGGAGGGATTCGAACCCGCAAGGGTGCGAAGCCGAGGAAACGCGAAGCGTTTTCCAGCGCAGCACGCAAGGAGCGAAGCGACGCAGCGGGGCGCGGCCGCCGAAAAGGCGGACGCGGAATCCCTTCGTCCCATATCAGCAACGGGCTCCCCGCATCCCAACTTTTCAGCCAAACCGGCACTTAGGGACGTTCCTAAAGTGCCGGGCAAAACTTCTCGTCCAACACGAGAAGATAAAGGCAGTTTTTCAGGCATATCCCAAAAACTACCTTCAAAAGACAGGTGCCCCAAGCCCATTAGGACCAAGAGCGCCTTGCATCTAGAAAATATCAGCCCAGTTCCGAAAAGCGAGCCGCCATCTACAAAATGGCGCGTGGCCCCGACGGGTCGGGCATTAAGTTTGTCGCGAGTTCCGCACGCAAAGAAGGCCACTTAATGTGGCCTTCGTCTTGCGCAGGACTGTAGAGCAGCAAACTTAATGCCCGACCCGTCGGGGCCACGCGTCCCTAATTGTTCAGCATACGGTCGAAGCTTCCCGAGTCGCCATCCCGATAGTCGGCGGTCATCAGAATCTCCTGCGGAATGCGCCCGCCCTCGCGCAGCACGTTGCGGAACTGCACACGCGTAACCATGGGCAGATCCTTGATCGTCGCTGCCAGGTTCTGCGGCACGCCCTGGTTGGCAGCCGCGGGCTCGCACTCGCCGCCGGCCTTCACGCGACGCTTATGCTCGGCGAGCATGGCACGGTACATGCCGGCATGCAGGCGAATCTCAACCACATTGGCATT
Organism: Collinsella sp.; assembly: GCA_046976245.1. GTDB lineage: Bacteria > Actinomycetota > Coriobacteriia > Coriobacteriales > Coriobacteriaceae > Collinsella. The sequence goes on along the minus strand of JBKWEB010000010.1, from coordinate 41,735 downwards.
GCGAGCCTGCTCGACAATGCGCGCGCCCTCGCGATCGATGTCGCCTACGTAGTAGACGTAGTTAAAGCGATAGCCAATCTCAGCCAGATAATCGTCCAGGGCATGCGAGACGCTCGCCTTGCATCCGCCGCCAAAAATCACGCCGCCCACCTTGATGCCAAAGAGCTTGGCGTGCTTGCGGCCACGCAGCAGCTTGACGATCTCGTCGTAGGTGTCCAGGTTCTCGACCATAATGAACGGCTTGTCGGCGCCCAGCGTAAAGAAGCCCGTAAAGTGCACGGGGCGATTGGGGGCGACCTTGATCGCCTGCATGCTGATGCCCTTTTCGGTCATACGCCTAATCAAGCGCTCACCGTGCTTGCCGTCAAAAGCCTTCTCGTCGTTAAAGATCTGGTAGGCACGCTGGCGGCGCGAGGCAACCGGCGTATCGGCACCTCGGTTCTGCTCGATCCAAGCCTGGATGATTGCGATTTCCTCGGCAATCTTGCGGTTGGACATCTCGTTGTGCTGAGTGCGCTGCGGAGCCTTTTTGCCGTCCTTGCCCTCGACCTTTACGATCTGTGTCTGCTGCTCCTTGATCTTAGAGAGCGCCGTAGGCGTAGGGACAACCTTGAGCAGCTGCCTGCCTAAAACGCGGGCAAGGGCAAACGCCGAGACCTCGCCGTGGACGGACGACTTGGGCTGCTGGGCAGCAGTATCTGCTGCGGCAGACTCCGGCTTCTTCTGAGACTTGCGCTTAGAATCGCCCTGGGAATTGCGCTCGTGCTTCGGCATAGACGCCTGCTTCTGCGGACGAACGGACTTGCTCTCCGTCGCCGGCTGGCGCTTAGGCTGCCCCGAAGAAACCTCGGCCTTCGCATCCTCGTTCTGCGGCGTGGTCTTCTCGGTTGCAGTCTCGGCATGGGAACTGCGGCCCCCACGATGGCGACGGCGGCGAGGCTTGCTCGACGCGCCCTGCTCCGCCTGCTCATCAGTAGGCTGCTGGCCCTTGGCCTCGGCATCAACCTCAAGCTGCGGCTCAACAGGCTTCTGCTCGCGAGCCGCCGGCTCAACGGTCTTCTCGTCCTTCTCGCCCTGAGTGGTCGAAGCCGGCTCGCTCTTCTCCTGACGCCTTACGGGATACGCGCGCCCCGCAAAACCACGTCCGGGACGGCATGAACCCGGAGCCTTCTTGGCAGACTCCTCAACATCGTCTGCAACCTCAGAAGACTCTTCAACCTCACGCGCGGCATCCTGCTGTGCAGCCTTAAAGTGAGCACCGCGACGGCGCTTGGGCTCTTGGGCCTCCACGGGCTTTTGCTCCTTCGTGGGCTTCTGCGACTCGGCAGCAACCTCGGTCTCAACAGCCTCGGCATCCGTCTCACCCTTTTGAGCAACGGCGCGACGGAAGCGCTCCTGCTGGGCGCGGCGCTGCGCATCGCGCTTGCCACCCCCGCCAAAACCGCCGCGTCCTGCCTTGGCCGTAAAGGCACGCACGACGTTCTCATCGAGCAACTCATCGGTATCGACATGCTCACGCGGAGCAGTTTCTTCCACAGCAGGCACGTCAGCGGAATCCTCGACGACAAAATCCTCGACGGACTCGGCAGGCTGCTCCTGGGCATCGCGGATCTCGGCATTGATGGTATAGAACGCCGGGCGCCCGTTAATGCCGCTACCCTCGATCTTGGTCACGATATTTGCCGCGATAAGTTCATCGCGCATCGCCTTGGTGTCACATTCCTTATCGACGGAGCGGAAAATTTGCGCCAGCGCACTCGACTTAATCTTGAGCGCCTTGCGGCAGAGCAGGTCGTAGGCAACCAGCTTGGCACGCTCGGCAGAAAGCGACGTCTGGCTGCTCAGACGTTCAGCCAGGGCATCGACATTATTTTGGTTATCGGAATATACCGTCTTGGCCACGGGGCCCCTTTCATATGTACACATATACGTTTATATGGTACAACGCGCGCCCTTATCCACGCAAAACATCTGCGAGAACACTCGGGCGTCGCCCGCTTTTGCATGAAAAAAGACCGAGTCCGCGTCGTTGCGGACCCGGTCTTTCCGAGTCATATGGATGGAACGGCTAGCCCATCAAGCTGACTAGGCCTTGGCAGCCTCGGCGTCGACAGGAGCCTCGGCGGCAGCGGCGCGGCCGTACTCGGCCTTGCCCATCTCGGACCACTCGGGCTCCTCGTCGGGCATGGAGCCAGCCTCCTTGCCGAAGAACTCCTTGAGGCAGTTGACGGCGACGATGAGACCCAGGACCATCAGCAGGACGGCGAAGACGAGCTGCAGGCCCTTGGTGGCGGCGACGGAGACGGCGGCCGTGGTGGCAGTAGCCGGGATGGTACCGAAGAAACCGTAGGCCTGGACGGCGGTCATGCAGCCCATGGCGCTCTGGACCAGCGAGGTGAAGGTGCAGCAGAGCAGGAAGGCGACGGGCACGTAGAGCATCCAGCCCTTGCGGCCGGTGCACTTGCAGAACACGGCGAGGGTGATCATGGTCATGCCGCCGAGCAGCTGGTTGGAAGCACCAAAGAGCGGCCAGATGTTGGCATAGCCACCAAAAGCGAGGGCGAGACCGGGAAGCAGGGTAACGACCGTGGCGAACCAGGGGTTGCCGAGGACCTTCATGTAGCCGGCCTTGGACTCGATGGCCAGGGCATCGTTGGTCTGGGCAAAGAACTCGGAGAACGAGGTGCGGGCGATGCGGGCGACGGCGTCGAGCGAGGTCAGAGCCAGAGCGGAAACGTTCATGGTCATAAAGACGGTAGCGAGCGTGCCGTCAACACCGAAGGCCTGCATACCGCGGGAGATGCCAGCGGCGAAGATCTGGAACGGGGTGGAAGCGACACCGGCGTTGAGGACGCCGGTACCGGCGGTGTTCATGTCGGAGAACATGATGCCGGCGACGATGATGGCAAGGATGCCGACGAAGGACTCGACGATCATGGCGCCGTAGCCGACCTTGACGGCGTCCTGCTCCTTCTCGACCTGCTTGGAAGAGGTGCCGGAAGAAACGAGGCTGTGGAAACCGGAGAGAGCACCGCATGCGACGGAGACGAACAGGACCGGGAACATCATGCCGGAGGCAGTGGAGAAGCCGGTAAAGACCGGAGCGGTGATAGTGGCCTGACCGTTGACGCCCAGGACGACGATGCCGAGGACAGCGCAGACGATCATGACGATCATCATGATGGAAGTGAGGTAATCGCGCGGAGTCTTGAGCATCTGGATGGGCATGGCGCCAGCGAAGACCAGGTAGACCATGACGACGGCGAACCACTGGAACTTATCCAGGTAGACCGGGAACTGCATACCGACGGCGAACATGAGAACCATGAGGACCACGCCGGTGACGAACTCGGCAGCGCCGGTGAGGTTGAACTTCTTCTGGGCCCAACCAAAGGCGATAGCGACGAAGGTGAACAGGATGGAGATGGTACCAGCGCAGCCGGCGGCATAGGACTTGGTGAAGTCGATGGCACCGGTAGCAGCACCAGAAGCGTCAACGGCCGGGGTGAACATGAACGTCTTGCAGACCATGTCGGTGAAAGCGGCGATGACGATGATGCAGAACAGCCAGCAGAACAGCAGGAACAGGCGACGGCCGGTCTTGCCGATGTACTTCTCGATGAGCTGAGCGAGCGACTTGCCGTTGTTCTTCATCGAAGCGTACAGGGCACCAAAGTCGTGGACGGCACCAAAGAAGATGCCGCCGACGAGGACCCAGAGCACGACGGGCAGCCAGCCAAAGGCCATGGCGACGATCGTACCCGTGACAGGGCCAGCACCGCAGATCGAGCTGAACTGGTGCGAGAACGCGGTGAAGGCGGAGACGGGCGAGAAGCTCTTGCCGTCCTTCATGCGCTTGGCCGGCGTGAGGGCCTCTTTGTCAACGCCCCACTTGTTGGCCAGCCAGCGGCCGTAGCCCAGATAGCCGCAGGCGAGCACCGCCGCAGCCACAACCATGAGCAAAACTCCGTTCATTACATTTCCTCCTCTAAAAAGAACTTCCTAGACATAAAAAATGAGGGCCGTCGGTTGCGCTCGACGGCCCTCATCTTCATCAGCCGCCCGTTATCGTACGGGCTAGCTGTATGTGCTAACCCGCATCAGATAATTACTACGCTGATAATGTTTAGCTGATGCGTGAACATGTCTAAGAAATCCTCTTCAATCATGATGCGAACGATCCGTGCGTGTTCACATCCCCCAGTGGTTGAAAAGGAGTATGAAACTTTAGTTACCTAAAGTCAACGCAAATATGTAATGAATTTTCAGCTTTTTTGAATTTCTCGTTATAAAACGCCACTGACCTCGGACTTTACCCCACGACAGTTTTTGCATGAGAGATGCCCCTGAGAGCCGCGGGAGCCGGGCGGCGCATATGAACTTTATCGCGAGTTCCGCACGCAAAGAAGGCCACTTAATGTGGCCTTCGTCTTGCGCAGAACTGTAGAGCAGGAAACCTTATATCCGGCCCCTCCGTCCGGGGACCGCGCCGTACCAGCTACAGCGTCATATTCGGATCGGCATCGACGTCGAACGGCGAGATTTCGCCTCGGTCGAATTTACGGCGGGCGACCTCTGCGATCATGGCTGCGTTATCGGTACAGGCAGACAAGGGCGGCACCGTTACGCGGATCCCCTGACGCCCAAGCTTCTTGATCATCATCTCGCGCAGATGCGGATTAGCCGAGACGCCGCCGCCGATGCAGTATTCCTTGCATCCGGTGGCATGCAGGGCGTTTTTGGCCTTCTTGTACTGAACGTCAAAGACGGCTGCCTCAAACGAAGCCGCCAGATCGGGCAGGTGAATCGTGCGCCCGGCCTTGTTCTCCTGCTCGATGTAGAGCGTCACGGCCGTTTTAAGACCCGAAAGCGAGAAACGATAGTCTCCCCTGCTGTTAAGCGCGCGAGGAAAATCGATCGCGCGGGGGTTGCCCGTCTCGGCCAGCTTGGAGATGATGGGGCCACCGGGATAGCCCAGACCCAACGCCTTGGCTACCTTGTCGAAGGCCTCGCCCACAGCATCGTCGAGTGTCTCACCAAGTACCTCGTAGTCGCCCCATGCCTTCACGTGCACGAGCATGGTATGACCGCCCGAGACGAGCGTGAAGATAAACGGCGGCCTGAGATCGGGCTGCGCCAGCAGGTTGGCGAACAGATGGCCCTCCAGATGGTTGACGCACACGAGCGGCTTGCCGGCGGCATAGGCAAAGCCCTTGGCGAAGGCGACGCCCACTACCAGAGCGCCCACCAGGCCCGGACCCTGCGTCACGCCAACAGCGGCGAGTTCGCTCGGCGCGATGGCTCCACCCTCAAGACCAAGCGATGCTGCGGCATCCTCGAGCGCCGCATCCACGACACTCACAATCACCTCGACGTGTTTGCGCGAGGCGATCTCGGGCACCACGCCGCCAAAGCGGGCGTGAAAATCAATCTGCGTCGACACCTGGTTGGCCAGCATATTGCCATCCGCATCGATAATCGCCACGGCCGTCTCGTCGCAGGAGCTCTCGATAGCGAGCACTAGGCGGCGGCGCTCAATTTCGGCACGCTCCCCCTCGGAGCGCCCAGGCGCAGGCAGCGGCCACACGCGCTGCTCTGCCGCCGTCGGCTCGGGCGAAGCATTGTCGACCGGAAGCACCAGGGGCAGCGGGGCCGTCATGACGATGGCGTCCTTGCCGGCACCATAGTAGCCGCGGCGACGGCCAGCCTCGGTAAAGCCCAGAGCGTTATAGAGCGCAATCGCTCCCTCGTTGCCGTCCTCGACCTCGAGCGAAGCCGTGGTGCAGCCGAGCATCTGGGCATCATAGCTCACATGCGACAGCAGCTTGCGGGCAATGCCCTCACGGCGATGTGCCGGGTCGACGGCGACATCCAGAATCTGCACATCACCGTCCACGACCATACCGCCGGCAAGGCCCAGTAGCTTGCCGTCGTCGTGTGCCACCCACCAACTACGCGGCGCAGCGACGTCCTCGCCCAGTTCGGACAGGAACATGCCCGGCGTCCACGCCTCGTGTCCGGCACCTTCAAAGCAGGCAGCCTCCAGCGCGCTCGCGCCCTCGGCATCCGCCGCGCCCATGGGACGGAACTGCAGATGACGACCGGCGAGCTCATCGGCAACGCCCGTAATTTCGCTCTGCGCACTCTCGGCAAGACCAAGACGCTTGCGCTCGTTTTCCTCGGCATCCGAAAGGCGCGTGTAAATCGGCAGGACGCGAGCCGGATCGCCGTCACCCGCAGCGTGCGCGAGCAGCAAGCCCTCGCCCGAAGGCCACCACAGGTCGCGCTCCACGCAGCGAGCGGTCTCGTCCTCACCCAGCAGCTTGCCATAGCGCACGAGACCGTCACCGGTCAGCTGAACCTGGTCCCAGTCCGCTGCTCGGCGCCACTCATCGAGCGCCACGGCGGCCTTGACCACGTGTTCGCGCTCAAATTGACGCTCGGGACCCTCATCGCCCAGCATATATAGTGCCGGATATACCTCACCGCGCATGGCATCGGCCAAGATACCAAGCTTGCCGCGCACGCCAGCCTTCCACGCCGTCCAAGCGCAAGCGTCGAGCGTCGACACGCCCAGCAGTGGAACATTGGCACCGCGCGCGAGGCCCTTGGCAGTGGAGATGCCGATGCGCACACCCGTAAACGACCCCGGGCCGCGGCCGACCACGTAGTAACCAACATCGCTGCGATCCAGACCGGCTTGAGCCAGCACGCCATCAACGGTATTCACGAGCTCAACGTTGGCGTGACGGCGACACATGTGGTCGCCACTCACGAGCTTCGTCTCGCCCGTCTGCCCATCAATCCAGCTTGCCGCGCAGGCAAGCATGTCGGTCGAGGTATCGAGCGCCACCACCAGCGCGTTGTCGTTATGCAAGCTCATCTTGTACAGCCTTATCAATCAAATGGGAAAGCTCCATTGCGCGGTCACCGTGTGCCTCGAGCGTTATCGTTCGCACATCGCTGTCGCCCTCATCACGCTTGAGCGTCACCGAAAGATACTCATCCGTCAGCTCGTCCTGGAATTGTTCGCCCCATTCCAGCAAGCAAGCACCCTCATAGCCCAGCACATCGAAAATGCCCGTATCCTCGAGCTCGTAGGCATGCTCCAGGCGGTATAGATCAAAGTGAAACAGCGGAATACGACCTTGATCGTGAACGGCCATGAGCGCAAACGTAGGGCTCGTAACCATATGCTCATCGCCCAGCCCGCGCGAGACGCCCTTGGTAAAGTGAGTTTTGCCCACTCCCAGGCCACCGGTCAGGATGAGCACATCGCCGTCCTCAAGGCACGGTGCAATTAGCTCGCCAAAGTACTCCGTATCGGCAGCGCAAGTCGTTTTGTAAGTACCTACCCCCAGGCGCTCCAGGGACATATATGCTCCTTATTATTCCGAGGCGTCCTCTGGTGCGGGATGTCGCTCCAGATAGTCGCCCAGCATCTTAAAGTCTTCCTCCAGCAGCTCCTGCCACGCCGGATTGCGCAGCGCTGCTGCCGGATGGAACGTGGGCATTACTACAAAATGCCCCATCTGGTGGAACCTGCCGCGCAGCTTAGTAATGCCAATCTCGGTCTTAAGCACAAAGTGCGTCGCGGGGTTGCCGAGCGTCACGATAATATCGGGCCAGATGCTTCGAATCTGCTCACGCAAAAACGGCGAGCAAGCCAGCACTTCCTCGGGACGCGGATTGCGGTTTCCCGGCGGGCGGCACTTAAGCACGTTGGCAATGTAGACGTCTTCGCGTTTGAGGCCCGCCAGCGACAAAATGCCGTTGAGGTCCTCGCCTGCCGCCCCCACAAAGGGCTCGCCCTGCAAATCCTCATTGCGGCCCGGCGCCTCACCAATAAACATCACGCGAGCGCGGGGGTTTCCCACGCCAAACACGATATTGTGACGCGACTGGTAGAGCTGGCAGAGGTGACAATTGCCCAGAACGGCCTCAATTTCCTCGAGTGCGACCTCACGTGGTGCCTGATGGGTATGGCCGGGGATGTGCATGACGCCCATAGCGGCTCCTACACGTAGACCTTGTCGAGACGCATGCCAAAGCCGCAGGCGACCTCGTAGTTAATCGTTCCGCGCAGTCGGGCCATCTCGTCCATAGTGATCTCGGCATCGCCATCGCGGCCGACAATGATCATCTCGTCACCATACTCGGCCTCGGGAATCTCGTGTGCCGGGTTGGACTGAATGGCGACCATAAACTGGTCCATGCAGATATTGCCAACCTGATGCACACGCTCGCCGCGATACAGCACATCCATACGATTGGAAAGCGTACGCGATAGGCCATCGGCATAACCGATCGGCAGCGTGCAGATCTGAACGCGCGTACGCGGTACGCGGTAGGTAAAACCGTAGCCCACGCCCTCACCCATCGCAGGGTGTGCCACGCGCGTCACACGCGCATGGACGCTCATAACGGGATCAAGCTGCATCACGCGGCCACTCAGCTCGCACGGCTGCATGCCATACAAGCCAACGCCGGCGCGGATCATATCAAAATGCATCGAGGGGTCGAGCATCGAGGACGGCGTGTTGGCGCAGTGCACGATACCGCACTCAAAACCCGCATCCTTAATGGCCTGAACGGCCTCGGTAAAGCGCTGACACTGCAGCTTGTAGTCCCAGCCCGAAGGTTCATCGGCCGTGGCGAAGTGCGTAAATACGCCGTCGCACTGAATACCGCGATGGAAATTTATACCGCGGACAAAGTCGAGCACCTGCGTGTAGTGAACGCCGATACGATTCATGCCCGTCTCGATGGCGAGATGATACTTGCCCACTTTGCCCGCCGCGACGGCACATTCGCCATACGCAAGAGCAAAGTCAGACGTATAGACCGAAGGCATGATATCAAACTCGAGCAACGTCGGAATGGCCTCGATAGGCGGCTCGCTTAGGATGAGGATGGGTTTCGTAATCCCGCCCTGTCGGAGCTCAACGCCCTCGTTAACCGTCGCCACGGCAAACATGTCGGCACCGGCCGAATACATGATCTTGGCGCACTCAACAGCTCCATGGCCATAAGCATCGGCCTTGACCACGCAGCACAGGCGCTGACGTGGATTCAGCAAGTTCTTATAGGCCCTCGTGTTGCGACGGAGCGCCCCGCGGTCGATCTCGACCCAGGACCAGCGCGTCAAATCGGCTTTATTCATGATTAGTCATCCGACCCTTCGTCCATGATTCCCAGATCTTCGAGCGCATCCTTTGCCGCCAGTTCCATGGCCGGACCGATCAAGTCGATAAGATCGGTCGCGATGACGCTCTTCTCACCATACTCCGTCGCCGCGGCAAAACCGGCGTAGCTGTGAAGTGCGACGGCGTACGAATACAGCAACTCCCAACGATCCATCTCGTCGCGCATGGTGGCAAGCGTGCCGGCCAAAATACCCGCGAGGACATCACCCGAACCGGCAGTTGCCAGAGAAGCCGGACCCGAGAGCGGCAGCAGCACACGCTCAACGCCACAGATAGCCGTCGTCGGCCCCTTGGCAATGACCACCAGATTGTCAGAGCCTGCAGCCCAGACAACCTTCTGCGCGGCTGCAATCGCAGTACCAAGGTCGTTCACCTCGTCACCGGCAACCAGACGCGAAAGTTCACGATAGTGCGGCGTCATAACCAACGGCTGCTCGCGACGATACATCTCGGGATTACTATCAATACCGTCAATGGCAATCTTAGCAAGGCAGTTGAGTGCATCGGCGTCCAAGATAAGCGGCACATCAAGCTCGAGCAAGCCCGAAACCACCTGCATAGCGCCGGCAGATGTCGTCATACCGGGACCGCACAGTACACAGCTGTACTTCTTTGCAATCTCGCACACAGTCATGCGCGCAGCGGCGCCAAAGGAGCCGCGGGAATCAGACGGAATAGCAAAGACGGGAATCGAAGGAAGTGCCATGCGAATAAGATTGGCGCAGGCGTCAGGAGCCGCGACTGCCACGTAACCAGCACCCGCGCGAGCTGCAGACTTGGCCGCCATAATGGCAGCACCAGGATATTGCGCAGATCCGGCGACAATAAGCACAGAGCCACGGGAATACTTATCGATATTCGTAGGTAGTGGGGCAAAGTAATCAACTAAGTCACCGGGCTCGACAATCTCGGCGGCGTGGTCGACATCATCGATGACCTCGTCAAGACGGTCGTAAAGATTGCCGCAGATCAAATCGCCAGCATACTCAGGACCATCAGCGCTATACAGACCAATCTTGGGCGCAATCATCGTCACCGTATGCTCGGCACGAATGCAGTCGTCATCAACAACGCCCGTCTCGGCATTCAGGCCCGAGGGAACATCAATGGATACGACACAATCGGCGCATTCATTGACCGTAGGAATCCAGATGGAGAACGGCGCACGCAGATTTCCGTGGAAACCGGTACCAAAAATGGCATCGACAACAACATCGGCCTTATCGATCAAAACCTCGAGTTCGTCACGCGAGGGGCCGACGCAAACGTGCACATCGCGGCCGGCAGTACGACGAGCAACATGACGTGCCAGAGCAGCAGGAATCTCATCCGGCTCAACCGGAGAAACGATATCCACGTCCACACCCTTATGGCTCAGGATATCGGCGGCAACCCAACCGTCGCCGCCATTATTACCAAAACCGACCAGAACGAGAACCCGATCGGGATTGAGCTTCAAGACCTCGTTGGCGGCAAACTCACCCGCTAGCTCCATAAGCTCGGCCTTCGAAGTCCCTTCGCGTTCGATGATATCCTCGAGACGAACGACTTCTTCGGTACTCAAAACCGGTTTCATCTATGCTCCTAGCGTATCTTGCGAAGCATCGCCCAGGTGCTCCGTCAATGCTGAATTCTGCAGCTGCTCAAGCTCATCTAAAACAGAGCGAGCCTCTTTAAATGTCTGCGCTACGCGTTTCTTGGTGCTCACCTTTTCCTCTTTTGGCTTAGGCCGAGCATCTTCGGTAATCGCGATGGCATTCGCAACGGCCAAGTCTCCTGTAAGCGTAATGGAAAGAGCGACTTCAACAACACCCAGTTCTTGAGCGATCTCGAGAGCACGGCCCGAAAGCAGCGCCTTCGGTTTGCCGAGTTTATCACGCGTAACCGAAACATCCTTGCGACCCACGCCTTGACTAAAACCCGTGCCGAGAGCTTTAAGTACCGCCTCGCGCGAAGCAAAGCGGCTCGCATAGTGAGCAGCGGGACGCGATGATGCATCGCAATACGCACGCTCTTCTTCGGTAAACACACGCCGAGCAAACGACGGCGTCTTTTCAAGAATTGATTTCATGCGGGAAATCTCGACGATATCAACGCCGATACCAGCTTCAGCCATGTTCACCTCCATATCGGACAGACTAAGTTATTGTAGCCCGTTCGCAGAAGATGCGACAAACGAGGGTTATAAAACACAGCTACTATGTGAGACAAAAGCCCGTAAACGCAAAAAAGGGGGAGGCCGCGAGGCCTCCCCCTTCCAAGTTCAATGACGGCTCGGTGCCGTCCACCGGTCAGCGGCGCCCTGGCCTCCCACGGGCTGACCCCGCAGTACTCTCGGCGCGATGGGGCTTAGCTTCCGGGTTCGGAACGGGACCGGGCGTGCCCCCCATGCTCTGGCCGCTGACCGGTGGGCGGCGCCCACCGTTACGGTGTCCTGGGTCTCACTCTACACGTGCCCTGGGGGCCGCATGGCGCATAGGGGAGGTGACTCGGGGGCATCCTCGTGCCCGGACCGCGCGTGAGCGCTGGGTCCCGCGGGCCGCGAGGTGCGGTTCCGGAAGAGCTCGGGCGATTAGTGCGGCTCGGCTGAGGACGTCGCCGCCCTTGCACCTGCCGTCTATCGACCAGGTAGTCTACCTGGGCCCTTACCGGAAGGAGAACTAATCCCTGGAACGGCTTCCCGCTTAGATGCCTTCAGCGGTTATCCGCGCCGCACGCGGCTACCCGGCCGTGCCGTTGGTCGACAACCGGTTCACCGGAGGTGCGTCCACCCCGGTCCTCTCGTACTGGGGGCAGCCTCCATCGATTCTCCTGCGCCCACGGAGGATAGGGACCGAACTGTCTCACGACGTTCTGAACCCAGCTCGCGTACCGCTTTAAACGGCGAACAGCCGTACCCTTGGGACCTGCTCCAGCCCCAGGATGCGATGAGCCGACATCGAGGTGCCAAACCTTGCCGTCGATGTGGACTCTTGGGCAAGATCAGCCTGTTATCCCCGGAGTACCTTTTATCCGTTGAGCGACGGCCCACCCACTCGGGGCCGCCGGATCACTAGAGCCTGCTTTCGCACCTGCTCGGCTTGTGGGCCTCGCAGTCAAGCCCGCTTGTACTCTTGCATTCAAAAGGACGGTTGCCGACCGTCCCGAGCGGACCTTCGCGCGCCTCCGTTACCCTTTAGGAGGCGACCGCCCCAGTCAAACTGCCCGCCTGGCACGGTCCCCGAGCCGGTTGACGGCCTCGGGTTAGGACGCCGGTCGCGCGAGGGCAGTATTCCAAGGGCGGCTCCCCGGGGGCTGGCGCCTCCGGATCTCAGCCTCCTGCCTATCCTCTACACGCGGGACCAGCGGCCAATGCCAAGCTGCAGTGAAGGTTCACGGGGTCTTTCCGTCCTTCCGCGGGTAAGTCGCATCTTCACGACCAGTGCAATTTCACCGGGTCCATGGTCGAGACAGCGCCCAAGTCGTTGCGCCTTTCGTGCAGGTCGGAACTTACCCGACAAGGAATTTCGCTACCTTAGGACCGTTATAGTTACGGCCGCCGTTTACCGGGGCTT
>JBKWEB010000010.1:24221-24870 GCA_046976245.1 Collinsella sp. | reverse complement strand
CATCCGGTCCGACCGGGCCGCGCGGCAAGGAGATATATTGCCAGACCGGAGGGGCGCCGCGGGCGGGAATCTGGCACTCCATATTTTGTTCACAAATAAATTAACTGGGCTCCGAGTTGCTCAGAGCCATACATATGGTCATAAACCTCGGACAGACCGTATGACCTCGGGAATCTTGCTGTCCGCTGTAGATATAGCATCTTTATACCCTCGTCGGTCTCCGCTAGTAAGCCCGTCATAAATTGAAGGCCAACGTTAACAAACCTATAAAACGCCTGCGGGGGCTCTATCACTAATTAGATAAAGCCCCCGCAGGCGGAGTGAATTTGATTGAAACAATGCCCCTTAATTGATTTACTGGAAATAAGGAGCAAAAGATCCGTCCGGATAAACGTGGCGACAGAACCCTGGAGCCAACTGAGCGCCACCAGAAAGTGACATAAGCAAGAAGATCGGCTCTACCTCACCGCGGACGACAACGATGCCCTCGACTAAAGTCAATCCAAGCACTCCTAAAACAGAAAGGGCAAATATCAGCTTATACAACGAAAAAAGGGGGAGGCCGCGAGGCCTCCCCCTTCTCAGTTCAAGCGCACGGCTCGGTGCCGTCCACCGGTCAGCGGCGCCCTGGCCTCCCACGGGCTGACCC
>JBKWEB010000010.1:0-17245 GCA_046976245.1 Collinsella sp. | reverse complement strand
TGCCGGCACCAGCATTCACCATTTGGGCAAATGCTGCCGAGGACATGCAAGCAATAAAAAAAACCGCCCCGTATGGAGCGGTTTTGCCCTTTATATATCGAGCGCCTCGGCCATCGCTGCCGTAGTGATTGCCGTGGTTCCACAGCAACTGCCCACCATTGCGGCGCCGGCATGTCTCCATTCGATGCATGCGCGCGCGAAAGCTTCGGGATTCTCGTGCCATACGGGGCCATCCTGAGTCTGGACCGGATCGCCTACGTTGGGACGCACCGTAACGGGAGTAGTCGCCGATGCAACCATCCTGGGCACCGCCGCATTCGCGGCCGCAAGCGAACAGCAATTAACACCAACCGAGTTTGCGCCGTGTTTTTCGGCGTACAAAACGGCTGCCTCGATGTTGAGGCCATCGCCCAGCAGGTCGCCTTTATCGTCAACGACAAAACTCACCAGAACAGGCATGCCGTCGGCGGCATCTCGGGCGCCGGCAAGCATGGGCTGCAGATTACGGATAGACGTCACCGTCTCGATCAGCAGACCGTCAACACCAGCATTGAGCAAGGCGTGCGCCTGTTCGCGCGCAATGCCGCGGATTTCACGATACTCGACAGAGTCCTCGGCAAACCACTCAATACCGATCGGGCCCATCGAGCCCAGCAGTAGCTGAGGGTGCGCCTGGCGGGCATCGTCGACGGCCCCGCGATTGACCTCCGCCACGGACGACGCAATCTGGTCGTGCTTGAGGGCATAGCTCGATGCCTGAAAGGTATTGGTAATGAGCACCTGCGCGCCGGCGGCGACATACAAGCGATGGATACGAGAAACGGTCTGCGGCTCTGCCAGATTCCAAAACGCCGGTGGAATGTCGGCGGCATCGTACTCACTCAACAAAACACTGCCCATGGGGCCCTGCGCCAACAAGGTCTCGCTCGACAAGCGGCGCGTAAGTTCCTCGGCACCAAAGCGGTTGTAATAACTCGTATCCATATATATCCCGCTATTCCTCGACGCTGATTCCCTGCTTTTCGAGATAGGCGAGCCAGCGGCTCATCGTGTCCTCGGATAGCGCATGCTCCATCATGCAGGCCTCGGAATCGGCTCGCTCAAATTCGACACCGAGCTCCTGAACCAAAAACGTGCGGATGAGGCGATGACGGTACCAGATAGCCGTGCCAACCTCGCGGCCGCGATCGGTCAGGATCACCTTGCCGTAGTGCGATTGCTCGACAAGCTCGGATGCCTTGAGAGCCGAAACCGCTTTATTGACCGATGCCTTGGAGACGCCAAGGCGCTGCGCGATGTCGACCGATCGAACGCCGTTGGTTTCCCCCTCTTCGCTTTCAATGCGAACCATGCACTCCAAGTAGTCTTCGTTCGCCACCGTCAGATGTAGTTCGCGCGAGCTATTTGTCGTATCCATGATCTTCCGTCCCTTCTGCATTCAATGGCTGATTCTACCCCATCCAAGCGTCGCGGTATGCCGTGGCATACCGTGCTAGAGTTCTTGTTGCACACGACGACCAAGATTGGAGCGGTCTTTATGGAAAACACCACCACGAACCCCGATGTCCTCGAGCGCTTTTTGCGCTACGTCCAGATCAACACGCAGTCCGAGGATGCAAACTGCGACCAGGTACCCTCGAGCGCCGTTCAGTTTGACCTTGCCAACGTGCTGGCTGAAGAGCTGCGCGAGCTTGGTGCGGAAGATGCCCACGTGACCGAGCACGCCTATGTCTGCGCGCATATCCCCGCAAGTGCGGGCGCTGAGGACAAGCCCGCCCTGGGCCTGATCGCCCATCTCGACACCACCGAAGTTGCACCGGGTGCCGGCGTGAAACCGCACATCGTACACTACGAAGGCGGCGACCTGGTCTGCGGCACGGTTGACGGTAAGCCCGTTGCCATGAGTACCGCCAAGCTTCCCGCCCTGAACGACCTCGCAGGTGAGGACCTGGTCTGCAGCGATGGCACCACGCTGCTGGGCGCGGACGACAAGGCAGGCGTCGCCGAGATCATGTCGCTTGTCGCGCGTATCGCTCAGGACCCTTCTCTGCCCCATCCCGCACTCGGCATTTGCTTCTGCCCTGACGAGGAGATCGGCCACGGAGCCGAGCTGTTGGATATCGATACCTTTGGCTGCAAGTACGCCTACACGGTCGACGGCGGCCCCATCGGCGAACTGGAGTGGGAATGCTTTAACGCCGCCGAGGCGACCGTCTGCTTTGAGGGCCAGTCCATCCACCCGGGCGACGCTAAGAGCCGTATGGTCAACGCAGGCAATCTGTTCTGCGACTTCAACGCGTTGCTCCCCTACGTACAGCGCCCGGAGTATACGGAAGGCTACGAGGGCTTTTATCACCTTGAGGGTGTATCTGCGACCGTCGATCACGCCACAGCGCGCTATATCGTCCGCGACCATGACGCCGCCAAGTTCCAGCAGAAACTCGACCTTATTGATGCCGCTGCCTCGATGCTCAACCAGCGTCTGGGTGAGGAGCGCGTGACGGTCGAGATTAAGCAGCAGTATCGAAATATGGCCGAGATCGTTCGTGACTATCCCGAGCTTATTGATGTTGCCAAGGAAGCCTACCTTGCCTGCGGCGTTGAGCCCCAAGTGCTGCCAATTCGTGGCGGCACCGACGGCGCCCAGCTGTCGTTCCGCGGTCTGCCCTGCCCCAACCTTTCCACCGGCGGCTATTGCTACCACGGCGTCAACGAGTTCGTCCCGGTCAGTTCGCTCGTCAAGATGACCGACGTGCTCCAGGAGCTCGTCGCCCGCTTTGCATAAGGAACTCGAACAATCTAGGTAAGCAAAACCGCCCCGTCCTCAAACCGAGAACGGGGCGGTTTTTGGTGCAAGGGGAGTAGTCAGCACCGCAGGTTGAGCCAACGTCAGCGAGCGACGTTCAGAGCGAACAAGTTGGCATGAAAAAGGCAAGGCATAGACCTTCTGGTCATGCCTTGCCTTTTGAATGACAAATTGTCGCTCTGGGCGGCGCGCAGCGTCGAGCCGTTACGCGGTTTGGTAAAACCGCGTAACTTAGTAGTTGGCTTCGTAGCCGTTGCCGTCGCCGGTGGGCTCTTCGTAGTAGTCCGAATCGCTCGAATCGCTTGAGTCATCGGAATCGTCAGAGCTGACCGATGAGGTTGCGGTACCGTTTGCGTAGTCGTCAGACGTGTTGTTGTTCAGGTCGCCGATCGTAGAGCTGGAACCGTCGGAAAGACCCATAGTGTTGGGACCCTTGGGATCCTTGCCGGCATCGACGCGCTCCATCATTTCCTTGAGCTCGTCCTCGTAGACAAAGACGTAGCTCACACCGTCGATCATGGTGCTGTCGTCGGCGTACGAGGGCAGGTTGGCCGAGTAGATACCGTCGACATCCATACCGCGCATGGCGTTGACCGTAGCCACGATATCCTGAACGCTCATATCGGTTACGAGCATATCGGACAGCGAATTAACCAGGCCAAAAATCTTCGTGGCATCGAAGTTATTGAGAATCTGGTTGGCAAGGGCGCCAAGCACCTGACGCTGGTGGCGCATGCGCGTGTAATCGCCGTCGGCATAGGTGTAGCGGCAGCGGGCATAGGTAAGGGCGGTGGCACCGTCCATATGCTGCTGGCCAGCGGTAATCTTAATATCCAGGTGCTCGGGGTCGTCAACATCATCGGTTGCGTTAATGTCGATACCGCCAACCGAATCAATCATCGCCTGCATACCGTCGAAGCTGACCTCGGCATAGTGGGAAATCTGAACACCGCACAGCTCGTTGACCGCCTCGACCATGGCCTCGGCGCCGCCAACGGTATGGCAGGCGTTGATCTTCATGGTCTCGCCCTTGTACTCGACCTTGGTGTCGCGCGGAACGGAAATGAGCGTCGCCTGCTTTTGCGTGGGGTCGATGCGTGCCAGGATAATCGAGTCGGCACGATACGTATCCTCGCCCGGACGGCCGTCGGTGCCAAGAAGCAGCACGTAGAACGGATCCTTTGCCTCATCGGTGTCAACCAGAACCCGACGCAGATTGTCGGTAATGACATTAGAATCGCCGAGCTTGCCCATAATGGTGGCAAACCACAGGCCGGCAGCGGTAGTAGCACTCAGCAGCACGCCAAGCACGACAATGAGCGCGACGTGACGAATCGTGTGGCTACGACGACGTTGGCGAGCGCGCTCGGAATAGCGAGCCACGTTATCGCGACTGTAGATCTTGGCCTGTGCACCAGTTGAGGGTCTTCGGGCGGTGGTATCCGCGAGGGGCTTTTTATTAAACATAGGCAACCTGTATTAGTAGATGACGGGATCGGGGACGGAAGCATGCTCGACATGCGCGCCGAGCGCCTGCAGCTTTTCGACAAACTGCTCGTAGCCGCGCTTGATGTGATGGATGGCCGAAACCTCGGTCGTCCCGTCGGCGATCAAGCCCGCTACGACGAGGGCCGCTCCGCCACGCAGATCGGGCGAGGTAACCTGTGCACCCGAGAAGCCCTTGACGCCATGAATCATGGCGTGATGGCTCTCGATACGAATGTCGGCACCCATGCGCACCAGCTCAGAGGCAAACATAAAGCGATTCTCGAAGATGTTCTCGGTAATAACGGAACTGCCGTCGGCGAGAGCGGAGAGTACCATAATCTGCGCCTGCATGTCCGTCGGGAAACCGGGGAACGGAAGCGTCTGGATGTCGACCGGCTTGATACGCTCGGCACGGTTTACATGGACGCCATCCTCGACGCGCTCGCAGTCGATACCCATGAGCTCCATCTTCTTGAGCACCATGCCCAAGTGAATGGGGCAAAAGCCCGTGACATCGACACCGCGATCGTCGGCCATCAACGCACCGGCAACGATAAAGGTACCGGCCTCGATGCGGTCGCCCACCACGCGATGGGTAACGGGATGGAGCTCTTCCACGCCTTCGATAGTCACGACGGGCGTACCCGCGCCGACAATCTTGGCGCCCATCTCGTTGAGCATGTTAGCGAGATCGACGATCTCGGGCTCGCGGGCGGCATTGTCGATAACCGTGGTACCCTGCGCGCGCACGGATGCCATAATGAGGTTCTCGGTCGCACCGACGCTGGCGAACTCGAGCGTGACGGTGGTACCGCGCAGACCTTGGGGCGCATTAGCGTTGATGTAACCGTGGGCGGTATCGAACTCAACGCCCAGGGCCTCAAGACCAAGAATGTGCATATCGATCTTGCGAGCACCCAGGTTGCAGCCGCCGGGCATGGCTATCTTGGCACGATGGAAACGGCCCAGCAGGGGTCCCATCACGGCTGTGGAAGCACGCATCTTGGCAACGAGCTCGTAGGGGGCCTCCCAAGAATCGACCTGAGAGGTATCAATCTCGAGCGTATGCTCGTCGAGAACATCGATCGTAGCGCCCATGCCCTTGAGCACCTTGCCCATCACGTGGACATCGGAAATATCGGGCACGTTCTGCAGCGTCGTCTTGCCCGGCGCCAGAAGCGTTGCCGCCATGAGTTTGAGTGCGGAGTTCTTGGCGCCCGAAACGGGCACGGAGCCTCCGATGGCGTGGCCACCCTCAACGCGGATAATATCCAAGGTCTACCCTTTCAAAAAGCATGCCCGGGATGGCTGGGCCATCCCGGGCATGATGTGTTCGCAAATGGTCGAACGCTAAATCGTTTGACTATTGGGCAAGCTTGAGCTTACACCATGCGATTTCATTATAGAGGTAGGCGCGGCGTGCATCATCCTCCGACAAATTACCCAGCTTCTCTTCAAAACCTTGAATATCAGCTTTAAGCTTGTCGGCATCGACGGTCGCCAAATCGCAAGCGCGCTCGGCGAGAACGGTCACGACATCGTCCGCAACCTGGGCATAGCCGCCGGCCACGGCAAACGTGTGGTCGACAGTGCCCATGGCCTTATCGGAAACGCGAACGTAACCGCGGTCGATCGTGCAGATCTCGCTGGAGTGAGCAGGCAGAACGCCAAACTCGCCATCCGTGGACGGAATCGACACAAACGCAGCGTCGCCCTCATAGGCGCAGCTCACGGGGCACACGATGCGGATACGCATAACCTACTTCTCCCCCATCTTGCGGGCGCGCTCGCGCACGTCCTCAATCGTGGAAGCATAGCGGAAAGCCTGCTCGGGCAGGTCATCGGCCTTGCCGTCGACAATCTCGGCGAAAGAGCGGACGGTATCCTCGACGCGGACGTAGACACCGGGGTTGCCGGTGAACTTCTCGGCGACGTGGAAGGACTGCGAGAGGAACTGCTGGATCTTACGGGCACGGTTGACCGTAAGGCGCTGCTCCTCGGACAGCTCGTCCATACCCAGAATGGCGATGATGTCCTGAAGGTCGGAGTACTCCTGCAGGAGCTCCTGGACCTTGACGGCGACACGGTAGTGCTCCTCGCCGACGATCGAGGGATCGAGAGCGTCGGAGGAAGACGCGAGCGGGTCGATAGCCGGGAACAGGCCGAGCGACGAAATACTACGCGAAAGAACCGTGGTGGCGTCGAGGTGCGTAAACGTCGTGGCAGGCGCCGGGTCGGTCAGGTCGTCTGCGGGGACGTAGACAGCCTGGACGGAGGTAATGGAGCCCGTCTTGGTCGAGGTAATGCGCTCCTGGAGGTCGCCCATCTCGGTTGCCAGCGTGGGCTGGTAACCAACGGCGGACGGCATACGGCCCAGCAGTGCGGAAACCTCGGAACCTGCCTGGGAGAAGCGGAAGATGTTGTCGATGAACAGCAGAACGTCCTGGCCACGATCACGGAAATACTCAGCGGTGGTAAGGCCGGCCAGACCGATGCGCAGACGCGCTCCGGGCGGCTCGTTCATCTGACCATAGACCAAGCAGGTCTTGTCAATAACGCCAGACTCGCTCATCTCGAGGAACAGGTCGGTGCCCTCGCGGGTACGCTCGCCGACGCCGGTGAACACCGAGGTGCCGCCGTGCTCCTGGGCGAGGTTGTTGATGAGCTCCTGAATCAGAACGGTCTTGCCAACGCCGGCGCCGCCGAACAGGCCTGTCTTGCCGCCACGGATGTAGGGCTCGAGCAGGTCGACGGCCTTGATGCCGGTCTCGAAGATCTCGGTCTTGGTGGTGAGCTCGTCGAAACGGGGCGCTGCATGGTGGATGGGGTAGAACTCCTCCACCTCGGGCATGGGCTTGCCGTCGACGGGCTTGCCCATGACGTTCCAAATGCGGCCGAGCGTCTTGGGGCCAACGGGCATCTTCATGGGCTCACCGGTATCGGTGGCGATGAGGCCGCGCTGCAGGCCGTCGGTCGAGGACATGGCGACCGTGCGGACGACGCCGCCCGGAAGCTGGCTCTCGACCTCGAGGATCGTGCTCAGATGACCGATCGGGGTCTCGGCCTCGACCGTGAGCGCGTTGTAGATCGGGGGCACCGCGCCGTCAAACTTGACGTCGACGACAGGGCCGATGATACGAACGATGCGACCATCACCGGCAGTCGTCTTCTTGGTGGCTTCCTCGACCGCAAGCTTTACGGTGTTATTAGCCATTACTGTTCCTCCAATGCTGAGGCTCCGCCGACGATCTCGTTAATCTCGGTCGTGATCGAAGCCTGGCGCACGCGACTATACGTGCGGGTAAGGGTCGAGATGATCGCGGTGGCGTTTTCCGTCGCGGAGTGCATGGCCTTGCGGCGTGCACCCTGCTCGGCAGCCGCCGAATCGATCAGGGCCTGGTAGATGACCGTCAGGATATAAGACGGCACAAGCTTGCCGAGAACATGCTCGGGAGAGGGCACGAACTCGAACGTGGACGAGATGCGCTTAGGGGCGTCGGTCTCGTTCTTACGCGGACCGTGGGCCATAGCGATCATCTCGGGGTCGAGCGGCAACAGATGCTCGACGCGAAGCTCCTGATCCACGCGGTTCTTGGCGTGGTGGTAGACAAGCTCGACACGGTCAAGCTCACCGGCACGATACGCATCGCAGATATGAGAGGAGATCATGCGGGCCTGATTGAAATCGGGCTCAGAGGAGTTGCCCTCAAAGTGCATGACGACGTTTGCGCGGTCACGGAAATACGTGGCCGGTTTGCGCCCACACGTGATGATCTCGCACTCGATGCCGTCGTTCGCCCAAGAAGCGGCGAGCTTTTCGGCCGTGCGCTCCACCGTCGTATTGAAACCGCCGGCAAGGCCGCGGTCCGAGGCAATAACGACAATCAGGCCATGCTTGACGCTCTCATGCTTCTGCAGCATGGGATCGGTGCCCGAACAGGAGGCGTCGCCGGCGACCGTCAACATGACGTCGGTCAGCGCCTCCTTATAGGGCTCGGCCTGCTTGGATCGATCGAGAGCACGACGGATCTTGGCCGTAGAGACCATCTCCATCGTGCGCGTGATCTGCTTGGTCGTGGTAACCGAGGAGATTCGCTTCTTAATGTCGCGAAGGTTGGCCATGGGGCTTAGTTCTCCTCTGATCCAGAAACATCCGAATGGTGCTTGGCCATGAACTGCTGCTTGAAGTCGCCGATGACGCGCAAGAGCTCAGCCTTGGTGTCATCATCGATCTTCTTGGCGCGAACCTTGTCGAGCAGCGAGCCAAAGCCATTGTCCATGTACTCGATGAGCTCGGCACGGAAAGGCAGCACGTCGGCAATCTCCAGGTCATCCAGGAAGCCCTCGTTGCCAGCGAACAGCGTAACGATCTGCTCGCCAACCTCAAACGGCTTGTAGCGCGGCTGCTTAAGGAGCTCGGTCATGCGGGCACCATGGGTCAGCTGCTTCTGAGTAGCCTCGTCAAGGTCGGAGCCAAACTGCGTAAAGCCAGCGAGCTCCTGATAGGAAGCGAGGTCCAGACGGAGGTTGCCGGCGACCTGCTTCATGGCCTTGGTCTGCGCATCGCCACCGACGCGGGACACGGAAATGCCCACGTCGACTGCCGGGCGCTGGCCCTGGAAGAAGAGCTCGGACTGCAGGTAGATCTGACCATCGGTAATGGAAATGACGTTGGTCGGAATGTAGGCCGAGACGTCGCCGTCCTGGGTCTCGATGATCGGCAGAGCTGTCATGGAGCCGTAACCGTTCTTCTTGGACATCTTGACAGCACGCTCGAGCAGACGAGAGTGCAGGTAGAAGATGTCACCAGGATAGGCCTCGCGTCCGGGCGGACGATGCAGCGTCAGCGACATCTGACGGTAGGCCACAGCCTGCTTGGACAGGTCATCGTAGATGACGAGCACGTGACCGCCGGGGTTGGTCTCGCTGGCGGGCTTGCCGTCCTCGCCGTTGTACATGAAGAACTCGCCGATAGCGGCACCGGCCATAGGCGCGATGTACTGCATAGGGGCGGAATCGGCAGCGGTGGCCGAAACGATGATGGTGTAGTCGAGCGCACCGTGCTGAGCGAGGGTCTCGCGGATGTTAGCAACCGTGGAGGCCTTCTGGCCGATGGCGACATAGATGCAGACCATGCCCTTGCCGCGCTGATTGAGGATAGCGTCGATGGCAATGGCGGTCTTACCGGTCTTACGGTCGCCGATGATAAGCTCGCGCTGGCCGCGGCCGATAGGCACCATGGAGTCGATAGCCAATAGGCCGGTCTGGACCGGCTCGCACACCGGGGTACGGTCGATGACGCCGGGGGCCTTGAACTCGATGGGACGACGGTGCGTGGCGACAATGTCACCCAAACCGTCGATGGGCTGGCCGAGCGGATTGACGACGCGGCCGAGCATTGCACGGCTCACGGGAATATCCATAATGCGGCCAGTGGTGCGGCACTCGTCGCCTTCCTTGATGGAGTCGACGGCACCAAACAGAACGGCGCCGACCTCGTCACGGTCAAGGTTCTGGGCGAGGCCGAATACGGTCTCACCGGTATCGGAGCTCTTGAACTCCAGAAGCTCGCCTGCCATGGCACTCTTGAGGCCGGAGACGCGCGCGATGCCGTCGCCTACCTCGTCGACCGTTGAAACCTCATGCGTATCGACCGTCGCGGAGAGGCTCGTGAGCTGCTCCTGCAGTTTCTTGGCGATATCCTGGGCATTGAGGGTTTCGGACATTAGGCTTCACCTCCGTACGAATTAGCAGAGTTTGCGAGGGTCTCCTGCGCGATGCGCAGCTGCGTCTTGACGGAGATGTCACGACGCTCGCCGCGGGCCTCGAGCACCAGGCCGCCCACGATAGACGGGTCGACCTGCTCGATAAGGAATACCTTGCGGCCGAAGTCCTGCTCGCATTTCTTAGTGATGGTTTGACGCAGCTCGTCGTCGAGCGGGATCGCCGTGGTGACGGTCACGCCCACTACATCCTCGTCTTCCTCGGCAACATACTTAAAGGCAGCTGCCACCTTGGGAAGAAGGTCGAGCTGGTCGCGCTTGGACATGGTGTCGAGCACGGCGATGATCTCGGGGCTGGCAGAAGCCAAGCGCTCGACCATCTCGAGGTCCTCGAACACATGGTTCTCGGCCTTGGCGGCTTCCAAAAGGGAACGCGCGTAGGTCTCGAGCACCTTGTCCTGATAGCGGCTAGTCGGCATTCAGGCTACCTGCTTCCTGGATGTAGCGCTCGATGAGCTTCTTCTGCTCGGCATCGTCCTCGAGTGCCTCGCCCACGATCTTGGTGGCGACGGCAACGGACAGGTCGGCGATGGAGCTCGCGGCACCGGCGTAGATGGACTTGCGCTCGTCCTCGACGGTCGTATGGGCCTTGGCGATGATCTCCTCGGCCTCCTTGTGAGCAGCCTCGATGATACGGGCGCGCTCGGACTCGGCGTCCTTACGGGCCTCGAGAACGATGTCGGCAGCCTGACGACGGGCGTCGGTGACGATCGAGTCGGACTCAGCGCGCTTGGCGATAGCCTCCTGCTTGGTCTTCTCGGCCTCGTCGAGGCTCTCCTCGATCTTCTTGCCGCGCTCCTCCATGGTTTTCATGATGCCCGGCAGGGCGACCTTGGCCAGCACGATCCAGATGATCAGGAAGGCGATAAGTGCCGGGATGAACTCCGCCATCTTAGGGATGAGGATGTCCGCACCGGCAGCGCCGTCCTCGGCGAACGCGGAAACCGGCATGAGCAGCGCGGCCGCGGACGCGGAGAGTGCGATCGCGCTCTTCTGGGATGAAAGATTCATACTTGACGCTCCGTGCTATTTAACGATCAGCGCGACAACGAAGCCGATCAGAGCCAGAGCCTCGCCGAAGGCGGAGCCCATGATGAAGACGGTGAACACGCGGCCCTGGACCTCAGGCTGACGGGCCATAGCACCCGTAGCACCCAGAGCAGACAGGCCGATAGCAAGACCAGCGCCGATAACACCGAGACCGTAACCGATAACTCCCACGATTCCTCCTTTGTCGTGCGTGTCTTATTTCACGCAGGATAACCTTTTTATAACTGCCGGGCTCCATGGGTACGGGCACCGGCGGTTTAACGAATTGCCTTACCTTTAAGGCGCGAACGGAAGACTACTCCTCCTCCGCGACCTCCTCTGCCTCGGAGACATACACGGCGGTAAGGACCGTGAAGACGTAAGCCTGGATGGCGCCGACCACAAGCTCGATCGCATAGATCAGGATGAGGATGGCAAGCCAGGCCAGCGAAGGCAGGGCGCCGACGGCGTGGGCCGCGGAAACCTGCTGAAGCAGCGGCTGCATGAACATGCTCGCCATGATGGCGAACGAGCCCATGACCACGTGTCCTGCGAACATGTTGCAGAACAGACGGACGGCGAGCGTGATGAGGCGCAGGAAGGTCGAGAAAAGCTCGACGACCCACACAAGCACGTTCATCGGGAAGCTCACGCCCTGCGGGGCGAGGCTCTTGATGTAGCCGATCACGCCGTGAGCCTTGCATCCGTAGTAGATGAAGTACACGAAGGCGAAGATGGCGAGCGCGGCGGTGGAGCCGATTGCACCGGTGCCGGGCTTCATTCCCGGGATCAGGCCGATCATGTTATTGATCAGGATGAACAGGAAAAGCGAGCACAGGAACGGGAAGTGCTTCTTCCAGTTCTCACCCACGACGCCCTTGCCGATATCGTTCTCGACGTACTCGATGATGTACTCGAAACCGTTGACGAAGAAGCCCTTGGGAACCAGGGTCTGCTTCTTCTTGAACACGGCCAGGACGATCAGGAGCACGATCGTGGAGACGATCAGCCAAAACGAGTACTGCGTGATGCCGCAGCTCAGATCGCCCACGACAGGGGTGGAGCTGAACTCGCTGACCAGATGATTAATCTCATCAGGCAGCTTTTCAAAAATTTCCACGACTTACCTTTCGACCTCATGAGGATCTCGCAGCGCCTTGGCGACGCGAACCGTGCAGGCGGCCATAAAGGCCACGAAGCCGATCGCCTCGCCCAGGAGGAACATGCGAAATGCCTCTCCGAACAACGCAAACACAACCAAGGTAAAGACGAGCAGGGCGACTGCCGAGACCGCCAGACTCACCATGCCCTTGAGCATGTCCGCATTCTGCTTATCGTCAAGAACCGGCTTGAGCGTAAAGACAAAGGGAAGGAAGGCAATCGCGCCCGCGATGGCACCTGCAACGATAGCGAGCAGATCGGCTATCTGAAACACTGGCGTCCTCACTTTCCTTTTTTATCGCCTCACAGGACAGTTCCCGCCAAACATTGGTGACTATTGTACGAGCCAATCGCTAAAGTACAACCGAAAAAGCATCGGTTAATACGCACCTGTTCGTTTTCTTAAGACCTTCTTTATGCCGCAGGTACGGTAATACGTTTTTCTCGAACCCTGCAGGGCAAAACGTCCGTTAACAGGAGTGCGCGCGGTCGTCTTTTGTTCGACCGCGCGCACCATTTCTTCGTATTTTCGACGTTAGCCGGTATGCCCCAGAGATTACAGCGTGCCGTAGATGCGGTCGCCGGCGTCGCCCAGGCCGGGAACGATGTAGGCAGCTTCGTTGAGATGGTCGTCGATGGCGCAGGTATAAATATGTACGTCGGGGTCCTTTTCGGTCAGTGACTTGAGGCCCTCGGGGGCCGCGACGATACACAGCATGCGAATATCCTTAACACCGCGCTCGCGCAGGTAGCTGATGGCCATCTCGGCCGAACCGCCCGTGGCGAGCATGGGGTCGACAACCAGGCAGATGCGCTGGTCGATATCCTTGGGCATCTTGCAGTAATACTCATGCGGCTCGTGGGTAACCTCGTCACGCTCCATACCGATGTGGCCCACGCGAGCGGAGGGCACCAGGTCGAGGATGCCGTCGACCATGCCGAGGCCCGCACGCAGGATGGGAACAATGGCGAGCTTCTTGCCGGCAAGCTGCTTAAACATGGCGGTGGTGATGGGAGTCTCGACCTCGACGTCTTCCATGGGCAGGTCGCGCATGGCCTCGTAGCCGTCAAAGAGCGCAAGCTCGCGCACGAGCTGGCGGAACTGGTTGGTGCCGGTGCTCTTGTCGCGCAAGATCGACAGCTTGTGCTGGACGAGCGGATGGTCGACAAGCGTCACGCGGGACGTATCGTAGGTGACGGTCATGGGTTGATTGCCCCTTTCGTTGCGGCCGGAAGATGGCCTTGCTGACAAGACGCCTGGCGACGTTGTTGCCTCGCGCCGTGCATAAGTTTAACGGTTTGTTGTATCGAGCAGCTCGTCGCAACCCTACTGAGCGGTGTTGAGCGAACGCTTGACGGCATCACGCCAACCAGCGAGGTTGCTCTCACGGCGCTCGGCGGACATGTGAGGATGGAAGACTTTGACGATCTGAGCGTTTTGCTCCAGCTCCTCCAAATCCTCCCAATAGCCGACAGCAAGGCCCGCCAAGTACGCGGCGCCAATCGCCGTGGTCTCCACCGTCTCGCACTGCAGCACGGGAATATCCAGCAGATCAGCCTGGAATTGCATGATGAACTCGTTGCGCGAGGCACCGCCATCGACGGACAGGCGCTCAATCGAAAGTCCCACGTCCTGCTCCATGGCGCGTAGCACGTCATAACTCTGGTAGGCCATGGACTCGCAGGCCGCACGCACAATGGTCGCGCGACTCGAGGCGCCGGTCAGGCCGCACACGATACCGCGAGCATGCGGGTCCCACCAGGGAGCGCCCAGGCCTGCGAAGGCGGGGACGAAGTAGCAGCCCTCGTTGTCGTTAATCGAAGTGGCGAGTTGCGCGGACTCGCTCACGCTCGAGATGATGCCCATGTTGTTGCGCAGCCAGTTCATGGTTGAGCCGGCGGCAAAGATAGAACCCTCGAGCGCATAGCTGATCTTGCCGTCCGCGGCGATACCGATCGTGGAGACCAGACCGTTCTTGGATTCGACGATCTCGTCGCCGGTGTTCATGAGCATAAAGCAACCCGTGCCATAGGTGTTTTTGGTCTGGCCGGGATGGAAGCAGCAGTGGCCGAACAGCGACGCCTGCTGGTCGCCCGCCACGCCCATGATGGGTGGCATGTTGGTCATGATGTCGCTCGCGACGCGGCCGTAGTCGCCCGAGCTCCAACGAACCTCGGGCATCATGGAACGCGGGACGTCGAAAAGCGCCAGCAGATCGTCGTCCCAATCGAGCGCATGGATATTAAAGAGCGCGGTGCGGCTGGCATTGGTGTAGTCGGTGGCAAATACCTGACCGCCGGTGAGGTTGTAGATGAGCCAGGTGTCGATGGTGCCGAACATGAGGTCGCCCGCCGCCGCGCTCTCACGCGCACCATCGACGTTGTCGAGGATCCACTGCACCTTGGAGGCCGAGAAATACGGGTCGAGCGTAAGCCCCGTGCGGGAGCGCACCAGCTCTTCTGCGCCCTGCTCGACCAGCTCGTCGATCAGAGGTGCGGTGCGACGGCATTGCCACACGATGGCGTTATAGATGGGTTGGCCGCTTATGCGGTCCCACACCACCGTGGTCTCGCGCTGGTTGGAGATACCGATGGCGGCGATGCGGTCAGAATGGATGCCGCTCTTAAACTGGACCTCCATCATCACGCCGATCTGGCTGGCAAGCACCTCCGTGGGATCCTGCTCCACCCAGCCGGGGCGCGGGAAGCTGGTTTTGACGCTACGACGCGCCTGGGCGACGATGCAGCCGTACTCGTCGACGATAGTCGCGAGTACCGAGGTAGTGCCGCAGTCGAGCGCCATGATGTAGGAACCGCCAAAGCTAAACGAGGCGTCTTCCATACCCAGGCTACCTAGATTCAACGACATCGCTTACACCTTTCTATTGCATCGGGTCGGACAGGACCCGCTCGATCTCTGATGCGGGAAGTGCGCCTTGGCGCAGGATCTGGAGCTCGCCGTGCTGAAACGACACGATGGTTGAGGCGTCGCGACACGGGGTCTCACCGGCGTCGACGGCCACATCGACCCCCTCCAGGATGCGCTCCTCCACCGTGACAAAACTTGCCGGCGCGGGCGCGCCATGCGTGTTGGCGCTGGTGCAGGCAAGAGGGCTGCCGCAGGCGCGGATGAGCGCCTGCACCACGGGCGAGGCCGAAGCGCGAAGTGCCACCGTGTCGTCGGCGGCGCGCATAAAGGTCGGCACGCAGGGGGCCGCCTTAACCACGATAGTCAGGGCGCCCGGCCAGCATCGTCGGGCGAGCACGCGGGCCTCGTTAGGGATATCCACGCCATAGCGGTCGAGTGCCTCGGCATCATCGACCAGCCAGGCAACCGTTTGGGTGAGCTCGCGCTGCTTGAGGGTAAAGATACGACGATAGCCGGTGCCGAGTGCGGGGACCGCGGCGCCGTTGACGGTGGCCTGCGGATCGCGCGGCCACGGCAGAGGTTCACTTGTATCTTGTGGAACGGCATCCGAGAAGGCGTTGACCGCCACGGCGACACCGTAGACCGTCTCGGTTGGAATAAGCGCCAGGCCGCCGCGACCGAGTAGCTCGGCCGTGCGCTCGACTGCAAGCCGATGCGGCTCGCGCGCTCCCTCGTATACCCGATAGACCGTCTGCATGTGTATGCCAGCCCCTTACGCTCTGGTGCAAGTTTGTTTACTGTGGGGCATTCTCGCACGAAACGTTCAACCTATTTGCCCAGAGCGCATGTTGGTTTGGTGAGCGGCTCTAGTAGTCGGTGAAAGTGAGGGGGTTATTGGACTGCGACGAACTTCTTTGGCCTGCCGGCGTGGCGTTCTTGGGCGGCGTAGCGCTCGATGCTGTCTATCGTTATCATCCGACGGCCGTCGACAAGTTCAACATCGAGCTTTCCGGCTTTGACCAGCGCGGTAATCCGCGGAGCGGAGACTTTGAGGTCCAGCGCTGCGTCTTTAAATGTTCGGCACGCCGCTTCCCGAGCGTCCTCGTGGTCGATTTCGACTGAAAGGGCCACGACCTCGGCCGAGCGTTCGTACCCTGCCGGAGTCAAACCGTTGTTGAGGTCGTCGGCCAAAAACGCCATCAGTGCCTCGGTGGCATGGGCAATCGCTTCTTCGCGCGTATCGCCATCGGCAAAGGCGCCGGGAATCTGCGGGAAACTGGCGCAGTAACCGTCGTCTTCTTTTATGAGAACGCAGTCATAGGTAAATCGCTGCCTCATTTTGCCTCCAACTACCATTCAGCTTGGCGACGAATACTTGCCCACGTGCCCTTCTTTGGTCGATCACCACCAGAGCCGTTCACGGTGACAACACGGTCACCAGAAACATACTTAGCATGACTACCGACTTGCGCGACCTTCACGAATCCATCGTGCTTGAGTAGGGCAATGATTTCCCGAAAGGTAGGAGGTTGCATGGGCCGACCTCTTTCAGCCGTCCTAATTATAAACTACTTTATAATTTTTGCTAACCAGTTAATAAATATTACTGGCGCTGTTTGGGCTCGGTGACGATGGCTCGGACGATGCGGGGGCGATCGGTGAGGTCATGGACGATACGCACGTCCGAAAGGCCTGCCTGGCGACAGAGCTCGGCCGCGGCATCGAGGGCACCCTCGTAGAGCTCGCAGGCAAACAGGCCGCCGGCGCGCAGCATGTAAGGCGCCGCATTGAGCAGGCGGCGGAAGATATCGAGGCCGTCGGCGCCGCCCTCGAGCGCCAGGTCGGGCTCAAAATCCTTGACCTCGTGCGGCAGCGAGCGCATGACGCCGGTCGGGATGTAAGGTGGGTTGGAGACAAGCACGTCGAAGGTGCCCCACTCTTCGCGGGGAATAGAACTCACCAGGTTGGTGAGACTAAAGGCGACCTCGTCGGACGTGAGGCCAAGCGCATCGCGGTTTTTGGTGGCCAAATCGATAGCGCGCGGCTCGATATCGGTGGCGGTGCAGGTAATGTGGCCGCGGCGCTCCCAGGCAAGGGAGAGCGAAATGC